>JBDTWH010000115.1:0-37902 GCA_040006795.1 Actinomycetota bacterium | reverse complement strand
GCGATGACCATGCGCTGGACCTCACTGGTACCCTCGCCGATCTCGAGGATCTTGGCATCTCGGTAGAAGCGGGCCACGGCGAAGTCCTCCATGAAGCCATTGCCACCGAAGATCTGGGTGGCAATGCGGGTGGCCGTGACGGCCGCCTCGGTCGAGTAGAGCTTTGCCACGGCGGCAGCCTGCTTGACCTCCTTGACGGAGCGACGCCCGGCATGGAGCTCGTCCTTGAGCCAGGCCGCCTTGTAGGTCAGCAGGCGGGCGGCCTCGACCATCACCTCCAGGTCGGCGATCTGGAACGAGACCCCCTGGTTGACGCCGATGGGCCGACCGAAGGCGATGCGCGTCTTGGCGTAGCCGGTCGAAAGCTCCAGGCACGCCTGGGCCAGCCCGACCGCGAGGGCGCTGATCGCGATACGCCCGTCATCCAGGGTCTTGAGGAACTGCCGGTAGCCGGCCCCCTGCTCACCGAGCAGGTTCTCGGCCGGCACGCGGCAGTTGTCGAACAACAGACCGTGGGTGTCGGAGACATGCCAGCCCAGCTTGTGGTACGGCGCCTCCACCCCGAATCCCGTTGTGCCTGAGGGGATCAGGATCGCGCTGATCTCAGCCGAGCCGTCAGGGTTCTCACCGGTACGGGCTGTCACTGTCACGACGGAAGTGATGTCGGTGCCACTGTTCGTGATGAAGGCCTTGGAGCCGTTCACGACCCACTCATCGCCATCGAGCCGGGCCTTGGTGCGGGTGGCGCCGGCGTCAGAGCCTGCCTCCGACTCGGTCAGGCCGAAGGCAGCAAGCGCACGACCGGAGACCAGGTCGGGCAGATAGCGCTCCTTCTGCTCCTGGGAGCCGTACGTGAGGATCGGGTTGATGCCGAGTCCGACACCGGCAGAGAGCGTGATCCCGATCGACTGATCGACCCTGCCAAGCTCCTCGATGGCCACGCACAGGTTGGTGAAGTCACCGTCGCCCCCCCCGAACTCCTCCGGCACCACCAGGCCGAACAGGCCGAGGTCGCCCATCTTGGGGATCAGGTCGACCGGGAAGTGCTCCTCCCGGTCCCATCTGGCGATGTGCGGTGCAATTTCCGCCTCGGCGAACTCGCGCACGACGGCGCGGAAGTCTTCGTGGTCTTTGCTGAGCTCGAACATGAGTTGGTGGCCCTTCGATGACGCCGAGGATTGAGGAACCGGGGAGATGGCCCTGCTTGACGTTGACGTAAACGTAAAGGTAGAGCATCCTGACGAACATGACAAGGACTGACTCGGCGAACGACGCGGGAACACCGAACCAAACGGGAACGGCGAACGGCGCAGTGACGGCATCCGACGCCGACACACCATCCGACGCGAGAACGTGGACGATCGCAGAGGTCGCCGACGAGTTCGCCATCACCCATCGCACCATTCGCCACTACGAGGAGCTGAACCTCATCTCCCCCGAGCGTCGGGGGACGGCGCGCATCTACCACCGCCGCGAACGGACCCGGCTCAACCTGATCCTGCGCGGCAAACGGCTCGGCTTCCCGCTCGAGGAGATCCGCACGATCATCGACCTGTATGACGAGCCGACCGGCCAGGCAAGTCAGCTGCGCTATGTGCTGGACCAGCTCCACGAACGTCGGGGCCACCTCGAGCGGCGCCGCCATGACATCGAGGATGCGCTGGACGAGCTGGACGAGTTCGAGCGGCGCTGCCAAAGCGACCTGAGCCAGCTGGCCCGGCAGGGCCAGCAACCAGAATCGGCTACCTGACCCACATCCGGCTCAGCACCGGGCCGACTACAGGGGCGCTCTGATAGTTCTGGACCCGCGCAGAGACCAGAGTGGTCGTGGCGCCGTTCCCCAGCGCGACGACGGGCGCATCGTCCGTGATCATGCGATCCACCTGGGCCCAGAGAATGCGGGCCTTCGCACGGTCGAACGTCTCAGCGGCGTGAGCCTCGGCGGCTGCGCGCTCGACCTGCGGGTTGCAGTACCAGCCTGCCCCCTGGGCGGTCTTGCACGACAGGTAGCGGTCGTAGTAGTTCGAGGCTGCGGGATAGTCGGCGATCCAGGAGCTTGCTGAAGCCACCTGCACCTGCCTCAGCGCCCTGAAGCCGTTGTAGCTGGAAGATCCCGGAAGCTCGTGAAGCCTCACCGTGTAGCCGAGCTGCGTCAGGACCTGGGCGAAGTAGAGGTTGAGCGCGTGGTCCGGGCTGCCCGTCACGCCTCCGACGGTCACCACCATGCCCTGGGTACCGGAACGCCGGACCAGCTCTTTCGCCGTGGCCAGATCCGGTCCGTGATACGGACCCTCTGGCGCTCCCGAGGTGTACGGGCAGTACCAGCTGTAGCTCGGGAAGTTCGGTGGCAGTACCTGGCAGGTAGGGCTGAACTTGGTATCGGCGCCCAAGATGACGACCAGCTGATTCCGGTCAACAGCATAGTTGAGCGCCCTGCGCACACGGATGTCGTCCATGGGGGCCATTCGGGTGTTGAGGAGCTCGAAGTTGCTCCGGGCCGACACCTCGGTCTTGTACTGCCCGGGATACCTTTTCGCCAGGGCCTGGCGAAAGGCGGCCGGACTGGGAGAGAGCCCTGCAACGTCCGCCTGGCCGGCAAGGACCTCCCCGGCCGCCACCTCGCCGTCAGCGACCCTTCGAAAGTCGATGACATCCGGGTAGCCCTGAGGCTGTGCGGCGAACGACCATTGTCTGAAGTAGGGGTTGCGTTCAAGGGTGAGCTTCTTATCGGGCAGGTCCGCCGCGATGACGTAGGGTCCGGTGCCCGGCACCGGGACCCGAGACTCGGTGGCCGCGGTACCCGGTGGAACCGGATAGACGAAGTAAGCCAGCTTGTGACGGAACTGAGGGTCCGGCGCCACGAGGTTGAACGTCACCCGACGGGTAGCGTCATCAGTCTTGAGCCCGGCCGACAGGTCGCAGGAGTCCGGGTGGTCGATGCAGTGCCGGCCGCCCACGATGCCCGCGAGGTACTCCGGGTTGCCGCCCACCGTCAGGGCCTTGCGCACCCCGAGGCGGAAATCGCCAGCGTGGACCTCGCGACCGGTCGAGTACCTGATGCCGGGCCTGAGCACAAATGCGTAGGTCCTGCCTGCATTGCTGGAGGAGGGTAGCGACAGGGCCAGGTCAGGCACCAGCGTCTGGGCGCCGGTGCCACCAGTTATGGCGTGGGCGACCAGACCGTCATAGACGTAGCGCGTCGCCGACTGGGTGGTGTCATCGACCGCCGCGGGATCGATCACCCCCGACCCCCCGGGAATCGTGCCCCCCGCCACTCGCAGTGTCCCGCCCTTGTGCGCGGTAGCGGCAAAGGACCCCGACGCCACCCAGATCTTGTCGCCTGCCGCGGCCAGACCCCGGGGGGAGGCCCCGAGGGACCACGTGCGTGGCTCGTTCGACGAAGGGTTGATGCGGGTGATCGTTCCGTCGTACTCGTTGCTTACCCAGACGCCGCTTCGGGCCGCCACGATGGAATGGGGACCGTCACCTACCGCGATCGTGTGGGTCGCGCCCGTCGACCTGTTGATGCGGGTCACGCTCTGTGACAGCTGGCTGGCGACCCAGACGTCGGTGGTGGTCAGCGCAATACCTCGAGGTCCGCCGCCGACGAAGATCGACGCGCCAGGCTGCATGGTCTTCGGGTCGAACTCCGAGACGGTGCCCTCGGTATCGCTGCAGACCCATATTGCGGTGGCATCCACGGCGATGCCACTGGGGCTGTCACCGACCCCCACCGCCTTGTCTGCCAGACCGGTTCCGGGGTTGATCCGCTGGATGGTGTCGTCTCCGCGGTTGGCAACCCACACGCCACTCGGCCCGGACGCAATGGCAACGGGCTGATTACCGACAGTCACGCGATCGACCGGCATGCCGGTCTTCGCGTTGATGCGGATGACACTTCCGGCGCCGAAGTTGACCACCCAGACCTCGTTGCCGGTGACCGTGATCTCGTTCGGCAAGGCTCCCACCCGGATGGTCTGAACCACGGCACCGGTATCGGGGTTGATCTGCGACACCGTGCCATCAGTTCGGTTGGCCACCCACAGGGAACCGGCGCCGAAAGCCAAGCCGTCAGGGCCGAGACCCACTCTGACCGAACCTGACAGAGCTCCGCCCCTGTCGACCGAGCCCACGCTGTTGGCCGGGAATGACGAGGGACCCGAACGTGTCCATCGAGGAACCAGCAGGATCAGCAGCCCTGCCGTCAGGAGCACCGCAAGGGCGGCATACGTGACGTGACCTCGTGGTCCGGGATGACCCAGCTGCCCGACGAGGTGAGATCGGCCGGGACCCACAGGGTCTGGAACAGGACCCGCGGGCCTCGTCACCGGCGGGGCCCCCACTCCGGTTCCGAGAGCTTCGCCGGGCGGGGTCTCTGTCCGAGGTTGCCAGTCCAGCACCGGGTCATGTGCCAGAAGGGCCTGATGCAGCAGCTGAAGGTGCTGGGCGGGCTCGATCCCAAGCTCACGGTGAAGCCGGCTCCGGACCGCACGATAGGCAGCCAGCGCCTCAGACTGTCGACCAAGGCGGTAGAGCGCCACCATCTTCTGCTCGTGCAGCCGCTCCTGAAGAGGATTCTCCGCGACGAGGCGGGAGATCTCAGGAAGAGCGTCAGCATGCCGTCCCAGACCGAGCTCGGCGTCGATCTTCAAGCCTTGCGCGATCAGCCGCATGGCCTCGAGGCGGGCAATCACGGGCTCCGCGAAGCCGAAATCTGCCACGTCTGCGAAGGCCTCGCCGCGCCACAGGCGCAGGCCTCGGGTCAGCTCAGCCGACGCCTCATCGAAGTCGTGGCGGTCCAGGTGCCCGCAACCGGCCTTCACCGACTCCTCGAAGATCGAGCTGTCGACGTTCGAGCCGCCGGTGTCGAGTCGGTAGCCGCCCGGTTCGGTGACCAGAACCTTCCCGGGGGCGCCGTGCCGCCGATCCGGCTCGAGCACCTCGCGCAGGTGAAACACGTACGTCTGCACCGTGGTGACGAACCCGCTGGGCGTCTGCTGCCCCCACAGCGCGTCCCCGAGCCGACCGACCGACACGACGGTGCCGGACTCGGCCAGCAGCAGGGCCAACACCGCACGCTGCTGATGGCCGCCCAGCGGGAGCCGCTGGCCCGAACGGGTCACCTCAAGGGGTCCGAGCACAGCAAAGCGCAGACCTGTTCCTTCCACCCCTGCTGCATTGGCCAAGGCGCCCCGCCCCCTTCGAACCACCGTCAACACTACCTCAGGAAAGGCTTACCTAACACGGTTGGAAAGGCACCGTCGTGAGCACGTCTGAACCCGGCTGACCTGGTCTTTCTCCTCCTCCAAGCCACTTCCAAGCGCCTGCCAAGAGCCCTCCGATGGCCCGCGCGTCAGATGGGGTCGTCAGCAACCCCGCCCGGAGCAGATCAGGCCGGACCCAACCCAAGGAGGTGCGACATGCGCCATGCACGTCGCCTGTTTGCCGTCGTGATCGGCTGCGTCGCCTGGTTCGTCGCCGCAGCCAACACCGCCTATGCCCGGCCCGATCCGGGCGGCGGGGTCTTCCAGGTCAGCCAGTCCCCCGTCAGCCCCGCTGGAACGCCAATGTGGGAGTTCGTCGCCACCGCGGCCCTCGGGGTCCTGCTGGCACTCGCCGTTATGGGCCTGATCTTCTCGCTCAGGCACTCACGCATCTCCCAGCCATCGCGGCAGTCGGGACCGTCACGGCCGTCACAAGCCTGACTCCCGTGAGCGGTGGGGGCCCGAGCGGCCCCCACCGCTCACGTGCGGGCAGGCAGGTCCCGCCGAGCGCGGGCAGGGTTGCCTGATCACCAAGCTGCGATCACGCCTTGTCGAGCGTGTGGCACAGGTCACGTCAGCCGACCCCAGCGTCACACGCTAGGCTCCGCCAATGGCGCCCATCCGCAAGGTATTGATAGCTAACCGCGGCGAGATCGCGGTCCGGATCGCTCGTGCATGCAAGGACAGCGGAATTATCTCGGTCGCCGTCTATGCCGATCCTGACCGTGACGCCCTGCACGTCAAGGTCGCGGACGAGGCATACGCCCTCGGTGGTACGACTCCGGGTGACTCCTACCTCGTGCAACAGAAGCTGCTCGATATCGCGGCCAAGTCGGGCGCAGACGCGGTCCACCCCGGGTACGGCTTCCTGGCCGAGAACGCCTCCTTCGCCCAGGCGGTCATTGACGCCGGACTGATCTGGATCGGCCCCTCCCCTGAGGCGATCGACTCGCTGGGGGACAAGGTGAAGGCCCGCCACATCGCCGCAAGAGCCAAAGCGCCCCTGGTTCCCGGCACCTCAGACCCGGTCGAGAACAGCGATGAGATCGTGGCATTCGCCAAGAAGCATGGCCTGCCCATCGCCATCAAAGCGGTCTTCGGCGGTGGCGGCCGTGGCATGAAGGTGGCGCGAACCATCCAGCAGATCCCCGAGCTCTTCGACTCCGCCACTCGCGAGGCGATCTCTGCCTTCGGACGTGGCGAGTGCTTCGTCGAGCGCTACCTTGACAAACCTCGCCACGTAGAGACTCAGTGTCTGGCCGACAGCCACGGCAACATCGTCGTCGTCTCCACCCGCGACTGCTCCCTTCAGAGGCGTCACCAGAAGCTGGTCGAGGAGGCGCCTGCGCCATTCCTGTCACGTCAGCAGAATGCCGAGATGGTCCGGGCGTCAAAGGCCATCCTGAAAGAGGCCAAGTACGTGGGTGCCGGTACCTGCGAGTTCCTCGTCGGCCAGGACGGTGTCATCTCCTTCCTGGAGGTCAACACCCGGCTGCAGGTGGAGCACCCGGTCAGTGAGGAGGTCACCGGCATCGACCTGGTACGCGAGCAGTTCCGCATCGCCGGCGGTGAGGCGCTCGGCTACGTCGACCCGGCCCCCCACGGGCACTCGATCGAGTTCCGGATCAACGGCGAGGACGCCGGACGCAACTTCATGCCGGCACCTGGTGTCGTGACGAGCTTCCGCCCACCATCGGGGCCGGGCGTGAGGCTGGACTCCGGTGTCGAGTCAGGTGACATCATCGGCGGTTCCTTCGACTCGATGCTGGCCAAGCTGATCATCACCGGCAAGGACCGTGCCCAGGCGCTGGCCCGCGCACGACGGGCACTGGCCGAGTTCGTCATCGAGGGCATGCCCACCGTTCTGCCCTTCCATCAGGCGGTGGTCGCCGACGAGGCTTTCGCGCCCAAGAACCCCGCCCAGCCCTTCACCGTGCACACCCGGTGGATCGAGACAGACTTTGTCAACGACATTCCTGCATACGCGGGCGTTGTGGCTGGTATTCCTGAGCCCTCAGGCGAGCGCCAGAGCGTAGTCGTCGAGGTCGGCGGTAAGCGCCTCGAGGTTCTGCTGCCGGGGGGGCTGTTGTTCGGTGGCAGCGGTGGCAGCTCCTCGAAGAAGAAGGCGCCCAAGCGGACCGGCGCTGGCAAGGCGGGTGCAGCTGCCTCGGGCGACGCCCTGACCACGCCCATGCAGGGGACGATCGTCAAGATCGCAGTCGAGGAGGGCCAGGTCGTCGAGCTCGGCGAGCTCGTGGTGGTTCTGGAGGCCATGAAGATGGAACAGCCGATCAACGCTCACAAGGCAGGCACCATCACCGGCCTGAAAGCCACGGTGGGCCTGACCGTGAGCAACGGCGTCGTGATTGCAGAGATCAAGGACTAGCAGCCGCCAGAACACAGGCAATCATGTCGAAATAGCAACATCACTGGACAGACCTTCCATCGTCGGTTCACGCTGAAGGATGCGCAAACGCGGGTTGCTGATCCCGCTCCTGGTGACGCTGCTCCTCAGCGCCGGGGCAACGACTAGTTTTGGCGCCGGGCCGGCTCCGTGGCCGACCGACCACGGAAACAATCTCCGATCGGGCTTCTACCCATCTGGGACAAGGTTCACTCACCTGACCCGGGCGTGGGGAAAGGGCCTGGACGGCGCCGTGTACGGCTCCCCGATCGCATTCGGCGGCAACGTCATCGTGGCGACCGAGAACAACTCTGTCTACATGCTCAACGCGAGCACGGGCGCAGTTAGGTGGAGGCGACATCTCCGGACGCCAGCTCCGACATCGAGCCTGGCGTGCCCGGGCAACATCTCGCCGAGCGGCATCACGGGTAGCCCCGCCTACGACTCGGTCACCAATCGGATCTTTGTGGTCACCAACTCCGTGAACGCGCAGTTCGGCGCACATCACGAGATCTTCGGGCTCAACGCCACCAGCGGGGCAACCGAGGTCAACCGAAGGGTCGCGATCGTCGGCCAGGCCGAGAACGCCGAGCAGCAGCGAGGTGCCCTTGCCGTGGCCGGAGGCAATGTGTACATCCCGTTCGGGGGCCTGGCAGGTGACTGCGGCCAGTACAAGGGGGCGGTGGTCTCGCTGAAGGCAAACGGCCATCTGGGCTCCACCCAATGGGTGGTTCCCACCCGACGGGAGGGTGGCATCTGGGCACCCGGTGGTCCGGTGGTCGGCAGCGATGGCTCCGTCTTCGTCGCCATCGGCAACGGCGCGTCAACCAGTGGAGCCTACGACGGGTCAGACTCGGTGACCCGCATCAGCCCGACCTCGAAGCGCCTTGACTTCTTCGCGCCCACGACATGGGCAGCCGACAACGCCGCGGACCTTGATCTGGGCTCGATGACGCCAGCCCTGACGAGCAACGGGTACATCCTGCAGGCCGGCAAGTCCGGAACCGGCTATGTACTCCGGGCCGCCCATCTCGGCGGCATCGGAGGCCAGGTGTCGAGCAAGCCCCTGTGCCGGGCCTTCGGAGTGTCCGCGGTAACCGGGAACACCGTGTACATGCCGTGCACCGACGGCCTGAGCCGGGTCGACGTGAACGCCGCCGGGCAGTTCACCCGGGTATGGCACCTCGCGGGAATCACCAGCTCACCCGTTGCAGGCAACGGAGCCCTGTTCACCGTTTCCGGGACCAACCTCGTGGCGATCAACAGCACGGGCCAGCAGATCGGCTCGATCGAGCTCGGATCAATCCCGACCCGCTTCGCCACACCAGCCCTGTCGGGCAACAAGGTGTTCGTGGGGACCAGGGCAGGCATCGTGGCCAACAACGTCGGTTGAGTCTGCCTCTCAGTCCACGGGAGCTGACAGCCGAAAGGACCAGGTCAGACCTGAGACGACAGCCTCAGTCGCTGGGGTGAAGGCGTCTGGCGGCTTCGGCGATCGAACCTGACAAGGACGGATAAACCGTGATCGTGTTGGCCATCTGATCCACCGTGAGCCGATTCTCAACCGCGAGGGCGATCGGGAAGATGAGCTCGGAAGCGTGTGGGGCCACCACGACTCCGCCGATGATCGAGTGGCTGCCGGTGGCGGCGAAAAGCTTGACGAACCCGTCCTGCGCGTTCTGCATCTTGGCTCGCGGGTTTGTGGACAGGGGAAGCATGACCGCTCGGGCGTCGATGCGACCCTCATCGATGTCCTTCTGGGAGTACCCGACGGTCGCGATCTCGGGGTCTGTGAAGATGTTGGCGCTAACGCCTCGCAGGTGCAGGGGTGCCACCGTGTCACCCAGGGCATGCGACATCGCGATACGGCCCTGCATGGCCGCCACGGACGCGAGGGGAAGGACTCCCGTGCAGTCGCCGGCGGCATACACGCTTCTGACCGAGGTGCGCGAGACCCTGTCTACGCGGATGTGTCCGGAGTCGGTCAGCACCACGCCCGCCTCCGCCAGTCCCATGTTCTGGGTCTGCGGGATCGAGCCCACTGCGAGCAGCACATGTGAGCCGGCTATCTCGCGGCCATCCTCCAGCGTGACGACCACGCCATCGCCGACCAGCTTGGCACCGGCCGCACGGGAGCGGTTCATCACCTGCATTCCGCGCTGCCTGAAGACGTCCTCGATCACTGTCGCGGCGTCGGCATCTTCACCGGGGAGCACGCGATCGCGCGAGGAGACCAGCACCACTTCGCTGCCCAGACCGAGATAGGCGTCCGCAAGCTCAGCACCGGTGACCCCCGAGCCAACCACGATGAGACGTTTCGGGACCTCGGTGAGCGCGTAGAGCTGCTGCCAGGTAAGGATCCGCTCCCCGTCCGGCTGGGCCGAGTCCATGACCCGGGGCGTGGCCCCGGTCGCCACCAGCACGACGTCCGCGTCCAGCTCCTCGATCGTCCCGGTAGCGAGGTCCATCGAGATTCTCTGCGGTGAGATCAGCCGGCCGATGCCTTTGCAGACTCGCACACCGACTGTCTGAAGTCGCTCCTCGATGTCCCGGCTCTGCGCTGCGGCCAGCTCGAGGATCCGTGCGTTGACAGCGGTCAGGTCCGCCGCTGCCTCGTGGCCCGTCTCCTCGCCGTCGAAGCGGACCCCCAGCCCGCCCGCCACCTCGATTCGTGACAATGAGTTCGAGGTCGAGATCAGCGTCTTGCTCGGGACACAGTCGGTCAGGACCGCGGCGCCGCCAAGGCCATCGCGGTCGACAATGGTGACGGAAGCTCCCAGATGGGCTGCAACCAGAGCAGCCTCATACCCACCGGGGCCACCGCCGAGGATCACGACGGACATGCTGTGTTCTCTCACAGGGCCCATCCAACCACCCAACGGTTCCGTTGCCCGGCGTGGCCGGTCGCGTGACGTACCGTTACCTCACCGCCAGGCGCCGTTCACCGAGGCGTGACATCGTGCAATGTCCGTCATGAGACATCCCAGATCTGGGCTGCGAGCGCTAGCCTGCGCAGGTGAGCCCCATCCGACCCGGAGGTCCCAGAATGAAGAAGAAGATGGCTCGTCGAACGGGTGTTGCGGCACTTGCCGTCCTGTCCCTCGTCGGCATCACCGCCTGTTCCCCACCCACGAAGGCCTCAGACAGCACCAGCCCCGGAGAGGTCAAGGCAGCGTCCGCGACGTCTGCCAACGACCTCGGAGGCATGGCGGCACTGATCGACGCCGCCAAGAAGGAGGGGACGCTCAACGTCATTGCCCTTCCCCCGGACTGGGCCAACTACGGCGAGATCATCAAGGGTTTCCAGGCCAAGTACGGTCTGGCGGTCAACAGTGACCAGCCCGACGGCACCAGTGCCGACGAGATCACCGCGGCCAAGAATCTCAAGGGCCAGTCCAAGGCCCCTGACGTCTTCGACCTCGGCGCAACGGTGGCCAGCGCCAACACTGACAAGTTCGCGCCGTACAAAGTTGCGACGTTCAACGACATCCCGGACAAGCTCAAGGACGCGACAGGACTGGGGGTCAGCGACTACGGCGGCTACATGAGCATCGGCTACAACGCCGGCAAGGTCCCGGAGCCGAAAAATGTCACAGACCTGTTGAAGCCCGCCTACAAGGGCAAAGTCGCACTCAACGGCGACCCGACCAAGGCGGGCGCCGGGTTCAGTGGCGTCGTCATGGCAGCCCTGAACCGGGGCGGAACGCCCGACGACATCAGCAAGGGAGTCGACTTCTTCAAGGCGCTCAAGACGGCGGGCAACTTCCTGCCGGTTGACCCCACTGGTGCCACCATCGAGTCAGGCCAGACTCCGGTCGTCTTCGACTGGGACTACCTGAACGTCGCGCAGGGCAAGAAGCTCAAGGGCAAGATGGACTGGAAGACCGTCGTCCCCGCCGGAGCCGTGGTCGGCGGCTACTACGTGCAGGCAATCAGCAAGGACGCTCCTCACCCCGCGGCGGCCCGCCTGTGGCAGGAGTACCTCTACTCCGACGAGGGCCAGAACCTCTGGCTCAAGGGCGGAGCGCGACCCGTGCGGGAAGAGGCGATGGTTGCGGCAGGGACGATCGACAAGGCTGCCTATGCCGCACTTCCCAAGGCGGTCGGAACCCCGGTGTTCCTGACCAAGGCGCAGAACGACAAGGCCAACGCGTATCTGGCGGCCAACTGGGCCAAGGCCATTGGCTGATCCACTGAACAAAAGGGCGCCCACCGGCCGCAAGCCGGTGGGCGCCCTGCTCGGCGTCGTCCCCTTCTTCGCCTACACGACGATCTTCCTGGCGATCCCGACCCTGATCGTCGTGGTCGGGGCGTTTCTGGATGGCGACAGCCGTCCGACCCTGGGCAACCTGTCGGCGCTGACCCAACCCCAGATCGTGTCGGCCTTCGTCCACTCGACCGTGCTGTCCGCCGTCACCGCAGTCCTGGGCGCGGTCTTCGGAGCACTGCTCTCGTATGCCGTGACGACAGCACGCGACGGCGGTCACCTTCGGCGATTCGTCACCTCTGTCAGTGGCGTCCTCGCGCAGTTCGGCGGCGTCACGCTCGCCTTCGCCTTCGTCGCAACCGTCGGTTTTCAGGGATTTGTCACCCTGTGGCTACAGAACGTTGGCATCGACCTGGCCGGTAGCACCTGGCTTTTCGAGCCGTACAAAGGGCTGATCCTCGTCTACACCTACTTCCA
The DNA here is from genome assembly GCA_040006795.1 of Actinomycetota bacterium. Classification (GTDB taxonomy): domain Bacteria; phylum Actinomycetota; class Actinomycetes; order Actinomycetales; family Dermatophilaceae; genus UBA4719. The sequence goes on along the minus strand of JBDTWH010000115.1, from coordinate 25,550 downwards.
GATCCCCCTGATGCTCATCGTCTTCCTGCCCGCGGTGGAGGGACTGAGGCCGCAGTGGCGCGAGGCGGCGGAGTCACTCGGCGGTACCACCTGGCACTACTGGCGATATGTCGGCGGACCAATCCTCGCGCCCTCCTTCATCGGGGCCATGCTGCTGCTCTTCACCAACGCCTTCAGCGCCTACGCGACGGCTGCCGCGCTGATCTCTCAGGGCTCCCCCATCATCCCTCTGAAGATCGGCGGCACGCTCAGCTCCGAGGTTGTCCTCGGCCAGGAGAACGTTGGCAAGGCCATGGCCCTGGGCATGGTCGCCATCGTCGCTGTGGTCATGACCCTTTACGTCGTCCTCGAAAGGCGCACGACCAGATGGCTGAGCCGGTGAAGCTACGCGCCGCACGGCGCCGCAGGCAGTCCATCTTCCGGTGGGTCGTCGTCGGGGTGATCGGCGTCTTCTTCGCGCTGCCGCTGCTGGGAATGGTCGAGTTCACGACCCGCGCCCCCGGCGGTGGCCGGACGCTGCACACCTGGGCCACCTTGTTCAACGTCACCGTCATCGATGCGGACTACCCCGAGCTGAAGACGGGCATCCTGGCCTCTGCCGGACTGGTCCTGCTCACCGTGGCGATCATGCTGGTGATGCTGGTCCCGACGATGACCTGGGTCCGGCTTCGGCTGCCGGGGATGCGCCGGACGGTGGAGTTCATCTGTCTCCTGCCGCTGACCATCCCTGCCATCGTGCTTGTCGTGGGCCTCGCCCCCGTCTATGCCTGGGTGTCGTACTTCCTGGGCGAGTCGTCACTGTGGCTGGCGTTCGCCTACGTGGTCCTCGTCCTGCCGTACGCCTATCGCGCCCTGGACGCGGGTTTGGCCGCGATTGACGTCAAGACCCTGGCCGAGGCAGCCCGTTCGCTCGGCGCGGGGTGGCCCACGGTCATGTGGCGCATCATCCTGCCGAACGTCCGGACTGCGGTGCTCTCGGCGGCCTTCCTGTCCGTCGCCCTCGTTCTGGGCGAGTTCACCATCGCCTCGCTGTTCAGCCGCGACAACCTGCAGGTGGCCATCAACCAGCTGAGCAAGCGCGACGCCTCGCTGGCGATCGCCGCAGCCTTTGCCTTCATGGTCATCGCGTTCATGGTGCTGTTCGCGATGACGTTCGTCGGCAGTGGTCGTCGCTCACGCCACCCCAAGGAGAACTGAGAGCTGATGTCGCCAACTCAACACACGGTGTCCGACACCCCGGCCGAAGGCAGACCAGGCCAGGGAGTAGCGGTGGCGCTGTTCGAGCTGCGCCGGTCTTACGGGTCGATTCACGCCCTGGACGGGCTCAACCTGGACATCGCCCCCGGCGAGTTCGTCGCACTGCTGGGCCCTTCCGGGTGCGGCAAGACCACGGCCCTGCGGGTGTTGGCAGGGCTGGAAGACGCAGACTCCGGACGAGTCGAGGTCGGGGGCAGGGACATCACCCGGGTGCCGACCAGCGCCCGTGACATGGGGATGGTGTTCCAGGCCTACAGCCTGTTCCCCCACATGACCGCGCGTCAGAACGTGGAGTTCGGGCTCCGTCTGCGCCGTATCCCGGTCGCCCGCCGACGGGCTCGTGCCTCCGAGATGCTGGACCTGGTCGAACTCACGGACCACGCCGATCGCTACGCCCACCAGCTGTCCGGCGGGCAGCAGCAACGAGTCGCCCTGGCCCGCGCGCTCGCCATCGAGCCACAGGTCCTGTTGCTCGACGAGCCCCTGTCGGCTCTGGATGCCAAGGTGCGGGTGCAGCTCCGGGATGAGATCCGGCGAATACAGCTCGAGGTCGGCACCACCACCCTGTTCGTCACCCATGACCAGGAGGAGGCCCTCGCCGTGGCTGACCGGGTTGGCGTCATGCGCTCCGGCAACCTCGAGCAGCTGGCGTCACCCCATGACCTCTATGCCAGGCCCGCGACGCCTTTCGTGGCCGACTTCGTCGGCCTGACCAACCGTCTGCGGGCCATCGTCGAGGGCGAGCGGGCCAGCCTTCTCGGGACCTCGGTTCCCCTGTTGCCGGGCTCAGTGCAGCGTGGAGACGCGTTGGTGCTGATTCGACCCGAGTCCATTGAAGTCACAGCCGATCCAGCTGGCCGGGCCACGGTCCTCTCGGCAAGCTTCCTCGGCTCGACGGGGAGCCTGCACGCGGTGACAGACTCCGGCGAGAGGGTCATGGCACAGATCGACAACGACGCCGTGGCCACGTTCAGCCCCGGCGACCCGGTCACCCTTGCCCCTCGGCCCAACCCAGCCCTGGCCATCTCGGCCTCGGAAGCCGGGGAAGCCGCAAGCCCGGCTTCCCCCGGCTGATACCCGGGCACGGGTGACTCTGGAGAAGGAACGATCAACCCGGGATACGCGACCGCCCTTATCGCATGTTGCCGGTGTGCCCCAGAGAGAACGAGCCTGGCTGCGGCCACACCAGCAGACCGTGCGGACCTGCGTTGACACTGACCCGCCGGATCAGGGCACCCGTCCTCGCATTCAAGACATAGACCTCACTGTTGTAGCGGCCGGAGAGCCACAGCTGCGAGCCGTCCGCGCTGACTCCCCCCATATCGGGTGATCCTCCGCCCGGGATCTTCCAGGTGGCGGTGATGGCCAGCGACGAGGCGTCCAGGACCGAGATGGATCCCTCGTCGCGGTTGCTGACGAAGATGCGCCTGCCCTCGCGGTCGGGATAGATGCCATGAGCACCTGCGCCGGTGCGGATGAAGCGCAGGACCTTGTGGGTGCTCGCGCTGATGACCCAGACGCCGTTCCGCAACATGTCAGCCACCAGGAACCGGGTGCCGTCCGGGGTGAGCCGGACGTCCTGCGGCATTGCTGAGGCACCCGGCGTCAGGCCACTCTTGGGCCCACCCATGCTCCTGGCAGCGTCGACGCTCGTGGCTCCGGGAGTCCTGATGCTGTTGAGGTTGACCAGCCCGACGATCTTGGTGGCGTTGCGATCGACCACGAGCAGCTTGCCGCTGAACTCACAGCTGGCCACGAAGAAGGACAGGTCCGCGGAGTAGTCGAGGTGGTTGACGCCATCACAAGGCACCGGCAGCGAGTGCTCGAAGGCCATCGTTGAGGGGTTGCGCACGTCAATGCGATGCAGCCGCTCCGCCATCACGAGGGCATGAGCACCATCAGGAGTGAAGTACAGGTTGTAGGGGTCTTCGACCTGGACCGGTCTGCCCGGCTTGCCCGTAACGGGGTCGATCGGCACCATGTCGTTGCCGAGGTCGTCATTGACCCACAACGTCCTCAGGTCCCAGCTCGGCACCACGTGCTGGGGCTCGCGCCCGGTGGGATAGGTCGCGATCACCCTGAACGTTGTCGGGTCGATCACCTGAACGGTGTCCGTCGCGTTGTTCGGGACATAGACCAGGCTCTTGGCTCGGCTGGCGGTCGCGGAAAGGTCCCCCGCACTGGCGCCGGCATACACGTTCACCGTGCCTGTCGGCCGTGAAGATGTGATCGACGGTGGTGCGGTGGAAGCGCTTGGTCGCGAGGACCTGCTCGGCGCCACCTTCACAGGGCTCTCCGTGGCGTCGCCGGCGCACGAGCTCAGCAGGAGGACGACAGCCGCAGCGGCGACCACCCGAGGCGAGCGGGACGATGCGCAGATCACGTCAGGCCAATCTCTCAGGCGGATGACCAGGCTCCGATGGAAGCCTACGTGATGAGGCTCTCGGTCCGCATCAACTCATCGGCCGGCGAGCCGGGGCCTGGACAACCGGGAGAGGAGCCAGGCGCTTCGCTGACGGCGATCTGCCGTAGCGGGAGGGCCGCGGAGCTAGGCTGCCCGCGTGACCTACTCGAGCACAGACTCCCTGGATCTGCGAGATCCCTCCGTGGATCCCTTCGCGGTGGCCGCGGCCGCCGCCGAGGTGATCGGGCGCCGCGCAGGAACCGCCCGTCATGACGTGGCGCTGGTGCTGGGTTCGGGCTGGGGGCAGACGGCTGACCTGATCGGGGAGACGGTTGCCACCATCGACAATGCCGATGTCCCGGGCTTCGCGAAGGCCGCCGTTGCCGGCCACGCAGGCGTCATCCGATCGGTGGAGATCGCCGGCACCGATCACCGGGCACTGGTCTTCGGCACTCGCACCCACTACTACGAGGGGCGCGGAGTCCGCAGCGTCGTTCACGCCGTTCGCACCGCCGCTGCCGCTGGATGCAGCACGATCGTGCTGACCAACGGATGCGGCGGCCTCAACCCGGCAAGGGCACCCGGCACTCCGGTCCTGATCCGGGACCACCTCAACCTCACGGCGGCCTCGCCGATCGAGGGAGCCCATTTCGTGGACCTCACGGACTTGTACTCGCCGCGGCTTCGCGAGATTGCGCACGCGGTCGATCCCGGTCTGGACGAGGGCGTCTACGTGCAGTTTCGCGGACCGCACTACGAGACGCCGGCGGAGGTCGGGATGGCCAAGATCCTGGGCGGCGACCTGGTCGGGATGTCGACGACCCTCGAGGCGATCGCCGCGCGCGAGTGCGGCCTCGAGGTCCTCGGGATCTCACTGGTGACCAACCTGGCAGCGGGCATCGGCGACCAGCCGCTGTCCCACGATGAGGTTCTCACAACCGGCCAGGCCGCGGCTGACCGCTGCGGGCGCCTGCTGGCCGCCGTCGTCGCCCGGATCGCCGGTTCGTGATGACCGCCCGCCGAAAAGCAGCAGGCTCACGGGCGTATGCCGCCCCGCAAGACCTGGTCGACCGGGCCACAGCCTGGCGCGAGGACGATCCGGACGAGGTCACCCGCACCGAGCTGGTCGCCCTGATGGCGGCTGTGGCATCGGGTGACCCCGAGGCCGGGGCAGACCTGGAGGACCGGTTCGCCGGCATGCTCGAGTTCGGCACCGCCGGGCTTCGCGGCGCCATGGGAGCCGGACCCAACAGGATGAACCGGTCCATCGTGATCCGCGCGGCGGCCGGGCTCACGGCATACCTGCTGGAGTCCTCGCCTGAACCCCTGGTGGTCATCGGCTTCGACGCCCGACACAGCTCGGACGTCTTCGCCCGCGACACGGCAGCCGTGGTCGTGGCAGCCGGCGGCCGTGCCATGGTGCTGCCTCGCCCCCTGCCAACTCCCGTGCTGGCCTTCGCCATCCGCCATCTCGGGGCAAGCGCCGGCGTGATGGTGACGGCAAGCCACAACCCTGCCCGTGACAACGGCTACAAGGTCTATCTGGGCGACGGCATCCAGATCGTGGCGCCGTCCGATGCCCGGATCGCCGCACACATCGCGCAGGTGGGCCGGGTTGCCGGCATCCCTCGGGCGACCTCCGGCTGGACCATCATGAACGACGACGTGCTCGAGGCCTATCTCGATGCGGCGACGGCGGTCGTCGCCCCGGACAGCCCGCGGGCCTTGAGCGTTGTGCACACTGCGCTGCACGGAGTGGGCAGTGCCGTCGTGGTCGCAGCCTTCGCGCGTGCCGGTTTCCAGGCCCCCATGGTGGTGCCCAGCCAGTCGGACCCGGATCCGGACTTCCCGACGGTGCGCTTCCCCAACCCCGAGGAGCCCGGTGCGATCGACGCCGCCCTGGAGCTGGCGGCACGGGTACATCCCGACATCGTCCTGGCCAACGACCCGGATGCCGACAGGTGTGCAGTCGCGGTCCGCGACCCCGGCGCCACGAGCACCGACGTCGCGAGCATGGACGAACCCGCCTGGCGGATGCTGCGCGGCGACGAGGTCGGCTCACTGCTCGGGGCCCATATCCTCTCTCGCGGAGTCAGCGGCAACGCCGTGTTCGCCAACTCGATCGTGTCGTCGCGGCTGCTCGCGGCGATGGCCGCCGACGCGGGGATCCGTCACGAAGAGACACTGACCGGGTTCAAGTGGATCTCTCGGGTGCCCGGGCTGCGCTACGGCTACGAGGAGGCCATCGGATACTGCGTAGACCCCGGCCAGGTCTGCGACAAGGACGGCATCAGCGCCGCACTGATGCTGGCCGAGATGGCCGCGGGTCTGCGGGCCCAGGGTCGCTGCCTGCTCGACGTCCTGGACGACCTCGCGGTCAGGCACGGGGTCCATGCCACTGGTGCGTTCGCCGTCAGGGTCGACGACCTGAGCCTCCTGGAGGCCCTGATGTCCGGCCTCCGAAAGAGCCCACCGACTGATCTGGGAGGGGTCGCGATCACCCGGATCGACGATCTGGCACAGGGTTCGGAACGGCTGCCCCCCACGGACGGGCTCCGTTACCTGCTGCAGGACGAGAGCCGGGTAATCGTCCGGCCGAGCGGGACCGAGCCCAAGCTCAAGGTCTACCTCGAGGCGATCGTCGCGGTCGAGCAGTCATTGCTCCGGCGCTCAGCCGGGCTGACTGCGGCTCGCGCCGAGGCCGCGGGCCGGCTGGCTCGAATGGCTGCCTCGATGCACGGCCTGACGAGCCCCACCTGAGGCCGATCAGGCCAGGGACAGCACGAGCACGACCAGCGCGGGCAGCACCAGGACGGCTATGGTGACGGGCACCCAGGTGATCCGCACCCGGGCATCAGGTTCCGCGGTCAGCCCTCCCGACGCGACGGCCTCGTCATACTCCTGTTTGGCGACGTTGATCGACCGGGCGACGCTCTGAGCGGTGGCCTTCGGGACATTCGTGGACGGTCTCACGTCCGCGCCGGCCACGCCGGACAGACGCCCCGGAGCGGGCATCCGGATCATCCCCGCGGAAAGACCCCTGGGTCGTTCGATCTCGGAGGACATGGCCCAGGAGGTGTAGCCCTTGTCCCCGGCGAAGACCTTGAGGTTCCAGCGGGTTGTCACGTCTGTCAACCGGGTCCAGGGGATGTGAACGTCACGGACGACGTTGCGAAGAGTGACTCCCTCGGCATCGAGCAGGACCGCGGGCCGGACGAATATCGACCACGCGACGGCCAGTCCGAGGACCACCCACGCAGCAAACAACGGCCGGGGGTAGCTGCCCCAGTTCCGGACCAGCGACAGGAGCAAGAGCAGCCCGGTGACGCCGCACACCGATGCCAGCACTACGGAGGAACGCTGGCGGAATACGTCCCGCATGATCGAGGTCCTGGTATCCATTGGAATTATCCTTGCACTGTTGCACTCCGGAGGTGAACGATCGCCGCGATCCACGCACCTCATGGTTTAAGCGTAGGCCGATAGACTCCGGCCGTGAGCTCAACCATGACAACCGAAAGTGCGCGCGAGCTGCTCGGAGTCGGCGCGCTGACCAACGCCTCACTGACGAGGTGGCTGCACGGGCTGCCAGGGGTCGACCAGGTCGGCGCGGAGGCACGCGCAGCCGGGTTGGGCACCCGATCGATCAAGACCACGTCGAAGGCCTGGGCCATCGACACGGCGATCAGCATGATCGACCTGACGACTTTGGAAGGCGCCGACACCGAGCGCAAAGTGCGCTCGCTGTGCGCCAAGGCGATGGCCCCCGACCCCGGTGACCCGACCACGCCCCAGGTCGCGGCGGTATGTATCTATGCCGACATGGTCCCGGTGGCCGTGGACGCCCTCAAGGGCAGCGCCATTCATGTCGCGGCCGTGACGACAGCCTTCCCCTCGGGCCGGGCCACCATGGCCGTCAAGCTCACGGACACCCGCGACGCGCTGCGTGAAGGCGCCCACGAGATCGACATGGTCATCGACCGTGGGGCGTTCCTGTCGGGCGGGTACCTCCAGGTGTTCAACGAGATCGCGGCCATCAGGGCCACCTGTGACGAGCGCTCTGAGGCCGGAGGTGCTCCAGCACATCTGAAGGTCATTTTTGAGACCGGAGAGCTGGTCACCTATGACAACGTGCGTCGCGCCTCATGGCTGGCGATGCTGGCCGGCGCGAACTTCATCAAGACCTCGACCGGCAAGGTATCGCCGGCAGCCACCCTTCCGGTCACGCTGATCATGCTCGAGGCGGTCCGCGACTGGCGCACGCTGACCGGCACCCAGGTCGGGGTGAAGCCGGCCGGAGGAATCAGAACCACCAAGGACGCCATGAAGTACCTGGTGATGGTCAACGAGGTGGCCGGTGAGGACTGGCTCGACCCGGCCTGGTTCCGTTTCGGGGCCTCCGGCCTACTCAACGACCTCCTCCTGCAACGGCAGAAGCTGGCCACCGGCCGTTACTCCGGTGCCGACTACGTGACGATCGACTGAGCGGAGAGCAGAGACACCCATGGCCAAGTTCGAGTACGCACCGGCGCCCGAGTCACGCGCCCTCGTGAGCATCCGCCCCTCATACGGGCTGTTCATCGGCGGCGAGTTCGTCGAGTCGGTCGACGGGACGCCGTTCAAGACCATCAACCCGTCCTCCGAGGAGGTCCTGGCCGAGGTCGCCGAGGCCGGCGAGGCCGACATCGAAAAGGCTGTCAATGCGGCCCGCAAGGCTTTCGAGGGGTCGTGGGGCCGCCTGTCCGGGGCAGAGCGCGGCAAGTACCTCTTTCGTATTGCGCGCATCCTGCAGGAGCGCGCGCGGGAGTTTGCCGTCCTGGAGACCCTGGACAACGGCAAGCCGATCAAGGAGTCGCGTGACGTCGACATCCCGCTGGCCGCGGCGCACTTCTTCTACCATGCCGGCTGGGCGGACAAGCTCGAGCACGCCGGGCTCTCGGGCGGCAGCGGGCGGCTGCCGAGACCTCTCGGGGTGGTGGGACAGGTGATTCCGTGGAACTTCCCGCTGCTCATGTTGTCGTGGAAGATCGCGCCCGCCCTGGCCGCCGGAAACACCGTCGTCCTCAAGCCGTCCAAGACGACGCCGCTGACCGCACTGCTGTTCGCCGAGGTCTGCCAGCAGGCCGACCTGCCGGCAGGGGTGGTCAACATCCTCACCGGTACCGGCCAGACCGGAGCCCGCCTGATCCGGCACCCCGGCGTGGACAAGGTCGCCTTCACCGGATCGACCGAAGTCGGCAAGGACATCGCCCGCTCCATCGCCGGCACCCGAAAACGAGCCACTCTCGAGCTCGGCGGCAAGGCTGCCAACATCGTCTTCGACGATGCTGCGATCGACGAGGCAGTCGAGGGGATCGTCAACGGTATCTTCTTCAACCAGGGCCACGTCTGTTGCGCCGGTTCCCGCCTCCTGGTGCAGGAGAATGTCGCCGACGACGTGATCATGCGGTTGAAGCGCCGCCTCGGGACCCTTCGGGTGGGTGACCCGCTGGACAAGAACACCGACGTCGGGGCCATCAACTCCGCGGCTCAGCTGGCCCGGATCCGCGAGCTGAGCGACGTCGGGGAGTCCGAGGGCGCCACCAGGTGGACCTCGCCCTGCGCACTGCCTGAACGCGGGTTCTGGTTCGCCCCAACGGTTTTCACTGAGGTCTCCCAGTCTCACCGAATCGCCCAGGAGGAGATCTTCGGGCCGGTCCTGTCGGTACTGACGTTCCGCACGCCACAGGAGGCGGTCGCCAAGGCCAACAACACGCCCTACGGGCTGTCGGCAGGGATCTGGACCGAGAAGGGCTCCCGCATCCTGTGGATGGCTGACCAGCTGCGGGCAGGGGTGGTCTGGGCCAACACGTTCAACCGCTTCGACCCGACGTCGCCGTTCGGCGGCTACAAGGAGTCCGGCTACGGCCGTGAGGGTGGCCGCCACGGCCTCGAGGGCTACGTCACGACAGGAGCTGACCAATGAGTCCCACAGCGGCCCGCCGCACAGTGACCACACCGGATGTCGCCGCACCGGATGCTGCCGTACGGAAGACCGCAGCGCGCAAGGCTGCCGCGGATCAACGTATCGAGGTGCGCAAGACCTACAAGCTCTACATCGGCGGAGCGTTCCTGCGTAGCGAGTCCGGCCGCACCTACGAGGTGCGCGACACCCACGACAGGTTTCTGGCCAACGCCGCGATGGGTTCCCGCAAGGATGCCCGGGACGCCGTCGTGGCAGCCCGGGGTGCCTTCAGCAAGTGGGCCGGCGCGACGGCATACAACCGTGGTCAGGTGCTGTATCGGGTGGCTGAGCTGATGGAGGGCAGGCGCAGCCAGTTCGCCACCGAGGTCGCGGCGGCCGAAGGCCTCACGGCTGTGGGCGCAGACACCGTCGTCTCCCAGGCCATCGACCGATGGGTCTGGTATGCCGGGTGGTCGGACAAGCTCGCCCAGGTGCTGGGCGGGGTCAACCCGGTGGCCGGACCGTACTTCAACATCTCCGTGCCGGAGCCCACCGGGGTGGTCGCCGCCCTCGCCCCGCAACGTTCTTCGCTGCTCGGCCTGGTCTCAGTTCTGGCTCCGATCGTCGTCAGCGGCAACACGGCAGTAGTGCTGACCAGCGAACACCGGCCGCTACCAGCAGTGACGCTCTCGGAGGTCCTGGCGACCTCTGACGTGCCGGCGGGCGTCATCAACATGATCACCGGGCGCACCGCCGAGGTCGCGCCGTGGCTGGCCGGCCACCAGGACGTCAATGCCATCGACCTGGCCGGAGCCGCCGGGTCCCACGACCTGGTCTGGGCAGAGCTCGAACGCGCGAGCGCCGAGAACCTGAAACGCGTCCTGCGGCCCGCCGGTGACGGTGCGGACGCGATCGAGCCGGACTGGTCCCGTACCCCTGACCTGACCCGGATCAAGGCCTACCTGGAGACCAAGACCGTCTGGCATCCCAAGGGTCGCTAGTGGCGGCAGCCACGCGCGACCGGCTCAGCCACGCCCCGATTTGCCCGATAACGTGCACAGGTCGGACACCGCCGGGCCCACGGCCCCGCGAGCCATTTCCTGGGGGTGTCACCTGATGAGCTACGCCGCGGCCAGCGCACCTCATATCTCGCTCAGGCCGCGGCTGTCGCGCTCGGTCTGAGCGCCTGCTCCTCGGAACCCTGCGACCACGGACAAGCCCAGCGCCACGATCACCGCCCCGACGGGCAACTCAGCGGATGCGCTGCTCCAGCGATCGCGGATGAACGGCGCCGCGGCCAAGAGCGTGCGAGTCAAGGGCACGGTCGCGAACGGCGCCAGTGGCCCCAGCAAATCGGTGACGGCCAAGATTGAGATCGCCGGCGACCTCGCCGGCAAGAACAACCTCGTGGTCGTCAACGATGGCACTGGTGTCGTGGAGATGCTCACGGTCGGTGGCAAGACCTACCGCAAGGCCGACGCGGCGTACTGGACCAAGAACTACTCGGCGGAGCACGCCAAGAAGCTTGCAGGCAAGTACACCCCGCTTTCGGCCGCGTCCGCAGCTTCTACAGATGCTCCTACTGTCAGGGGGCTGCTGAACCAGATCTTCTCATCAGCAAAGGGGCGGCTGAGCACCAACGTTGTCAAGACCAAGGTCAACGGGGTCCCCGCCTACCTGCTGACAACCCAGGCCAGCGACACCAAGATCTATGTCTCGGCCGACGAAAAGACACTCCTGCTGCGGGTCGAGGGTTCCACAGGCCAGCTGACCGCGTGGGACTTCACGCAATGGAATGCCGTACCAACCGCGAGCGCACCGGCGCCGGCCCAACTGAATACGGCCCCGAGCAAGTAACCTCTCTGCTACGGGCTGTCGGCACCTGGTCCCGGCTACGAGGCCGTGGGTCGCCAGTATGCGACACGACGCGCTGATACCGGATCGACCAGGGAGACAGATGACGGCGACGGGCGATTTCCCGGCCCCCGGACCGCAGGACCGCGAGCCACCCCGCGACCGGTACGCTGCACCCCATCCGGCGGCCGGGCCAATAGCAGGCCCGCAGACCCCGATGCTCGCGTGGCACAAACCGGGAATCGTGCCTCTGCGACCACTTCAGCTCGGCGACATCCTGGACGGTGCGGTCAAAGCCATCCGCTTCAACCCGAAGTCCATGGTTGGGCTGTCGGTGATCGTGCTAGCCGTGTTCCTGGTCCCGTCTGCCTCCATTGGGATCGGCGCCACCCACCTGGTCACCAGGGCGCTGAGCGGGCTGGGAACCGGGGCAGAAGCCTTCCTCGGATACCCGTCCCTGTTTCTGCAGAGCGTGTTCACCGCCTTCGCGACAGCCATCCTCAGCGGACTGCTCGTCTATGTCGTGGGCGAGGCGGTCCTCGGACGCAAACCAGATATCGCCACGACCTGGCGGGCCACTCGCAGTCGAGTCCTCTCCCTGCTCGCCCTGATGGCTCTTTCCGGGTTGTTCACCCTGCTCGCGATGGTCTTGCTGATCGGGCCGGGCGTCCTGTTGTTGATCAACAACAACACCGGAACCGGAGCGATCCTCCTGTTCCTCGGACTGCTCGGCTTCATGGTCGTAGCGGTGGCGTTCTCCACGAAGATCTCGCTGGCTGCGCCGGCGATCGTGCTCGAGGGTCATCATGCGTTGGCTGGGCTGAGACGCTCGTTCGTCCTGACCAAGGGCGCATTCTGGCGCATCCTGGGCATCACGCTCCTGGCGGGACTCCTTGCCGGGATCGCCGGAACAGTTCTTGGCCTGCCATTCTCGGCCGCGGGCACGGCCATCGCCGTGACGTCGGGGCACGGAAGCGAGTCCGCGCTGATGATCGAGACGTTCGTCTCGCACCTGTCGGCGCTGCTCACGGGGGCAATCACGACGCCTTTCGTGGCGGCAGTCACCGGCCTGCTCTACATCGACCGGCGGATGCGCACCGAGGCGCTCGACGTCGTCCTCATCCGCGCGTCACAGTCAAACCCGCCGCTCTGAACGCCATGTCATGACACTGCCGGGCTGGTCACTGGTTGGCGGCCTCGACCCGACACCTCCGCAGGCCAGGGACTGGCTGAGGCAGGAGCTCGCGGGCCCTGACTACCACACCCCCTGGCTGGACTCTGTGCTCCGATGGCTCAGCGACCAGTTCCGCAAGCTTGTCGAGGGCGCCGGCCAGCTGGCCGGCCTCTCGCCGCTGATCACGGTGTTGATCGCCCTGGTGGTGATCGCCCTCCTCGTCTGGGTCCTGCCCCGGGTCCGGCGCGAGCGGAGGGTTACGCCTCCGGACGGGGCGGTGCTGCAGGACGTGACGATCACGGCCCGGCACTACCGCGACCGGGCTGCCCAAGCCATCCTGGACGGACGCTTCGACGACGCCGTTCTGGACGGGTTCCGGGCCATCGCCAAGGACATGAGCGACCGCAGAGTGCTCAACGACGCGCCCGGGCGCACCGCTCACGAAGTCAGCCTCGTACTGGCGTCGCCCTTCCCGGACCACGCTGACAGGCTCGCACTGGCAGCCGACCTGTTCGACTCCGTGCGCTACGGACATCGGCGGGCAGGCCCCTACCAGGCCGGCCAGATCCAGGAGCTGGACGCGGAGCTCGCCAGGTCCCGCCCTCTGCCCTTGTCGCCTTCGCCTCAGGCGGCGCCGGTATGACGATCCCCGCAAGAACCGTCTCAAGGCCCCACGCCTGGAAAGGTCGCCGACTACTCACCCCGGTGGTCGTTGCTCTGCTGGTGGTGGCCAGCGCCCTGGCAGTCACGGTGCTGACCAGGGGCTCCGCACACAACACCGGCGACCTCGACCCGGCAAACCCCGGTCTCTCCGGAGCCCAGGCTCTGGCCCATGTGCTGAGCGACCATGGCGTCACGGTGATCGTCGTCCGCAGCCAGCGCGAGCTGCTCGACCAGTCCGTCGACGCCGCCACGACCGTCGCGGTCACCGGCACCAGCAGGCTTTCGGGAAGGACGGCTCAGACGGCACTGACACACTCCGCAGCTGCCGCCAGCCTCGTCCTGCTCAACCCGGACCCTGAGGTCACCAAAGGGATGGGACTGCCCGTCAGCTCCCATCTCACGGATCTGACCGAGGTAGCCGCCGGTTGCCGGGGTACGGCCGTTGGCACCGGCTTCCGTCTCGCCCATGCAGATCAGGCCTACGTTCCCACCTCCGAAAGCCCCGGCGCCACGACCTGTTTCACCGACAAGACTGACGGGGGCGGCGCAATGGTCTCCCTGCCCACCACCGCAGCACGACCGCCAGTGACCCTGGTGGGGGACGAGAGCCTGATCACCAACGGCGACATCGTCGCGTCCGACAATGCGGCGATAGCGCTGCGCCTGTTCGGAGCGACCGACCGCCTCATCTGGTACGTCCCCTCGATAGGCGATATCGCGGCAGCCGACGCCAGCTCGCGTTCCATCGCCCCCGCGTGGTTCCGGCCGGCTCTGGTCCTGGGGACCTCAGCGGTGGCGCTGCTATGCCTCTGGCGGGGGCGCCGCCTTGGTCGCCTGGTCGGCGAGCCCCTCCCTGTCATCGTCCGTGCCGTTGAGACGACCGAGAGCCGCGGACGCATGTACCGAAGGTCGCGCGACCGCACCCGGGCCCTTGCCGTCCTGCAGCAGGCGACGCTCAAGCGCCTCACGTCATCCCTGGGCCTGTCCGCCACGTCCCCGGTCAGTAGCGTGGCAGCTGCCGCTGCCGCTGTCAGCGGCCGCGAGTACCTCGACGTCCTGCACCTGCTGGAATCGCCTGCAGCGCATGACGACTCGTCACTCCTGCAACTAGCCAACAACCTTTTGTCTCTCGAGAAAGAAGCACGCGGCACATGACGGACGTCAGCCAGCCAGACAGCCCAGCCCCGTTTCGCCCCTCCGACCAGACTCTTGCCTCCTCGGACCAGGCGCGTGCAGCCTTGCTCGCTGTCCGCCAGGAAGTCGCCAAGGCCGTCGTGGGGCAGGACGCGGCTGTGTCAGGCATCATCATCGCCCTGCTGTGCCGGGGGCACATTCTGCTGGAAGGGGTGCCGGGGGTGGCCAAGACCCTCCTGGTGCGCGCGGTGGCGGCCGCGCTCGACATCGAGACCAAGCGAGTGCAGTTCACTCCCGACCTGATGCCCGGCGACCTCACCGGCTCGCTGATCTACGACCCGCACAGCGCCGAGTTCTCCTTCCGTGAAGGGCCGGTGTTCACCAACCTGCTGCTGGCCGACGAGATCAACCGGACGCCGCCCAAGACGCAGTCAGCACTTCTGGAGTCCATGGAGGAGCGCCAGGTCTCCGTTGACGGCGTGCCCAGGCCGCTGCCCTGGCCCTTCATGGTCGCTGCGACCCAGAACCCGGTCGAGTACGAGGGCACCTACCCCCTGCCCGAAGCCCAGCTGGACCGGTTCCTGCTCAAGGCAGAGCTCCCCCTGCCTCCCCGGGAGGATGAGATCCGCGTGGTTCACCGGCACGCCTCTGGGTTCGACCCTCGTAACCTCGCTGAGGCCGGGCTCCGGCCGGTCGCCGGACCGGCCGACCTGGATGCCGCGGTGGCAGCAGTCCGGACGGTGACCGTCTCGGCGGAGGTTACCGGGTACATCGTCGACATCGCCCGGGCCACCCGTCAGTCCCCGTCGCTGTCCCTGGGCGCCAGCCCCCGCGGAGCCACCGCACTGATGGCCACCAGCCGGGTGTGGGCCTGGTTGAACAGCCGGGACTTCGTGACCCCCGATGACGTCAAAGCGCTGGCGCACGCAACCTTGGCCCACCGCCTCGCCCTGCGTCCGGAGGCTGAGCTGGAAGGTGTCAGCGTCGGGTCGGTGCTGGCCAGCGCGCTGTCCTCCGTGCCGGTACCCCGCTAGGTGCCAAGGTGCACACAGCGATGCGGATGACGCGCCTCACCCCAGCGGCCCAGGCGGTCCGCCAGTCCTGGAAGACGCAGCCCTGCCCCACCGGGCAATCCGGCGCCAGAGCCTCCACGCGCAAGCCCTCCGGCGCGCCAACCTGCGGCCCGCAGACCTCCAGCACCGGGAGGTGGCACTCGTGTCGTTGACCGGGCGCGCCCCGGCGCTCCTGGTGCTGGGGCTGTTCGCCGTGGTGCTCCAGCCGACGATGACCACCGTCCAGATCTGGTGGCTGGTGACTCTGTGCGCCATCGGGCTCGACGTACTGCTGGCGCTGAGCCCCCGCAAGCTCGTCATCCGACGCGACCCAGTCCACCAGGTCCGACTCGGGCTGAGCGGCTCAACGACGCTCTGGCTGACCAACCCAACGCAGCGACGTCTGCGAGGGGTCGTCAGGGATGCCTGGCAGCCTTCCGCAGGAGCTGCGGCAGACCGGCATACCGTCTCCGTCCGTGGTGGTGACCAGGTGGCGTTGGAGACCACCTTGACTCCGACCCGACGCGGCGACCGGCGCGCGGACCGGGTCACGGTGCGGAGCGTGGGCCCTCTCGGGCTCGCGGCTCGTCAGCGTTCATTCCCGGTCGAGGGAGCCATCCGGGCGCTGCCTCCGTTCACGTCACGCAAGCACCTGCCGAGCCGACTGGCGATCCTGCGCCAGCTCGACGGCCGGTCCGCAGTTCGCGTGCGCGGGGCGGGCACCGAGTTCGACTCCCTGCGCGACTACGTCATCGGTGATGATGTCCGCAGCATCGACTGGCGGGCAACCGCTCGACGTGGAGCCGTCGTCGTGCGCACCTGGCAGCCCGAGCGCGATCGCCGCCTGATCCTGGTCCTGGACACCTCACGAACCTCCGCCGGGAGAGTCGGTGACATGCCGAGGCTGGACGCCGCGATGGACGCCTCACTGCTGCTGGCGGCGCTGGCATCACGTGCGGGCGACCAGGTGGACTTCCTCGCCGGCGATCGACAGGTGCGCGCGCGCCTCAGCGGGTCGAGTCGCAAGACGCTCCTGCACGACCTGGTGACGGCGATGTCCCCTCTGGAGCCTGCCCTTCTCGAGGCGGACTGGTCGCTGATGGCCGGCGCGATCGCGGGCCTGAGCCGTCACCGATCCCTCGTCGTGCTGCTGACCCCGCTCGAGCCCGCGGCCATCGAGGAGAGCCTGCTGCCGACCCTGGCGACTCTCACCCGTCACCACCGGGTGGTCCTGGCCTCGGTCGCGGACCCGGCGCTTGCTGCCATGGCCTCCGACGTCAGCAGCACTGCGCGCGTGTATGACGCAGCAGCGGCCGAGCGCACCATAGGCCTTCGCGAACGTACAGCCGGAGTCCTGGGACGCCTCGGCGTGCACGTGATCGACGCAGCCCCCGAGCAGCTCCCGGTGGCCCTCACAGATCATTACCTGCTGCTCAAGAGCCGGGGCCTGTTGTAGCAGCGCCAGGCTCAGCCCACGACAGGCGCAGTGGCGCCGGCGTCCTGCACCGACACATCCCCGGTCGCACCGCGTTGACTGGCCCAGCGACCCACCGTGAACACGTACGTGAGGAAAGCCACCTCGACCAGCACGCCCACGCCGATCCGGGCCCAGGTGGGTAGCGGCGAAGGGGTTACAAAGGCCTCGACGACCCCCGAGACGGCCAGCACCACCACGAGCCCGAGGGCCACAGCCATGGCTGAGCGGCCTTCTTCGGCAAGTGCCCTCGACCGGGGCAGGGGGCCAGGGTCGACCCAGGCCCAGAACAGGCGCAGTCCCGTGGCGCCGGCTATGAAGACTGCCGTCAGCTCCAACAACCCATGCGGCAGGATCAGGCCGAAGAAAAGGGCGCCTCTGTCGTGGTTGACCATGATCGCGCCGATGACACCCAGGTTGAGGGCGTTCTCGAAGAGCAGATAGACCACCGGGACGCCCAGCACGCCGAAGGCAATACAGATGGCAGTCAGCCAGGCGTTGTGCGTCCAGACCAACGCCGCGAAATGTGATGCCGCGAACTCGCTGTAGTAGTGCTCGAAGTCGGTGTTGACAAGCTTGTCGATCTCGGAGGGAGACATCAGCGAGGACTCGAACTGCGGGTGCGAGAGGAACCACCACCCGATGACCAGCGCTACGGCGACGTTCACGGCCGCGGTGACGATCCACCACCGGCGGGTCCGGTACAACGCCGCAGGAAAGGTATCGGTGAAGAATCCCCCCAGATCCGACCAGGCAACTGACCTCGTTCCGGAGAAGCGCGTTCGGGCTCGCGCCAGCAGCGACGAAAGATACGCCACCAGACTGGGGTCCGGAGCCGACGAGCGAACCATCGACAGATGGGTGGCCACCCGCTGATAGAGGTCGAGGATCTCGTCAGCCTCCGCGCCGCTGGGCGATCCATGGCGCGCCAGATTCTCAAGGCGACTCCACTCGCTCTGGTGTGCGGCAACGAAAGCGTCCAGATCCACCCCAACACTGTATTCTCGCTCAGCTCAGAGCGCGGCCGCCGGCCCGATACGCTGAAGCTGACGTGCGGTCCGGCACGAGCACGCGCGACGCCACGATATGCAGCAGCACAACCAGGAGCGGCGGCACAAGATGAGTAGCAGCACTCTGGGCGTCGGCGCGGACGACCTCGTCACGGGCGAGGCCGTCGCTCTGGAGCTGCCCGCCGCGGGCATTGCCATGCATGCCCTCTCGGGCATCCTCGACGTCTTGATCGCGCTTGCAGCCCTGGTGGCCGGATCAATCATCCTGCCCATCGTGACCCAGGGTGCCGACGAGGCGATCACCAGCGTCGCGATAACGGTGTTCGTGGTCCTGGTCTTCGTCGCCCTGCCGGTTGCGTTGGAGACCCTGAGCCGCGGTCGCTCGGTGGGCAAGTTCGCCACCGGGTTACGGACCGTCCGCGACGACGCCGGACCGATCGCGTTCCGCCATGCCCTGACCCGCGCGCTCGTCGGATTCGTGGAGATCTGGATGCTCGCGGGAGTGCCGGCCCTGATCAGCGGCCTGCTCAGCAACAAGGGCAAACGGCTTGGCGACCATGCAGCCGGCACTTACGTGGTGCGTGAAAGAGTCCACCTGAACTTGCCTGCTCCCCCGATGATGCCACCTGTCCTGGCCGAATGGGCGGCTGGTGCCGACATCGCACGGCTGCCTGACGGCCTGGCCATGGCTGTTCGGCAGTTCCTCATGCGAGCGCCGCTGCTGAGCCCGCAGTCGCGCGGGACGCTGGGGGTCCAGCTACACGACGAGGTGCTCCGCTATCTGGCTCCGCAGCCCCCCGCCGGCATCCACCACGAGCTGGTGCTCACCGCCGTCATCGCCGATCGCCGCCGTCGCGACACCCTCCGGCTGCAGCGCGACGCGGCCCTGCGCCGTCGCCTCATCCCTTCGGACCCGATCGAGAAGCTCCCCCGCTAGGTGGTGCGGTCAGGCTGGGACCAGTGCGGCGAAGCCGGGCTTGACGACGTTGTCGATGATCGCCAGTCGTTCGTCGAACGGGATGAACGCGGACTTCATCGCATTGATCGTCACCCAGCGCAGATCCTCCAGGGTCCAGCCGGCGTCACTGACCAGCAGGGACATCTCGCGGGTCAGCGAAGTACCGCTCATGAGCCTGTTGTCCGTGTTGACGGTGACCCTGAACTTGAGCCGCTTCAAGAGTGAGATCGGATGCAGGGCAACGGACTCGACCGCCCCTGTCTGGACATTGCTGCTCGGGCACATCTCAAGCGGGATACGCCTGTCGCGCACGTATCCGGCCAGGCCGCCGAGAGCCACCTCGGACAGGCTCGCCGTGGCCGCGTGTGCGACGTTTTCTGAGAATGCCTTACCGCCAACCCGGACGTCGTCGACGATGCGTACCCCGTGACCAAGCCGGTCGGCGCCGCACCACTGGATCGCCTCCCAGATGCTGGGAAGCCCGAACCCCTCGCCAGCGTGAATAGTGAAGTGGGCATTCTCCCGGCGCAGGTACTCGAACGCATCCAGGTGCCGGGTGGGCGGGAACCCTGCCTCTGCGCCGGCGATGTCGAAGCCCACAACGCCCTCATGGCGATACCGCACGACGAGCTCGGCGATCTCTGTCCCCTTGGCGGCCTGGCGCATCGCGGTCAGCAGCGCGGTGACCCGGATCCCGTGGCCCGCCTCTGCTGCCAGCCGCTCACCGTCGCGGAAGCCGGCATTCACAGCCTCGACCACGTCCTCGAGCGACAACCCATCGACGAGATGGAGCTCGGGGGCATAACGAACCTCGGCATAGACCACCCCGTCGGCGGCGAGGTCCTGCACGCACTCGCTGGCGACCCGATGCAGTCCGTCAACGGTCTGCATCACGACCAGAGTCTGCCCGAAGGTGGTGAGGTATCGCTCGAGCGAGCCCGAGTCGGCACTGTCGCGGAACCAGGCGCCCAGGGCGCCCGCCTCGTGTGCCGGAAGCCCCTGGTAGCCAATGGTGTCGGCGAGCTCGATGATCGTCTGCGGTCGCAGTCCCCCGTCGAGGTGGTCGTGCAGCAGCGCCTTGGGCGCACGCAGGATGTCGTCGGTGAGCACTCAGGCCTCCCGGTTGACGGTGTCGGGGCCGAACGCCGGGAGGCAGACGGCGACGTACTCGGCGCCATCGGGCCCGCAGGAGTATCTGACTCGCTCCCCTGCCCCGGTGAGGATCGACTGCCCGGCGTGGGCAGTCGTCGGTCCGCCCTCATGATCAACGGTCACCGAGCCCCTGAGGACGAGGGTGATCTCGTCGAAGTCCGGAGTCTGGAAGGGCTCGTCCCAGTTGGCGGGGGCGATCATGTGAGCGACCGAGACGGCTTCGCTGCCTGTGCTGACCCGGCCGATGTGTTCGCTGATGACCTTCCCGCCGGGGACGGGGATACGGGTGGGTTCGCTGATGAGTCGGGGCACGCCCTCACAGTAGTGGCAGGTTCAGAGAAGAGCTTCCGGACATTGCCCCGTCAGCTGATCCGGTCGATCACCAGAGGCAGCAGATCCGGCCGGGAGCCCTCTGGCGCGATGAAACACGAACCAACCAGAGCCTCGATCGCCCGGGCGAACCGCTCGGGGGTGTCGGTATGCAGCGTCATCAGCGGGTCGCCGGCTCTCAGGACGGCACCCGGCTTGGCGTGCATCTCGATACCCGCGCCGGCCTGGACGTGGTCCTCCTTGCGAGCCCGGCCTGCGCCGAGTCGCCACGCGGCGATGCCGACCTTCAGCGCGTCCATCTGTGTCAGGACTCCCGAACCGGTGGCCAGAATCTGCTGGGTCTCCCTGGCAGCCGGCAGGGGCGCGCGGGGGTCGCCACCCTGGGCGGTGATCATGGCGCGCCAGACGTCCATGGCTCGTCCATCCTTGAGCGCGTCGGCGGGATCGGTATCGCCTCGACCGGCGACCGCCAGCATCTCGCGGGCCAGAACCAGGGTCAGCTCCACGACATCTGGCGGTCCTCCTCCGGCCAGGACCTCGAGCGACTCGCGGACCTCCAGGGCGTTGCCCGCCGTCAGACCGAGCGGGGTCTGCATGTTGGTCAGCAGTGCGATGGTGGCGACACCGGCGTCCCTGCCCAGGTCGACCATCGTGCGCGCCAGCTCCCGGGCCGTGTCGACATCCTTCATGAACGCTCCCGACCCGACCTTGACGTCGAGGACGAGGGAGCCAGTGCCCTCGGCGATCTTCTTGCTCATGATCGAGCTCGCGATCAGTGGAATGGCCTCGACCGTGCCAGTGACGTCTCGAAGGGCATAGAGCTTCTTGTCGGCCGGGGCGAGCCCTTCGCCCGCTGCGCAGATCACCGCGCCGACGTCCTCGAGCTGGCGCATCATCTGGTCATTGGACAGAACCGCACTCCAGCCAGGGATCGACTCGAGCTTGTCCAGTGTCCCGCCGGTGTGAGCAAGCCCCCGGCCGGAGAGCTGAGGAACGGCAACCCCGCAGGCCGCCACCAGGGGTGCCAGCGCCAGCGTGATCTTGTCGCCCACCCCGCCGGTCGAGTGCTTGTCGCAGGTCGGACGTGACAACGGTGAGAAGTCCATCCGCTCGCCCGACGCGATCATCGCCGCCGTCCAGCGGAAGATCTCACGACGGGTCATGCCGTTGAGCAGGATCGCCATGGCCAGGGACGACATCTGCTCGTCCGCCACCACGCCGCGCGTATAGGCATCGATCACCCAGTCGATCTGTGCGTCGGACAGCTCCTGCTTGCCGCGCTTGGCAACGATGACATCCACCGCATCAAACACTGCGGTGCCAAAGGCTTCAGCCACGTCAATGACCCTCTCTCATGCGGTATCCCGGCCGGCGGCCACCTGCAACAGCGTAATTCAGTCTCGGGTCGCCTCGAAGTCGTCCAGATCGTCGCCGCCGAAAGCATCCGGAAGGAGCTCGGCCATGGTGCGGGCGCCCGAGGATGTCATGACCTGGCAGCCAGGTCCGCCGTTCTCCCACAACAGCTGCCGGCACCGTCCGCAGGGCATCAGCGGGTCGCCCCCGCCGTTCACGCAGGAAACCGCCACCAGTCGGCCGCCGCCGCTGCGATGCAGCTGTGAGACCATCCCGCACTCGGCGCACAGGGCCACCCCGTAAGCCGCGTTCTCGACGTTGCAGCCTGACACGATGCGCCCGTCGTCGACCAGGCCGGCCACCCCGACCGGGAACCTGCTGTAGGGGGCGTAGGCCGCTCGCATCGCCTCAATGGCATTGGTGCGCAACAGATCCCAGTCGATGGACGAAGTCTCGCTCATTATCCAGCCTCACCCTTTCGATACGGCAGGCCGTCTGCCGCCGGCATGCGCAGTCGCTGGGAGGACAGCGCAAGCACGAGCAGGGTGGCGACATAGGGCGTCATTCCGGAAAACTCTGACGGGACCGTTTCGGAGGCGAAGAACCAGCCGGCCACGATGGCGCCCGCGGCAATCGCCACAGCGCCCTGAATCACCCGGTGCCTGCGCAAGATCTGCCACAGGCCGATGATGATGACGAGGACGGCGACCAGAAGCAACAGGGCGTGGACCGTGCCACCACCGCGCAGCTGCACGGCGTCTGTGTAGCCGAACAGGGCTGCGCCACCGACCAGTCCCCCGGGACGCCAGTTGCCGAAGATCATCGCGGCCAAGCCGATATACCCCCGCCCACCGGTCTGTCCGTCGCGGTAGATGTTGGCGGCGACCAGGGCCAGGTAACCGCCGCCCAGCCCGGCCATGGCACCCGAGACCAGCACGGCGGCGAACTTGTACCGGTACACGTTGACACCCAGGGTCTCGGCGGCGGCCGGGCTCTCGCCGCAGGAGCGCAGTCGCAGCCCGAACGTCGTACGCCACAGCACCCACCAGGTCATGAACACCATCGCCAGGGCGATCAGTGTCACGATCGACAGGTTCGTCACGAAGGCGCCGAGGATGGAGGCCAGATCGGAGACGAAGAAGATATGTGTCTTCTCCAGGCTCGCCAACCCGGGTGAGATGCCGGGAATGCTGATCCTCGGCAGGACGTCCAGGGGAGGCGACTGGGTCGGCCCACCACCAGGGGTCCCGGTGAAGGTGCGGGCCGCCAGGTACTTCGCCGCGCCCAGACCGATGATGTTGATGGCAACGCCGGACACGATGTGGTCGACGCCGAAGACAACCGTCGCGGTGGCGTGGATGGCGCCGCCGATCATCCCGCAGAACATGGCGCCGAGCAGGCCGGCCCACGGGCCGTAGTGGAAGCCGAAGAAACCGGCCCCCCACGTGCCGAGGATCATCATGCCCTCGAGCCCGATGTTGACGACACCTGCCCGCTCGCTCCACAGACCGCCCAGACCCGCGAGACCGATGGGCACGGCAAGTCCGATCGCCGCCGCCAGCGCCCCGGTCGAGGCGAGGTCGTCCGCGCCTGTCACCAGGCGCAGGACCGCGATGATGAAGACCGCGACCACCGCCGCCAGGACGATCTGCGCCGGGCTCAGCCGCGGCCTGCGCACGGCGCCGGTGATGGCCCGGGCGCGGTCCTTCAGACCCGCGGTGCTCATACCGGCGCTCCCTGGTTGTAGGTGTAGCCCGGTTGGTCGGAAGAGAGCTGTCTCGCCACGTTGCGCTGCTCCATCCGCAAGCCTGCCCGCCGGACGACCTCATAGGCGATGACCACGGCCAGCACGATGACACCCTGGATGATGAAGACCAGCTCCGAGCTCACTCCTACCGTGATCTGCAGGCCGTTGCTCTGCTGCTCGAGGTAGGACCAGAGCAGGGCGCCGAAGGCGATACCGACCGGGTGGTTGCGCCCCAGCAGGGCGATGGCGATACCGGCGAAGCCCAGGCCCGGCTGGAAGGTCGTGCCATAGCTGAAGTCCTGGCCGAACAACAGCGGCATGCCGACCAGGCCGGCCGCGGCTCCGGAGAGGAGCATCGCGGTGAGCACCATCCGCTTGACGTTGACACCACTGGCCACCGCTGCGGTCTCGGAGCGACCGGTGGCGCGCAGGTCGAAGCCGAAGCGAGTCTTGTTCAGGATCACCCAGTACGCGACACCGACCAGTATCGAGAGCAGCACGAAGCCGTAGATCTTGTTCGGGGTCCCGGGGACCAGGGCGAAACCGGGCACCTGTGAGGACTTGGGGATGACTTTGGTGTTCGTCACGTTGCTACCTGTTGTCGAGTCTGCGACCTTGAACAGCAGGAAGGACACCACCCCCGTGGCAATGAAGTTGAGCATGATCGTCGAGACCACCTCGGAGACGCCGCGGCTGACCTTGAGCCAGCCGGCGATGCCGGCCCAGAGCGCCCCGACGACGACCGCGATCAGCAGCGACACGAAGATGTTGAGCGGGCCAGGCAGCCAGCCCTGACCGGCGAAGACCGCTGCCGCGAAGGCAGCCACGCGATACTGCCCGTCGACCCCGATATTGAAGAGGTTCATCCGGAAACCGATGGCGACGGCGATCGCGGACAGGTAGTAGACCGAGGCGCCGTTGATGATCGCGACGATCAGCCGGGGCCTTGGGGCCGTGAGCAGCTGCGTCCACACGGCGACGACCGGGTCGCCTGCCAGCAACAGGACGATCGAGGTGACCAGGAACGCCACCAGGAGTGCGAGGACGGGCGCGGCCAGCGCCAGACCGAGCTTGCGCAGATCCACCTTCATCACACAGCCCCCGTCATCGCCGCGCCGAGATCCTCGGCGGTCACCACGTCCGGGTCGAACTCGCCGGACAGCTGCCCACGAAGGATGACCCGGATGGTATCTGACAGGCCGATCAGCTCATCGAGGTCTGCTGAGATCAGCAGCACCCCGAGACCCTCGCGGCGGGCTTGCTTGATGTGGTCCCAGATCGCCGCCTGGGCCCCCACATCCACCCCACGAGTGGGGTGGGCGGCGACCAGCACCCTGGGTTTGTGGCTCATCTCGCGGCCGACGATGAGCTTCTGCTGGTTGCCACCTGACAATGAGTGGGCGGTGACGTTGATGGACGGCGTCCGCACGTCGTACGCAGTCACGATGCGCTCCGTATCGGCCTTGGCACCGCCCGCGTTGACCCAGATCCCCTTCACGTTCGGCTGCTCTGTCTGGTGTCCCAGCATGGCGTTCTCCCACAGCGGGGCATCCAGCAGAAGCGCGTGCCTGTGGCGGTCCTCAGGGATGAAACCGACTCCGGCCTCACGGATCTCACGTGTGTGCCAGTCGCTGATATCCGTGTCCTCCAGCAGGATTCGACCCGCAGAAGGATCCCGCATGCCCATGATCGCCTCGACGAGCTCTGCCTGACCGTTGCCCTCGACCCCTGCGACACCCAGCACCTCACCTGCATGGATGGTCAGGTTGATGTCATCAAGGACGCCATGACCGTCCGGGCTCATCAGGGTCAGTCCCGTGATGGTCAGGACCGGGCGATCTGTGACCGTGGACTCCTCCGTACTGGGCGAGGGCAGCTCAGAGCCCACCATGAGCTCCGCCAGCTGACGGGAGGTGACCGATTTCGGGTCGACTGTGGCAACGGTGGTCCCACGCCGTATGACGGTGATCGAGTCGGCGACCGACAACACCTCGTCGAGCTTGTGGGAGATGAAGATGACGGTCAGTCCCTCGCTCTTGAGCTC
>JBDTWH010000114.1:0-3934 GCA_040006795.1 Actinomycetota bacterium | reverse complement strand
TGGGCATGTTCGGCGGGCTCGCCTGCCTGCCGCTGTATCTGCAGATCGTCAAGGGCGCCACCCCGACCAGTGCCGGACTGATGCTGCTTCCGATGACCCTCGGCATGATGAGCGGCTCGATCATCTCGGGTCAGCTCATCTCCCGGACAGGCCGGTACCGGCAGTTCCCGATCATCGGCTGCGGCCTGCTCGTCGTCTCGCTCTTCGGGTTCCACTACGTCGGAGCCGACACCCCGCTGTGGCAGACGATGATCCTGATGCTGTTCTTCGGCCTCGGTCTCGGCGGAAACATGCAGCCGCTGACCCTGGCTGTACAGAACGCCGTCTCCCCGCGGGACATCGGCGTGGCCACCTCGTCAGCGACGTTCACCCGTCAGATCGGCGGCACGCTGGGCACCGCCATCTTCCTGTCCATCCTCTTCACCGCTGTGCCGAACCGCATCGCGACCGCCTTCGCCGCGATCGCACCAACCCCGCAGTTCCAGGCGGCCCTGAAGAATCCCCAGTCGCTGACCGGTGACCCCGCGGCGAACGCCGCCTTCATCCAGAGCCTCCAACACCCGAAGGCCAGCGGCGGAGCGGTCAACCCGCTGAGCGACTCCTCGTTCATCCAGCAGCTCGACCCCCGACTGGCCAAGCCGTTCCTGGTCGGCTTCTCACAGGCGATGGACCTGGTCTTCCTGATCGGCTCTGCCGTCATGGTCATCGCGTTCATCGTCGTGTGGTTCCTGCCACACGTCGAGCTCCGCAGCGGTTCGTCGTACGAGAGCCGCGCCCACCAGGATGCGACCGACGCCCGGGAAGCAGCCGACAACGCAGGGGGCGCCGACGGAGAAGCCACGCAGCCAAGCCTCTCCCGCTGAGCCCCACCGACCAGCCTTGCTCAGCCCCAGACCAGGGCTTGGCCCGGGTCGTGCAGGATCGCGGCGACATCGGCAAGGAACCGTGAGCCCAGATCGCCGTTGACCATGCGGTGGTCGAACGACAGGCCCAGCTGGGTGACCCAGCGGGGCTTGATCTTGCCCTTGACCACCCACGGCATCTGCCGGATCGCGCCGAAGGCCAGGATCGCGGCCTCGCCCGAGTTGAGGATCGGCGTGCCCGTGTCGACACCGAAGACCCCGACGTTGGTGATCGTGATCGACCCGCCGGACATCTCGGCCGGCTGCGTCCTGCCCTCGCGCGCGGTCGAGATCAGGTTTGCCATGGCTTCGGCCAGCTGCCGCAGCGACATCTGGTCGGCGTCCTTGATGTTCGGCACCATCAGCCCGCGTGGAGTCGCCGCTGCGATACCGAGGTTGACGTAGGTCTTGACCACGATCTCCTGTGCGGCCTCGTCCCAGGTGGCGTTGATCCCCGGGTTTCGACGACTGGCGATGATGAGCGCCTTGGCCACGATCAGCAGCGGGCTGATCTTGACGTCGCGGAACTCGCGGTCCTCCCTGAGCCGGTCCACCAGCTTCATCATCGGGGTTACGTCGACGGTGATGAACTCCGTGACATGCGGCGCGCTGAACGCGGAGGCGACCATGGCCTGTGCGGTGACCTTGCGCACGCCCTTGATCGGGATGCGCGTCTCGCGCTCCCCCGTCGAGGCGAACACAGGAGCCACGTACCCGGATGAGCCGGCCACAGAGAAGGCGGACGCCACCGCGGCCGCGCTTCCACCTGTCGCGTAGGCCTCGACGTCGGCGCGGGTGACGATGCCACCATCACCGGACCCGCTGACCAGGGCGAGGTCGATGCCCCGGTCCTTGGCGAGCTTGCGCACCGGCGGTTTGGCCAATGCCTTGCCACCGGGCGAACGGACCGAAGCCGGCTGCGGCAGGACGGACTCGGGCGGTGACGGGACGGGAGAGAAAGCCTGGTTGAGCTGACGGCTCGTGGTGGCAGCAGCGCTCTCACCCTTGCGCGGACGGCGCTTGCCCGAGGTCGGTCGCGGGCCATAGCCGACCAGGTTCGCGACCCGTTCACCGGACGCCGCACCACCTGTCTTGCCGGCCTCGCCCTCATGATCCGAGCCGGAAGCCGTCGAGGCTGCCGCCTCCGAGGCCCCGGAAACCGTTGTGGCGGGCTGTGCCGTCACCGGGGCGACGTCACCGCCGAGCCCGTCGTCGATCGAGATGATCGGGGTGCCGACCTCCACCGTGTCGCCCTCGGAAACGAGCAGCGCGGTGACCGTGCCGGCATACGGCACGGGAAGCTCGACCAGCGACTTCGCGGTCTCGATCTCGACGAAGATGTCGTTGACCTTGACGGCGTCCCCGACCTTGACCTTCCAGGTGACGATCTCGGCCTCGACCAGGCCCTCACCCGGGTCCGGGAGGTTGAAATGCTTTACAGCCATGACGTGTTGTCCCGTTCCGTATCAGTAGGCAAGAGCGCGGTCGACACCGTCGAGGACGCGATCAAGGTCGGGCAGGAACTCGTCCTCGAGCCTGCTGGGGGGGTAAGGCAGGTTGTACCCGCCGACCCGGATCACCGGGGACTCGAGGTTGTAGAAGCAGCGCTGCTGGATCGCCGCTGCGATCTCGGCACCCATGCCCAGGAACGTCGGGGCCTCATGAGCGACGACAAGCCGGCCCGTCTTGTCCACCGACGTCGCCAGGGCGTCGAGATCCAGCGGGGACAGCGAACGCAGGTCCACAACCTCGATCGACCTGCCCTCCTCGGCTGCGGCGTTGGCAGCGTCCAGACACACCTTGACCATGGGGCCGTACGCCGCCAGCGTCACATGCTCGCCGACTCGCGCCACGTTCGCCTTGAACAGCGGTCGGGGCGCAGAGGTGGCATCCAGGTCCACCTCGCCCTTCTCGTGATAACGACGCTTGGGCTCGTAGAAGATGACCGGGTCGTCGGACTCGACGGCCTGCTGGATCATCCAGTACGCATCCTCGGCGTTCGAGCAGGCAACGACCCGAAGGCCGGCCGTGTGGGCGAAGTACGCCTCGTTCGACTCGCTGTGGTGCTCTACTGCGCCGATGCCGCCACCGACCGGGATGCGGATCACCATGGGCAGCCTGATCTTGCCCAGCGACCGCGCGTGCATCTTGGCGACCTGGCAGGTGATCTGGCTGAACGCCGGGTAGACGAAGCCGTCGAACTGGATCTCCACGATGGGCCGATAGCCGCGCAACGCCATACCGATGGCAGTGCCGACGATGCCGGACTCGGCCAGCGGGGTGTCGATGATCCGGTCCTCGCCGAAGTCCTTCTGGAGGTTCTCGGTGACACGGAACACCCCGCCGAGCTTGCCGATGTCCTCACCCATGATGACGATCTTGGGGTCGCGTTCCATGGCCCGCCGCAGACCTGCGTTGATGGCCTTGCCAATCGTTACCTTCGCCATGTCAGGCCTCTCCCTCGAAGCTCGCGGCATAGGCGGCGAACCCGGCACGCTCGGCGTCGACCAGCGGGTGCTCCTCGACATAGATGTTGTCGAACATCGACACCGGCTCCGGGTCGGGCATCGCCAGGCAACCGGCGCGAACCCTGGCCGCGAGCGCGTCGGCCTCAACCTCGACGTCCTCGAAGAATGCCGGGTCGGCCTTGCGGCTTGTCGTCAGATAAGCCTTGAGCCGGGCGATCGGGTCGCGCAGCTTCCAGACCTCGACCTCGGCGGAGATGCGGTACTTCGTGGGGTCGTCGGAGGTCGTGTGCGCACCCATCCGGTAGGTATAGGCCTCGATCAGCATCGGGCCCTGACCGGTGCGGGCGGCGTTCAGCGCGGCCTTGGTCACGGCATACACGGCGAGGACGTCGTTGCCGTCCACCCGGACGCCTGGGAAGCCGAAGCCGCGGGCCCGCTGGTAGATCGGGATCCGGCTCTGTCGCTCGACCGGCTGGGAGATGGCCCACTGGTTGTTCTGGCAGAAGAACACGACGGGCGCGTTCGTCGAGGCCGCGTAGACGAAGGACTCGTTCACGTCGCCCT
>JBDTWH010000113.1:0-16297 GCA_040006795.1 Actinomycetota bacterium | reverse complement strand
GACGACGTTCCACGGGCGCAGCACATGGTCGACGCCCACCCCGGCCGCCGTGTACGGGTCGTCCGCGACGACTCGCCGGGCCTCCTCCTCGGAACCAACGTTGAGCACCATCATGGCGCCCGATCCGTCGCCCACCGGACCGGCGAGGACAACGGTGCCAGCCTTGTGCAGCGACCGCAGATAGACGAGATGCTCGGGCCGGACGCGAGCGCGGGCTCCCAGGTCGGCGTAGCGGTACTCCAGCACGAAAAAAGTCATGTCTGCAGCATGGCAGACTCCGGCTCAGCGGGAGGGCGAGCCGTCGACGGTGGAGGGAGTCGCCAGATCAGTTCCGGCCCCGCTCAGCACGAGACTGAAGGCGCCTTCTTCTTCCTGCGCGTTGTGCAGTCTCAGCACGGCATACAGCCCGTAGAGCAGGCGCCTGAGCTCCACAATGTCCTCGGGCTGGGTCGTCTCGCTGTCGAGCCCGATGAGAAGCCGCCGAAGCCTGCTGACCTGGTGCTCGATCTCGGCATGCGTGCGACTCATCGCCGCCGTGGCGTCAGTTCCCCCGAGGGCCCGGTCGACCAGCGGAACGAGCAGCTCCTGGTCAGCACGCTCGTGCGGCAGGAGCTCACCCTCCAGCCGGTCCAGCAGTGAACGTATCGGGGCCAGATCGCAGGCACGCGTGGAGAGTCCGTCGGCAGACGACCGGATCTTCTCGATCAGTGGAAGGACGGCGTCGTGCTCGGCACGGAGCCGGAGGGCAGTCGCGACGTCAGCCGGGGCCATGACGATCGTGTGCACCTTGCCTGGCAGCACCCCGCGCAGCGCGATGCCGATCGCCAGCACGTCGATGACCTCCTGGACGACAGCGCCGGCCGCCGGCGGGAGGAACCCGAGAGCGGCGACGACCATCGCCACGAGCGAGAGACCCATGCCGACCAGGACAGCCTGCAGCGCTATCAGCTTCGAGCGTCTGGCTATCAGGATCGCGTCGGCCAGGACATCGACGCGATCGACCGTGAGCACGACGTCGGCGGCCTCGGAGGACGCAGTGGCCCCGCGCGAGGCAAGGGCCACTCCGACGCCCGCCGCCGCCAGTGCGGGAGCGTCGTTGATGCCGTCGCCCACCATGATCGTCGCGCCCCCGGCTGACTCAAGCTCGATCGCGGCAAGCTTGTCCGCCGGGTCGCAGTCGGCCAGCACGGTGTCGACGCCGACGATGCGCCCGACCATGTCCGCGATGTCGGCGCGGTCGCCGGTGACCAGGACGACGCGGGTGATCCCGGCCGCGCGCAGCGAGCGAACCATACGCGGGGAGTCGGGCCGAATCCTGTCCTCGAGGAAGAGGGCGCCCGCGGGCTCGTCATCGACGGCGACGAACACCGTCAGCGAGCCATCCAGATCGGCGCGACGACGCACCTGGCGCACCCACGGTGGTGTGTCTCCGCCGACGATCCAGGATGCCTTCCCCAGCTTGACCCGGTGGGTGCCGACAGTCCCCTCGAGGCCGTAGCCATGGACCTCCCGGACATCCTCGGGCATATCCAGGGCAAGCCCCCGACGGGTGCCGGCAGTGACGATGGCACCCGCCAGGACGTGGGCGGACACCTGGTCGAGGGAGGCGGCGAGTCGCAACACCGCATCGGCATCGATCCCGTCGCCGGCCGTGACGACGTCCGAGAGGATCGGGTGCCCCTGGGTGAGCGTGCCGGTCTTGTCGAACAGCATGACGTGCCCGGCTGCCAGTCGCTCCAGCGCGCTGCCACCCTTGATGACGACTCCGATGTGCGCGGCGCGGCTCAGGCCGGACATGATCGCGATGGGGGCCGCGAGGAGCAGCGGGCACGGGGTCGCGACCACGAGCACGGCGACAGCACGAACCGCGTCCCCGCTCAGCGCCCAGGATGCGCCCGCAAGGACAAGGGTCAGCGGCACGAACAGGATGGCGAACCGGTCGGCGGCGCGGACGAAGGGCGCCGAGTCTGCCTGGGCCTGCTCGACGAGGCGTACCACTCCGGCATAGGTGGATTCCGCGGCCAGCTCCGTCGCGATCAGCTTGATCGCCTTGCCCGCGTTGACCACTCCACTGCGGACGTCGTCACCCGCCAGCCGCTCGACCGGCAGGGCTTCACCGGTGAGAGCGGCCTCGTCCAGCACGGCTGCGGAAAGTAGGCGCCCATCAACCGGGACGATCTCACCGGCGCCCACGAGCAGGAGGTCGCCGACGACGACCTCATCGACCGGGATCTCGACGACCCCACCCTCGACGAGGCGCCGGGCGGTGCGGGGTGCCCGCTCGACCAGGAGGCTCAGCTCACGACGCGCACGTGCCGCAGCCCTGGCCTCGAGCAGCTGTCCGCTCGCGAGCATCACCGTGATCATCGCGCCTGCGAAGGGCTCGTCGACGGCAATGGCGCCGGCAAGGGCGAGCACCGCGATGACGTCGACGCTCAGCTGCCGGCGCCGGATCGCGGCGGCCGTCCAGAAGGCGGAGAAGGCCAGTCCCAGGACGGTGCCAAGGATCCAGAGGACGCGCGACAGCGTCTCGGCATGCAGCAGCCACGCCAGCCCTCCGGCGAGTAGCAGCCCCGTCGACACCGAGAAGAGCAGCGTTTCCTTGCTTGAACGCAGACGGGTCACCCAGCCATTCTCAGGGGTGACGAGACCCTGTCACAGAGTCGAAAGGCCCGCCTTACCTGATCATGATGGGCAACAGGCCGAGGCCAGCGGCCACGACTCGCCATGGGCGCGGCGCCCGGGCTGGGCGCGAGAGACCTCGTACCCAGGTGCCCAATGGGTAATTTTCCGCCACGCCGGCCGCGACCACGCGTAGCCTTGAGCATCATGGACACCCCGGTGATACGCGTGGTGGTCGTCGACGATCATGCTCTGCACCGGGATGGCACCCGTCAGATTCTCGACGCGTACCCCGACCTGCAGGTTGTCGGTGACGCCAGCTCCGGCGAGATCGCCCTTGCGGTCATCAACCAGCTTCGCCCCGACGTGGTGCTGATGGACATCCGGCTTCCGGGGATGAATGGCATCGAGGTCACCCGCCGGCTCACCCGTGACCATCCGGGGGTGAGGGTCCTGATGGTCAGCGCGTACGACGAGGACGAGTATGTCCGCGGTGCCCTGGAGGCGGGAGCCGCGGGATATCTGAGCAAGACCGCCCCCGGCAAGGAGCTGGTCCAGGCCGTGAGGTCCGTGGCAAGCGGGACGAGTGTGCTCCAGTCCGGTCTCACGGCCCGGCTGCTGCTCTCATCTCGTGAGCCCGAGCACGATGCGGCCGACCTGAGCGAGCGTGAGCTTGCGGTCCTGACGCTGCTGGCCGAGGGCCTTCACAACCGGGAGATCGCGGCGAAGCTGAGCATCAGCACACGCACCGTGGACAGGCACTGCGACAACATCTACGCCAAGCTCGGGGTGGGTTCTCGCACCGAGGCGGTCGTGCGGGCCATCTCGACCAAGCTGCTGAGCGTTGGCTATGGCCAGCACTGACGTGTCGTCCCCCGTCCGCGCCGTTCCGGGACGGGTCCAGGGTGCTGCCAACAGGCTGCGGCTGCCGCTGGCCTCCTGGCGGTTCTGGGTGGTCCAGTTCGGCGTGCTGCTCGTGGCCTTCCTTGACGAGGTTGTGCTTGACCTCCTGCGCTTCCTGCCACCGTTCGACATCCCGCGCTCGACGGTCACCGCCCTGCTGCTCATCCCGGTCATCTACGCCGCGCTGAACTTCGGTGTCCGCGGCGCCGTGGGTACGGCGCTGTGGGCCACCGCTCTCATGTGCCCGGACTGGCTTCTCATCGGCGGAAGCACGCCTGCGAACGCCTGGGTCGAGATCGGGAACCTGGCGATCCTCAACGGGGTGGCGGTCATCGTCGGGCAACGCGTTGAGAGCGAGGGGCAGGCGCGGCTGCGGGCAGAGGGCGCCCTGCGAGACAGCGAGGTCGCCGAGTCGCGCTACCGTGCCCTGTTCGATGAGCAGCATGCGCCGGTGCTGGTCACCGACGCCGCCGGGTTGGTCACGGAGGCAAACGCCGCGGCCACCTCACTGCTCGGGCCGGATGCCGCAGGGCGTCCCCTGTCCGAGCTGGTCGGCACGCCGGTGACACCGATCCTGGCCGGGGCCGTGGCCCGGCTACCGGTGGGGGACCGCGTGTTCGTGCCCAGCGCCCGGGCTCTGGACGTCGGCTCCGGTGAACGCCTGGTTCAGATCGTGCTGGTCGACCTGACTGAGGAGGAGCACCGCGCCCGGGAGCAACGGGCCTATGCCGCCCACCTGCTCACCGTGGTGGAGGACGAGCGGCGCACCCTGGCTCAGGACCTGCACGATGACCCGGTCCAGACGTTGACCTACCTCGTCCGCATGCTCGAGATCCTCAGCGACGACCCCCGGCTGCCACAGGATCTGGTGCCATTGGTCCTGCGGGATGGCGAGCTCGCCGGTGAGGTGGTCGATGCCTTGCGGACCGTGATCCACGGTCTGCGCCCCCCCGTGCTTGACGATCTCGGGGCGGTGGCCGCACTTCGCCAGCTCGTCGCCGAGGTGCGCTCCCGCCACGGGATCGTGATCCGGCTACAGGTGAGCGGAGCTCAGGCACGACTGTCCGACCAGTGCGAGCTCACCGTGTACCGGGTGGCGCAGGAGGCGTTGAGCAACGTCGTACGCCACGCGCAGGCTACCCAGGCCCGGGTCGACCTGCACTTCGGTGAGCAGGTGGTCCTCACCATTACCGATGACGGGTGCGG
The DNA here is from genome assembly GCA_040006795.1 of Actinomycetota bacterium. Lineage (GTDB taxonomy): Bacteria > Actinomycetota > Actinomycetes > Actinomycetales > Dermatophilaceae > UBA4719. The sequence continues at coordinate 11,566 of JBDTWH010000113.1, read as the reverse complement.
TATTCCGGCAGCCGGAGTCTTCTCGGCCGACTCGGGCGGCGGGCTAGGCCTGATCGGGATGCGTGAGCGGGTCAACCTGATCGGGGGCAGCCTTGAGGTGCGCCCGCACAAACCGGGAGGCACGCTGGTGCGGGCCACGGTGGTCAGAGGCGAGGTGGAGGTCCCCCTGACCACTGCCTGACCGGTTGAGTGCATTCGGGCGACTCAGCACCGCGGGGCGGTGAGCGCTACCTTCTTCGGCAGGATTCTCACTGCGCGGAACTGCTTGCCCACGACCATGTCGACGGACGCGTCCAACCGATCGTCCAGCACCAGGCTGGACCCCGGGAGCGCCTTCGAGGCCAGTCGGGCACCCTCAAGCCCTGACTGCCCGTACCGTATCTCGCCCACGTTCAGAAGGGTCTTCCCCAGGGGGTCATTATCTATCGTGGCAACCCTGAAGCCTTGCTCTTCCAGCGAGTTCGCCGCGGTCGCGGCCAAACCGATGCGGGCCGTTGAGTTGTAGACGTTGATCGTCACGTTGCGTGGCGTGACAACCTGCAGGGAGGTGGCCCCGGTGCAGCTCACGTTGGCCACGGTCTTGGGAGCCGCGCTGACCCAGCCCTGGACGTTGGACACCGCATAGACAACTGTCGCGCCCAACAACAGAGAGACACACGTCATGGTGAAGACGGTCCGCTGCCGGCGACGTCGGCGATAGAGCTCCAGTGCGGAATCGTGCAGGTAGTCCACGACTGAACCCCCGATCGGAAAAGCCACCTCTGCCGATCATGACGCTTTGCCGCCTCCAGTCAAGAGTATTGGACACCGCGATTGTTCAGGGGTATCGGCACAGCTCAGGTGAGCGGCGCAAGGGGGTGAGCGCGGGTGGGGCAAAGTACCGCGTCTCAGTCGAGCACCAGCACGCGGGCATGCAGGGCGGGGCGTTGCTGAAGCGCGGCGCGCAGCGCGCGGTGCAGGCCGTCCTCAAGGTACAGCTTGCCCTTCCACTGCACGACGTGAGCGAACAGGTCGCCGTAGAAGGTGGACTCCTCGGACAACAAAGTTGCCAGGTCGAGGTTGCGTTTGGTGGTCACGAGCTCATCCAGCCGGACCATCCGCGGGGGGACTTCGGCCCAGTCACGCGCTGTCTCCAGACCGTGCTCGGGATAGGGACGCCCGTCGCCTACCGCCCTGAAGATCATGGGGGCCAGTCTAGGCATGGCTGGTGCACACAAGTCGGCACCGCTCCGCGTGCAGCTGAGCTTCTGGCGGAGGATAGGGGATTTGAACCCCTGAGAGCTTTCACTCAACACGCTTTCCAAGCGTGCGCACTAGGCCACTATGCGAATCCTCCGTCGAGGAGGCTACCTGAGGGTGAGCCTCACTCCACAATCGGCCTGTCCCACCCGTTTCCCGGTCCTGCGATCTGACGTCCTCGCCGCCCTGACCACTCGGCTACAGTGGGCTCAGACCCCTCGTGTGGTGGTACCTCGCCGAACTCCCCCAGGGCCGGAAGGCAGCAAGGGCAGGCGAGCTCTTCCAGGTGCGCGGGGGGTCCTCCCATACGCCTCGGGTAGGCAGTCGGTGGCGCCGACTAGATTGGGTTCCGTGAGCACAGCGCTGTATCGCCGCTACCGGCCAGAGTCCTTTGCCGACGTCATCGGTCAGGATCACGTGACCGAGCCGCTGATGCAGGCGTTGCGGACCGGTCGGGTCAGCCACGCGTACCTGTTCAGCGGGCCGCGCGGTTGCGGCAAGACGACCTCGGCCAGGATCCTGGCCCGCTGCCTGAACTGCGAGCAGGGACCGACGCCGATCCCGTGTGGTGTGTGTGACTCCTGCGTCGCGCTGGCTCGTGAAGGCGCCGGCAGCGTCGATGTCATCGAGATCGACGCGGCCAGCCACGGAGGCGTCGACGATGCGCGCGACCTGCGCGACCGGGCCGCGTACGGGCCGGCGATGTCGCGCTACAAGATCTACATCATCGATGAGGCGCACATGGTCACGCCGCAGGGCTTCAACGCCCTGCTGAAGATCGTCGAGGAGCCGCCCGAGCATGTGAAGTTCATCTTCGCGACGACCGAGCCGGACAAGGTCATCGGCACGATCCGCTCGCGCACCCATCACTACCCCTTCCGCCTCGTGCCCCCGACCCTGGTGCAGGACTACCTGGGTGAGCTGTGCACCGCCGAAGGGGTCACTGTGGCTCCCGGTGTTCTCTCGTTCGTCGTTCGGGCCGGCGCGGGGTCGGTCCGCGACTCGTTGTCGGTGCTCGACCAGCTGATGTCCGGGTCAGGCGACGAAGGTCTGACCTATCAGGGCGCTGCAGCGCTGCTCGGGTTCACCGAGGGAGAGATGCTCGACGCCACCGTCGACGGGCTCGCGGCCGGGGACGCAGGCGCGGTCTTCCGCCAGATCGACAAGGTCATCGAGACCGGCCACGACCCCCGGCGTTTTGTCGAGGACCTGCTCGAACGCCTGCGTGACCTGATCGTGGTTGCCGCCGTCCCGGACGGCCCCTCCTCAATCCTGAGAGGCACCCCGCAGGACCAGCTCGAGCGGATACGTCAGCAGTCAGCGGCGTTCGGGCCCGGCGCGCTGTCGCGGGCTGCGGACATCGTCAATGCGGGCCTGACCGAGATGACGGGTGCCACCGCGCCCCGACTTCAGCTCGAGCTGATCTGCGCCAGGGTCCTGCTGCCTGGCGCCTCCGGCGAAAGTGGCTATGCTGCGCGCCTGGATCGACTCGAACGCCGCCTGGAGATGAACGGCGCTCCGCCGCCCGCCGGTTCGGGCACTGCCACCTCAGGGCGGGCGCCCGCGGTCTCTTCCGAAGAGCAGTCTTCACAACCCGCCTTGTCCACCACGCCCGTGCAGCGTGAGCCACTCCCAGGGCGACCGCCCGTCAGTAACGGTGCCCCGGAGCCTCGACTTACGCTGCCGGCACGGTCGCATGGTGATACCCAGCACGGTGACGCCCAGCGCGGTGACGCCCAGCAGGGTGACGCCCGGCGCACCGACCCCCGGCGAGCCGCCGGGTCAGCGCCGGATCAGGAGCGACCGGAGCCGAACAGGCCGGTGCCGGGAGCTGTTGACACGGACGCGATCCGTCGCTCCTGGCCGGACATCCTGGCCAAGATCTTCACGATTCGCCGGACCACCTGGACCTTCCTGTCCGAGCACACCCAGGTGCTGGACTATGACGGCACGAGGCTGCTGCTCGGGATCCAGACCGAGGGACTGGCCACCACCTTCCGCAGGGGGCAGCATGCCGAGCTGGTGCGACAGGCCCTGAGTGAGGTGCTGGGGGTCGAAGCCGTGGTGGAGGGCATTCCCACGACAGCGCAGTCAGCCACGTCTGCGCCGCCTCGGACTGCTGGCTCCTCAGCTCCTCCAGCCGTTTCCCCCTCCGGGCCACCGGTTGACCCCTCGCCACCTTCCGCAGACCCTCATGCTTCCGCTCACCCCCACCCGACCGCACCCGGGACGGCCGGGGTGCCACCGTCCACGCCCAGGCAGCGAGCCAGGGCCGTGGCTGCTCAGGAGGCGAGCATGCGGAACACCAGCGCAGCTTCATCGGTCGCTGACGACAGCATGGTCAGCGCTGACGACGAGAACATCGAGGAGGCAGTTGCCGCGGGCCAGCCGGTCATCGCGCGCGTCCTGGGTGGCACCGTCATCGGCGAGCTGGACCAGTAGGCTCGCCGGATGTACGAAGGCGTGGTCCAGGACCTGATCGACGAGCTCGGCCGACTGCCGGGCATCGGTCCCAAGAGTGCGCAGCGCATCGCGTTCCATCTGTTGCAGGCCGACTCGGTCGACGTGACCCGCCTTGCCAGCGCGCTGACACAGGTCAAGGAGAAGGTCCGCTTCTGCAGCATCTGCGGCAATGTCGCCGAAGCCGAGCAGTGCCGGATCTGTTCGGACCCTCGCCGCGATCTCACCTATATCTGCGTTGTCGAGGAGCCCAAGGATGTCGTGGCCGTGGAGCGGACCCGCGAGTTTCGAGGGCGGTACCACGTGCTCGGCGGAGCCATCAGCCCGATAGAGGGAGTGGGGCCCGATGACCTGCGGATCAAGGAGCTGCTTGCCAGGCTGGCCGATGCCGATGTCACCGAGGTCATCATCGCGACCGACCCCAATCTGGAGGGCGAGGCGACGGCCACCTATCTGGCCCGGCTGCTACGCCCGATGCACCTGAAGGTAACTCGGCTGGCGTCGGGGCTACCTGTCGGGGGAGACTTGGAGTACGCCGACGAGGTCACCCTTGGTCGGGCCTTCGAGGGCAGGAGAGTGCTCGATGTCTGATGAGCTTTCGAACCTGAACGATCTGACGAGTCTCGGCGAAGACGCCGCGGGCGAGGCCCGGGCGTATCTGTCCTCGGTCACCGAGGTTGCCTCGGGCGCCTCGCCGGACACCGCGATACCGATCCTGCTGCTTGCGGTCTCGCAGGTTCTGGTCGCCGGGGCCCGCCTTGGCGCCATCACGGACATCCTGCCCGATGAGCGGTTCGAGGCCGACCCGGGTCCGGACGTCGACGTGGACCCCATCAGGCAGGGCCTGGTCAGCCTGTTCGACGGTCTGGACGACTACGTCCACGTCGTCGACCCGCTGGTCAGTGCCGAGGTGACCAGCGGATCGATGTCGAACGACCTGGCGGAGGTTGCCGCCGCGCTGACCCATGGGCTGCAGCACTTCGAGAGCGGACGTGTCAGCGAGGCCCTGTGGTGGTGGCAGTTCAGCTACCTGTCGTCCTGGGGTGACAGCGCCACCCGCGCCCTGCGGGTTCTCCAGGCAGTGCTGGGCCACATTCGGCTCGATGCCGACTCTGACGCGGTCGCCGAGGCAGAGTTCGACGCCCTTCACCCCTGAGGCGTGAAGGGAGCACTCGTCTCGCAGGTTCAGGTTGTCGAGGTGGTTCAGGCGATGCGGGTGCCTCGCGGGAGCCTGCGCACCGGTGTACGCAACCGCCGTATGGCAACCCCGGTCGACCCGGCCCCGATAAGACCCAGGAACACGAATCCGTAGGGCCAGACCGCGTGCACCTTGTTCAGACGGTCTCGCTGAAGCTTGTCCTGCTCACTGGGTTGTCCAAGCCCGACGCCCGCGCTCAGCTCAGCCTGGGTTGGCTCGGTCTCGGGCCAGCACTCGTTGAGGGAGCCCGGTGTCGTGCCCATCCGCGCCATTCTGGCACCGTCGCTGATCATCTGCAGGGGCTCAAAACCGAGGTAGTTCAACGGTTTGCGTGAGGGAGCGGCATCGGCCACGACTACGAACGGGTTCAGGGCCAGCAACCACCAGGTGCGCTCGGTGTGCATGGTCGACTGAGTCCGGTTGATGTACACACAGTCGGCAACCGTCGGCTGCACGTTGTCCTGGGGGCTGGCCGGCTGGTGATCCTGGAACCACGTCTCCGGAACCACCTTGACGGTCACGGTCTGCTGGGTCGCCAGGACCGGCATCGAGATGAGGAAGGCGATGACCGTGCCGACCGTCAGCGCGGCCACGGTGAGGTAGGTCAGCACCGCCGAGGAGATCGTTCGCGCGGTCAGCGCCGAGAACATCAGCCCCAGTGCGCAGATCACGGCCAGGACGAAGGTGAGCACTGCCACAGCCAGCAGCATCCGGCCGGCCTGGATACCGCCGGCTATCCATGCCCATATGAGGAACGGCGATGCCACCACCAGGAAGGCAAGTGAGATCACCCAGGCCGCCACGAGCTTGCCGACCACGATGTCGGCCGAGGTCAGCATGGTGGTCTGCAGGGTGGCCAGAACCCCCTGCTCGCGGTCGCCGTTGATGGAGGTGGCTGTCAGCGACGGGACCACCAGCATGCCGAGTCCGAGCACGAAGAAGAGGACCACGTCATACAGCGTCGTTCCGCGGTCACCGACCAGCCCTGTGGCGCCCTCGCCCGTCTGGCTCGTCACCGCCCACCAGGTCAGGCCCGCGACCGCTGCGATGATCAGGAACCAGACGCCCATCACGATGGGCCACCTCGAGGTCCGGACCCGTTGCCTCAGCTCCAGGACGGCGATCGTCCTGACTCCCTGAATGCTCATTGCCGGTCCTCCGTGGCTGCCAGGTAGGCCGTCTCCAGCGCGCCATGGCTGGGGGCGAACGCGGTGATGGGTATGCCGTCGCCGACCAGGGCGGCGAGCAGCTCAGAGGCCGCCACGTCCCCGGCGACCTCGACCTCAACGGCGTCGGTCAGCGGGTTCGTAGCCACACCGTGGTGGGCGAGCGCGGCCATCAGGCGGGGTGGCTCAAGTGAGGAGATCCGCCAGTGCGAGACCCGCTGATCTGCTCCGTCGCCGGGGCCAGACCCAGCGCTGAGGTCCTGCACCGCAACGCTGCGGCCACGCGCGACGATCACGGCCCGGTCTGCGATCTCCTGAAGCTCGGTGAGAATGTGGCTGGAGACCAGCAGGGTCGCGCCGGAGGCGGCGAGCTGGCGCAAGATGTCCCTCAGCTCGATCCGGCTGCGCGGGTCCAGGCCCGACGCGGGCTCGTCCAGCAGCAGGACTGAGGGCTTGTGGACCAGGGCCCGGGCCAGGCCCAGGCGTTGCTTCTGCCCCCTGGAGAGCACCCGGGCGGGTCGGTCGGCCAGGTCGTCGAGGTGGACCAGATCGAGCAGCTCGGCGGCCCGTGCGTGCGCCGCACCCGGGGACAGGCGGTATGCCGCACCCACGGTCTCAAGGACCTCGCGCACCGTGAGCGCGTCCCAGGTGCCGAAACCGTCGGGCATCCAGCCCATGATCGCCCTGACTCCGTTCGGCGAGGTCATGGGATTGACTCCTGCGATGCTGATCGAGCCGCTGTCCGGGGCCAGCAGGGTGGCGAGCATGAGCAGGAGCGTCGTCTTGCCGGCGCCATTGGGGCCGATGAGCGCGGTCACCTCGCCGGGCCGTGCCTGCAGGTCGATGTGGTCGACTGCAAGCACCGACCCGAAGGCGCGCCGGACCCCGGTGACCTCGATCCCGTCAACACCATCCATGGCCGGACCCTTCTTAGCGCTGTCGAATCTCGCATCTGTCTTCGGTCGCGGTGCTCGGCGTTTCGGGGTCGTGCTCAGTGTCGGGCAGTCTTGCGCTTCCCCCGTCGGAACCTTGGGCATGACCGTATCGGCAGCGGCCGGCCACGGCTTGTCAGGGGTCACCATCTGAGCACGTAATATTGACCTGATGAGCGATGCCCGATGAGTACGACCTGATGAGCACGACGAGTGCAGTTCCGTCGACCGCACGCAGAGCTGTCTCCGAGTCGGTCGGCCAGGCAAGCCGACGGCGGTCGTTCGCGGTTATCAGCCACCCTGACGCCGGCAAGTCGACCCTCACCGAGGCACTGGCCCTGCACGCCCGGGTCATGATGCGGGCCGGAGCCGTGCATGCCAAGGGCGGTCGCAAGGGGACAGTCTCGGACTGGATGGATATCGAGCGTGAACGTGGCATCTCGATCACGTCGGCAGCGCTGCAGTTCACCTACCGCGACGCGGTGATCAACCTGGTTGACACCCCCGGGCACGCCGACTTCTCCGAGGACACCTACCGGGTGCTCTCCGCAGTCGACGCGGCCGTCATGCTCGTGGACGCAGCCAAGGGTCTCGAGGTCCAGACCATGAAGCTGTTCGAGGTCTGCAAGCACCGCAACATCCCGATCATCACGGTCATCAACAAGTGGGACCGGGCCGGCAAGGACCCCCTCGACCTGATGGATGAGATCCACGAGCGCACCGGGCTGCAGCCCGCTCCGTTGAACTGGCCGGTCGGGATAGCCGGTGACTTCCGTGGTGTGCTCGACATGGCGACCGGCGAGTACACGAAGTACACCCGTACCGACGGCGGGGCCACGATGGCTACCGAGGAGCACCTCGGCGCCGAGGCAGCCGAAGCCCTGGAGGGGGAGGCGTGGCTGCAGGCAGTCGAGGAGAGCGACCTGATCGTGGCCACCGGCGCCGGCGTCGATCCGGACGGATTCCTGGCGGCCACGAGCACGCCGGTGATGTTTGGCTCGGCCGTCCTCAACTTTGGCGTCAGGTTCCTGCTCGACACCCTGGTGGACCTGGCACCGGCACCCAGTGCCCGGCCCGACGCCGGCGGCGTCCTGCGGCAGATCGACGCACCGTTCAGCGCCTTCGTCTTCAAGGTCCAGGCGGGCATGGATGTCGCCCATCGAGACCGTCTCGCCTTCGTGCGCATCTGCTCTGGGACCTTCGAGCGCGGGATGATCGTCACCCACTCGGGCACGAACCGCCCTTTCGCAACCAAGTACGCCCAGCAGGTGATGGGCCGCGACCGCACGAGCATCGACCGCGCCTTTCCGGGTGATGTGGTCGGACTGGTCAACGCCAACGCCCTGCGGGTCGGCGACACGCTGTACGTCGACGACCCGGTCACCTTCCCGCCGATCCCGTCTTTCTCCCCCGAGCACTTCGCCGTCGCCCGGGCCAAGGACACCAGCCGCTACAAGCAGTTCAGGCGCGGGATCGAGCAGCTCGATCACGAGGGTGTCGTGCAGGTGCTCCGCTCGGACCTGCGAGGTGACCAGGCCCCTGTGCTGGCGGCGGTCGGTCCCATGCAGTTCGAGGTTGCCGAGCATCGCATGGCGCATGAGTTCAGCTCGCCGATCTCGCTCGACAGGCTGGGGTACTCGCTGGCTCGTCGCACCGACGCAGAGGGCCGGGACAGGCTGCGCGGACAGCGGGCGGTCGAGGTGCTCTCGCGCGGTGACGGGGTGCTGCTGGCCGTGTTCAGTGACCGATGGAGGTTGCAGTCCGTGGAGCGTGACCTGGACGACATCCTGCTCGCTCCACTGGTCGTCTCTGTGTGAGAGTCGCCACAGTGAGGTGAGGGCCAGCGGTCACCGAGCGTCAGATTTGCGTGCTCGCACACATCTCGGCATACGGTCGGGCCCATCAGGTTTGGAGAGCAGTCGTAAACTGGCATCTCCGCCGTCAACCTCAAACCGGAGCCTCTTGTGAGCTTGGTCGTCCAGAAGTACGGCGGGTCATCACTGACGGACGCCGAAAGTATCAAGCGGGTCGCCCGAAGGATCGTTGAGACACGCAATGCCGGCGATGACGTGTGCGTCGTGGTCTCGGCCATGGGGGACACGACCGACGAGCTGGCCGACCTGGCGCAACAGGTGACTCCGTTGCCACCCGGCCGTGAGCTGGACATGCTGCTGACTGCTGGCGAGCGTATCTCGATGGCCCTGCTGGCGATGGCCATAGCCAACCTCGGCCACACCGCGCGCTCGTTCACCGGGTCCCAGGCCGGGGTCATCACCGACTCCGCGCACGGTAAGGCGCGCATCATCGACGTGACGCCGGGACGGATCCGGGGTGCGCTGGACAACGGTGATGTTGCAATCGTGGCGGGATTCCAGGGCGTCAGCGCGGACAGCAAGGACATCACGACGCTGGGCCGTGGCGGCTCGGACACCACGGCGGTCGCACTCGCTGCCGCGCTGGACGCAGACATCTGCGAGATCTACACCGACGTCGACGGCATCTTCACGGCAGACCCGAGGATCGTCCCCAGCGCCCGCAGGATCGAGCGGATCTCCAACGAGGAGATGCTCGAGATGGCTGCCTCCGGGGCAAAGATCCTCCATCTGAGATGTGTGGAGTACGCCCGGCGATTCGACATGCCGATCCACGTGCGGTCCTCGTTCTCCTTCCGCGAGGGGACCATGGTGGTCAATCACCCTGTTGACAAAGAAGGAGACGATGTGGAAGCCCCGATCATTGCCGGCGTCGCACACGACCGCAGCCAGGCCAAGATCACCGTGGTCGGCGTGCCGGACCTCCCCGGCAAGGCCGCCGAGATCTTCCAGGCCTGCGCCGACGCCGAGATCAACATCGACATGATCGTCCAGAACGTGTCAGCGGTGGAGACCGGTCTGACGGACATCTCCTTCACTCTGCCCATGAAAGACGGCAAGGTCGGGGTTCAGGCGCTCAAGCGCATCCAGCCCGTCAGTGGCTTTGCGTCGTTGCTGTATGACGACCACATCGGCAAGCTCTCGCTCGTCGGTGCCGGGATGCGATCACATCCCGGCGTCTCCGCCACCCTCTTCAAGGCGCTTGCAGAGACAGGTGTCAACATTGAGATGATCTCCACCTCGGAGATCCGCGTCTCGGTCATCACCCGGGATGACCAGCTCGACGATGCCGTGCGTGCTGTGCACACGGCCTTTGGCCTCGACTCCGCCGATGGCGAAGCCGTGGTCTATGGAGGTAGCGGACGATGAGCAGTCGCAAGCCCACTCTGGCAGTCGTCGGCGCGACCGGCACCGTCGGAACCGTCATGCTCAGCATCCTGAGTCAGCGCTCGGACGTCTGGGGCGAGATCCGCCTGCTGGCCTCCGCCCGTTCGGCCGGCAAGGTCCTGAGGGTCCGCAACGAGGATGTGGTGGTCCAGGAGCTCACCCCCGAGGCTTTTGACGGGGTCGACGTTGCGATGTTCGACGTACCGGACGAGATCTCGGTCGTGTGGGCCCCGATCGCCGTGGCGCACGGAGCCGTGGCGGTCGACAACTCCGGCGCCTTCCGGATGGATCCCGAGGTTCCTCTGGTCGTGCCGGAGGTCAACCCGGCCCAGGTCCGCAACCGGCCAAGGGGCATCATCAGCAACCCCAACTGCACGACGCTGACGATGATCGACGCACTCGGAGCGCTCCATGCCGGGTGGGGCCTCAAAGAGCTTGTGGTCTCTTCGTACCAAGCCGCCTCGGGCGCGGGCAAGTCCGGGATCGACCGTCTGTATGACGAGATGGAAGTCCTTTCCGGCAACCGCGAGCTAGGCCAGCATGCCGGTGATGTGCGTGGGGCGATCAGTGACAAGCTCGGCGAGGACTCGCCATTTCCCGCGCCACTGGCGATGAATGTTGTTCCCTGGGCCGGTTCCCTGAAGGATGACGGCTGGAGCTCGGAAGAGCTCAAGGTCCGCAACGAGTCCCGCAAGATCCTTGGCATCCCCGATCTCAAGGTCTCGGCGACCTGCGTGCGCGTGCCAGTGATCACGACGCACTCCCTCGCGGTGCATGCCGTCTTCGAGCGGCCGTTGACCGCCGACGACGCGCGTCAGGCACTGGTCGAGGCACCGTCCGTGGTGGTCCTGGACGACCCCGCCGCCGGAGAGTGGCCGACTCCCGCCGATGTCGTCGGGTCCGACCCGACCTTCGTCGGACGGATCCGTCAGGCGCTGGACTTTCCCAACACGATCGACCTCTTCGTCTGTGGTGACAACCTGCGCAAGGGTGCGGCCCTCAACACCGCCCAGATCTGCGAGCTGCTCGCCCAGGAGCTCACCAAGTAGCCAGACCCAGGGACGGTGCCGGCAAGAACGGGCCAGACCTGGCGACCATGCTGAACGCTGACGCGCAAACGTGCGCCCCGTTGCGCTGTCCTGCGGCCTGGGTGGTTTGGCTGGTGGTGCGGCGCCCAGGTTTGTGAACTGGGGTTTGGGATACCGACCGTTGGATATGCCGATAAGCCCATAAGCCAACAGGTCCTGGCGGCCCTGGCGGCCAGCGTCATCACGTCTTTCACCAATGGTTACGAAGGGTCAATCATTGGTG
>JBDTWH010000112.1:0-1706 GCA_040006795.1 Actinomycetota bacterium | reverse complement strand
GCGCCTCGGAGGCTGGCCCTGACACAGAGGTGGCACAGCTTCGCGAAGACCTTCTACGGATGGCGTCGGAGCGTACCGCGGCCATGGACAAGGCCACGCTGCTGCGCGGGCGGGCCGTGACGCACTCTGTCGAGGCCGATGCCGCCGCCGCACGAGCCGAGGAGGTCAGCCGGTCTATCTCCCGGCTGCACGGCGTGACCAGCGAAGCATCGGCCGTCGCCCTGAGTCAGCTTGAGGGACTGAGGCTTGCTCAGGCGGAGGTCGCAGCGGCCGATGAGATCAAGGCCCGAGCTGAGGCGGACGCTGAGGCGGCACGCAGAGCCCTGGCGGTCGTTCAGCGCACGTTCGACGAAGCCAGCGCTGCCAAGACAACCCTTCAGAGCGACCTGCAAACGGTGATCGACCGACGGGAAGCAGTTCACGTCGAATGGACCGTGGCCAAGGAGGGGGCGGCACGCTCGGAGTCCAACGCCCGGCACGCTGATGCGACGGTCACCGAGTGCGACCAGCTGATGAGTGAGGCTCGTGAACGCCTGACCGCGCTGGCAGAGGCAGGTCGATGAGGTACCCACCGTGACTACTCTTCCCCTGTTCGTGGGGATCCTCGCGCCGGCCTCCGATCAGGGGGCTGCCATGGTCGGCGTCGGCGTCATCGCCGTGGCCGTGGTGGCAGTTCTTGGGGTGGTTGGGTGGGGTTTCCTCCGGCTGCGGGCGGCCGCACCCATCTTCAGGAACAGCATCTCCGGCGTGCGGGAGGAGGCTTTCGCCGCGGGGGTGTTGCGCGAGTTCCGCCCGGAGGGTCAGCGGGGGGTGTTGGCCGTTTCGGATACGGGCACTGCGCCGGAGGTCAGCGAGGTGGCTCGGGACGCAGAGACAGCGAAAGCTGAAACCGCGCCGATGGAGGACTTCTATGCGACCGCGGTGACCGCCAAGCCGGTTCGGGCGTCCGCTCCGGCTACCGGGATGCTAGCCACCCCAGGCTCGTACCCCCAGCTGTCCGAGACGTTCGGGGCGGCACTGCAGGAGCTTGTCAGCGGGATAAGGGACGTTGCCGTCGCGGTGGAGCAGTCCGCGCTCGTCAACGCCGGTTCTGAGGTGGAGCGCGCCGCCCGAGTCGTGGGCGTTCTCACCGCAGGGCTGGGCGAGCTGCCCGTGGAGGACCTGGTGAACGCGGCTGCGCGAGTCACTGAGATCGGCGACGGGCGGCTGGACTGAGCCTGCGGTCAGGGCCGGCCACCGTAGGGGAGCAAGTCACCCCACGAGTAGATGTTGTCGTACCGGACGACAGCGCCCGCGTGCGGCGCGTTGATCATCAGGTCGTTACCGACGTACAGGCCGACGTGATGGCTGGTCGCTCCGGAGTCGCCGAAGAAGACCAGATCGCCCGGCTGCAGGTCGCCGAGCGACACCCGCCTGGTCTCGGCCCACTGGAATCCGGTGAAGTGTGAGAGGTTCACCCCGCCCTTGGCCCAGGCCGCCTGGGTCAGACCTGAACAGTCCCAAGAGCTCGGGCCGTCCCCACCCCAGAGGTAGGGCTTGCCGAGCTGGGCTTCGGCGAACGCGATGACGCTGGAGGTGTACCAGTGGACGGGAGCAGGACCCGGTGCCGGAGCCGGAGCCGGAGCGGGAGCTGGAGCCGGCCTGGGGGCCGGGGCCGACCGGACCTTCGACCGCGCAGCATCTCTGGCGGCGCGAGCAGCGGCGGC
>JBDTWH010000111.1:0-35015 GCA_040006795.1 Actinomycetota bacterium | reverse complement strand
CTCAGCCGGGCGCCTGGCATCCGCTGTCCGGTCACGGTTGTGCCCCGCTAGACGGCATTGAGTGACCGGCCATCAACGCGCGCTGTCAGCGCCATGAGCGGAAGGGTTTCCGGACCTTCATCCCGCCGGCATGAGCGCTGAAGAAGTCCGGCTTGCGGAGCGCGCTACCGCTGCACACCGCCCCGTTGATCGTCCCGCAATCCCAACCTCCCACGGCGACGTCCCTACGTTCGAAGAGGGCGTCGGCGACTGGCCTCTGTCGTCGCAGAGATGATCTGCTTCCGAAACTCATGAATCGGGTCGGGCCAGCCGGGCTTCAACCGCCCGCTCCCTCGTTGATGTCTTCTGAGCTGTCAGAGCTGCAGTTTGTAACCCTCGTGTGATGCCGTGAAGCCAAGACGTTCGTAGAAGCGGTGTGCGTCGGCACGAGTCTTGTCGGTGGTGAGCTGGACGACAGCGCACCCGCGGCAGCGCGCCTCGTCGATGGCCCACTGGAACATGGCCTCTCCGAGACCCCGGCCTCGATGGCTCGCGGCGACCCGTACGGCTTCAGCCTGCGCTCGAAGTGCCCCACGTCGCGCCAGGCCTGGGATGAACGACAGCTGCATGGTCGCGACCACCTCAATGGCATCGGTTGCGACGACTAGCAACTGTGCAGGGTCGCTGTCGATCGCGGCGAGAGCAGTTTCGTAAGGTTCGAAATTGTCGGCTCCGCCGGTTGCTTCGCGAGTCCTGCCAAGCGGGTCATCGATGAGCAGGCCGACGATGGCAGGCAGATCTTCGCGGGTCGCCCGGCGCAGTGTGATCGACGAGCCGGGCAACTTCAGTTTCGCGAGCGTATCGGTCACGTCCACACCTTCTCACCTCGGCCGGAAGGATCGCGTTTCGGGATCCTACGCTCAGAGCCGAAGGAGGGCATTGCGGCTATGTCCGTATTTGGCGGACGCGAGCCTCGTAGTGATAGAGCTCGGAGTCGGCTTCGACGTGGTGGAATCCTGCGTGTTCGAGGCTGCGCTGTGATGCAACATTGTCAAGATCTGTGTCAGCGCGGATCGTCGTCGCGCCGAGATCGGCGGCAATCTGCATGAGGCTTCCCAGTGCTTCCGCCGCGTAGCCGTGTCCTCGCGCGGACGGCGCCAGTCCGTAGCCGATCTCAACAATTTCGCCGTCGGGGGGTCCTTTGAAGCCAACGCCACCGACAACCAGACCATCCGAGTGACGCCTGATCTGGTAGTAGCCGAACGGGCGCTGCTCGCCGTTCTGCTCGGTGGCCCGCAGAAAGCTGCCGATGGCAGCCAGGTCCCCTTCGAACGGGTAGTCGGCTGCCCACGCGTCGTCTGGTCGGGGTGCGCGATCGCGGATGCGTCGTGCCTCCGGCTCGTCGACCGCGTGCAGGCTCAACCGTGCCGTGCGGTAATCCATATCGAGCAATCAACCCACATTCTCATCTGAGCGCAACCGGGTGTCCCTGGTCCGCCGCTAGTCACGCCGGTCATGGTGCCGCACATCCTCTGGCAGCCCGCCCCAGCCCTCTCGTCGCCTACGAGCGGATCGCGCCATTTGCGGACGTTTGCGGTCCCGACGTCCATGCATCGTTATGCATTTCAACAGTCGTGGAGGGTGCTGGCAAGGGTGGGCATGACTGCCCTGATTGGGCGAGTCGGGTGGGGCACCGATCCGACCCGGGTCAGATGCGACCGCATCCCGATCGGCCAGCGGAACCGAATACGGTGAAAGGCCATGTGCGCTGCGAAGATGTCCATGTGACGACTGGCAACACACTCCCCCAACGCAGCCCAGCGCTCCGACTCCGTCCGGCGTCGCTTTCCGATGTTGCTTCCATCGCTACGTTCCAGACCGAGTGTTGGCAGGAGGCCTACCGCGACCTGGTTCCGCGGGAGTATCTCGACCGTGTCAGTGTCGAGGACCGTGAGGTCCGCTGGAATGACCGGCTGGTGTCGGGCACTCGCAGAATCGCACTTGCCGAGTCCGGCAACGCGGTAGTCGGCGTCGTCAGTTGGGGAGAAAGCAATGAGCCTTGTGCCCCTGCCCTTGAGCTGATGAGCCTGTACGTGGGAGCCGGGCAGCGCGGCTCCGGGGTGGCCGCAGCGTTGATAGATCGGGCGATCGGCGAAACTCCCGCTCACCTGTGGGTCTTCGAAAAGAATCCCAGGGCCCAGACGTTCTATGCCAAGCATGGGTTCCTTTTCGATGGGCATCGCAAAGTTGACCCCGACACAGGCCTGTGGGAAAGGCGATTCGTCCGCCGCTGACAGAAGCCAGGATGCGAGTCCAGCTGAGCGAACGGTCTACGACCGCGACGGGAGGTACCGAGCCCGCCGACGATCAGTGTCCGCAATGGTGTCGCATACGGGACGAACCGCGTCCGTATGTGGATCGGTGACCGGTCACCGCTCATGTGCGGCCAATAACGCGGAGCGCTATCTCCTGGACTTCATTCCGTGGCGCTCGTGTTGCGGGCGAACGGGGCGCCGTTTGTCGTGAGTGTCAACAGTCGCTCCACTGCCACCTCCAGGCCTCGCTCGTGCAGCAGGTGAGTTCTGGCCTCGGTTGCGCCGGCGAGCCATTGAGCAGCTTGAGCGGGCCGGGTCAGGATGGTGATGAGCTTGGCCAGGCCGTCAGCCGTGAGCCCCTTCCGTCTGATCGGGGCAGGCCCGGCGCCAAGAGCGTGGATACGACGTCCGTGGTAGGGCTGGTCAACGCCGAAGGCCACGACACCATTGGGCACGCCCGCGAGCAAAGCCTCTGCGGTGGTGCCCGCGCCGCCGTGGTGGATGATGGCGGCCATCTGTGGGAAGAGCCACCGGTAGGGTGCCTCGCGAAGGAGGTAAACGTCCTTCGGTGAGTCTTCAGATGGGTCGTCACGCTCACACCATCCGAACGCCGGCCGGATCACCGCGCGACGCCCGGCCTGGCGCGCGGCCGCAGTCATGAGGTTGACGTCGGCGCCGGGATCGGCGCTGGGCATGCTGCCGAAGCCGATGAAGACCGGCGGATCCCCAGCGGCCAGGAACTCGCTCAGCTCTGCGGGCGGGTCCCAGGCCGGGCTCTGGTCGAACCAGATGCCGGTCTGGCAGATGTTGTCAGGCCAGTCGCCCGGTGGCGGGGTCACCAGGGGGCTGGTCGTGAGCAGCGTGGGGACTGTCTGGAGCATCTTGACGAATCCCAGCGCACTGGTCCGCGGCAAGTTGAGCAGATCACGCAGGTGACTCCCGGTCGTGGTCATCATCGGAGCGCCGCCCACGAGGGCGGCCCGTCCGACCCATCTGTTCAGGACGCTGTTGCCCTGTGGTCGGATCGAGAACACGGTGCTGGGGCCAGAGGCTGTGGGCAGGATCGGCGCTGTGAGTACGTGGACGGCAACACACCCGTGCGCCTCCTGGAGGGCTACGGCGTCGTCGATCGACAACACCCCACCGACGACGAGGTCGCCCGGTTCGACCGCCGCCATCTCCGCGGCAGCGACCTGTGGCGCGATGTCGGTAAGCCCGGCGATGACGGCGCGGTGGTAGGACATCCCGCCACCGGCCATCTTGCGAGCAGTCTGTGCGGCGCCTGGACCGGTGTCTTCAAAGGTGGCGTCGATCGGCATGAACAACAGTCCCGCCACCTCGACGAGTGGAGCGAACTCCCGCAGCGCGACGATCATCACCGGCTTACCTGCGGACTGCAGTGCCTTGCCCAGGGCGACCATCGGCTGGACATCACCGCGCGAGCCCAGCGCAAGCAGCACCACCTTCACGACGACGCCCTGGTGGTTATCTCCGCACGTTCGACGGGGACGCTCGTGCCGCGAGCAGGCAGGTCGCCGTTTGTCATCAGTGTTGTCAGTCGCTCCACTGCCACCTCCAGGCCGCGCTCATGTAGCAGGTGGGATCTGGCCTCGGCTGCGCCGGCGAGCCATTGAGCAGTCTGAGCGGGCCGGGTCAGGGCAGTGATGAGCTCGGCCAGGCGGTCAGCGGTGAGCTTGCTCCGTTTGATCGGAGCGGGGCCGGCGCCGAGGGCGTGGATGCGGCGCCCGTGGTAGGGCTGGTCTACGCCAAAGGCCACGACTGCGTTGGGTACCCCTGCCAGGAGGGCCTCTGCGGTGGTGCCGGCGCCACCGTGGTGGATGATGGCGGCCATCTGCGGGAAGAGCCATCGGTAGGGCGCCTCGCGAAGGAGGTACACGTCCTCTGGTGATTCCTCAGAGTCACACCATCCTTGTGATGGCCGAATCACTGCGCGGCGGCCAGCCTGGCGCGCGGCCTGCGTCATGAGCTGGACGTCGGCGCTCGGATCGGCGCTGGGCATGCTGCCGAAGCCGATGAAGACCGGCGGTTCGCCTGCGGCCAGGAACTCGCTCAGGTCCGCGGGCGGGTCCCAGGCAGGGCTGTCGTCGAACCAGTAGCCGGTCTGGCAGATGTTGTCAGGCCAGTCGCCCGGTGGCGGGGTCACCAAAGGACTCGTGGCGAGCAGCGTGGGGACCGTCTGGAGCATCTTGAAGAATCCCAGCCCCCCGGTCCGCGGCAAATTCATCTGGTCACGCAGGTGGCTCCCGGTCGTCGTGCACATCGAAGCGACGGCCGCGAGGGCGGCCCGCCCGACCCATCTGTTCAACCTGCTCCTGCCGTGTGGGCGTACCGCGACCGTTGCGCTAGGGCCCGAGGCCGTGGGTAGTACTGGTGCCATAAATACGCCGACTGCAAGGCACCCGCGCGCTTCCTGCAATGCGACGGCGTCATCGATCGACAACATTCCTGCGACGACGAGGTCGCCCGGTTCCACCGCCGCCAGCTCGGCCGCGGCAACCTGTGGCGCGATACCGGCAACCCAAGCGCTCATGGCGCGAGAATAAGACCACTTGCCACCAGCCATCTTGCGAGCAGACCCCGAGACGGCGTCAAGGGACTCGTCCAGCCTGCTGTCGATCGGCGCGAGCGCGAGTCCCGCCTCCTCGACGAGCGGGGCGAAATCCCGCAGTGCGACGACCGTCACTGGCTTACCTGCGGCCTTCAGTGCTTTGCCCAGGGCGATCATCGGCTGGACGTCACCGCGTGACCCTAGGGCAAGCAGCACCACCTTCACGACGGCACCCCAATGGACATTCCGGCACGCTCGAAGGGACGAGTCTCCTGCGTGATCGAATCACGCAGCCACTGCGCCATCTCGACGGCTGACCCGAAGCCGCCCGCAAGGGCAAAAGTGGCACTGAAGAAGACTGCATAGATAGCACTTGCCGCAAGCATGGCCTGGGGAACTCCGGGGTCACCGCCAGAGTGCTTTACACACCGTGCCGCGATCCCGGCGCAGATTACGTTAACCTCGCCCGTGCTAATGGCGTGAGTGCTGTCGGCCCGAAGGTAGGCGATCAGGTAAGCCCGCGTCAGCTCCGGGTTCTCGACGATCTGGGCCAGGGAAGGCTCGAAGACCCCCCAGATCTCGGCCGCCAAGGTCAGACTCGTCCCGACCTGCTCACTGCTCAACCTCTCCAGCGCGCCTCCGACCAGCGCGAACGCGTTCTCTTCCATGACGTCCAAGAACAGTGTCGCCTTGTCCAGGTGGGCCACGGTGCCGACCGAGACACCCGCAGCGGCGGCGATGTCGCGAACAGAGGTCGCGTCGAAGCCCTGGGTGCGAAACAGTTCCAAAGCGGAGCTGCGCACCCTCGACGCTCGTTGGTCCTGTCCCCGCTGGCGAATCCCAATCTGCTGCAAGTTCATGCCCTTCCCCACGTTGAACACATTCACTGAACACGTTCAACATACAGTCGAACTTGCTCATCGGCAAAACGGACCGACGGCCCGAAGGCATGTCCGGTGGTTCACCGTCTCGGTAAAGGAACGGCCTACGACCACGCCGGGAGGTACCGAGCCCGCCGACGATCAGTGTCCGCAAAGGTGTCGCAAACGGGACGAACAGCGTCCGTATGCGGATCCCGCCACGGGACGACCGAGCTGAGGGCGAGCAGCGTCCACCTGCTCCGCAGACCGTTGGTCATTGGGTGCCTGGCAGGCTTCAACGGTTCTCGGCCCGGTCCCAGGCCCGCTCTAACCATGACCGCGACCGGCAAGATCAGCTGCTCCAGACAGGGGCCCGCTTCTCCAGGAAGGCCGCCATGCCCTCGGCTGCGTCCGGGGTCTGGCTGGTCGCGGCCATCACCTCGACCGCGTAGGCGTACGCCTGGGGCTGGGCAAGATCGAGCTGCGCGTACAACGCCTGCTTGCCCATGCCCTTGCTCTGGGCGCTCCCGCGCGTCACCCGAGCGATCAGCGCGGCCACTGCGTCGTCCAGCCGTTCGGCCGGCACGACCTGGTTGACCAGGCCCCACTCTCGAGCGGTCGCGGCGTCGATCACGTCGCCTGACAGCGCCAGCTCAACCGCCCGCTTTCGGCCCACGGTACGGGCGATCGCCACCATCGGCGTGTGGCAGAACCAGCCTCCTTTGCCGCCGGGCGCTGCAAAGCCGGCCGTGTCGGCGGCAACAGCGAGGTCGGCCGCGGCGACGAGCTGGCACCCCGCGGCCGTCGCCAGCCCGTGCACGCGCGCCACCACGGGCTGGGGAATGCGCTGCATGAGCGTCATCAACTCGGTGCACGTCCACAACAGGTGCCGCACCTGTTCCAGGTCGCTCCCGGCCACGTCAGCGAAGTCATGGCCGGCACAGAAGACCGGTCCGTTGGCCGCCAGAACGACCCCTCGGGCATCGCTGGACCCCACCAGTGCGAACGCATCAGTCAGCTCCTGCATGTGTAGCAGCGACAAGGCGTTGCGGCGCTCGGGCCTATCCATGGTGATCGTCGTGACGTCCGCGTCGCGGGTGAGTTGGATGCACTCGTAGTCCATGGAAACTCCTTCGTCATAGCGTCGTCGTGGGCATATGCCAGCGTACGCAGCCCCCGGCATATGCCGTGGCCCTGCATGTAGCCGCGGCGCTCGATGCGCCACTCGACCCTTGAGACGATCGGTCACCGGAGCGGCCATCGCACCACAGGACATTCGTCGTGACGGTCCCTCTGGGGAGGCTCAAGAGGTATGCCCGAAACCCCACCTGTCGCTTGGGGCAGTTACCGTGGCCGCGTGACAACAGACACTGTCCGCGTCGGCGGTCGACAAGTCCTAATGGCCAAAGCGGAAGACTGGGTTAGGCGTTACTTCGATGCAGTCGCGAACACAAACAGCCGGCAGCCGTATGCCTACCCTGCATATGACATGTTGGCGTGTGGCAGCAGCAGCAGCGAGCTGAACGATGGTGACTTACTTGCGCCGACCCTCCTTAATGCGGCGCCCAAGATCGCGGCCTTCTATGCCCTGCAATCTGCACGTGAACAACTGGAGGCTGGACTCCGGACGGCTCCCGAGGGCGTGACTCTGGCTACCGGTGGGAGACTCGAGTCTTGATCGGAGAATGCAAGCCCTGGTTGGCGTCCTTGATGAGCGCCCGCTTCAGGGAATCAAACTGACGACCTTGACCAAGGTCCTACATCGCAAGCGCCCGGACTTCATGCCCCTGCATGACAAATTCGTGAAGGCTTGCTACGTCGGTACCCAGGATCCCTTCCCGATGCGCTTCGAGAAGGGCCGGACCTGGGCCCGGTATTGGGTCGTCATGGCTACTGCTATCGCCGGTGATCTGCAGACTCAGAGCGATGCTTGGGCACATCTGAGCACGCTCGCTGGAGAAGATGTGACCGCCCTTCGGGTCCTTGACGTTGTTGCGTGGAATGCTGGAAAAGATGGCATTCGGCAAGGGCAGGGCCGAGGCTGAAGGACTCGACTCCCAAAGCGCACCTGGCGTCCGTTAGGGCCGTTGCGGAGCAAGTGGCCGCTGCTCACCTCCGCCTTTGGTCGTCCCGTAGCGCGATCGGGATACGGGACGACCAGAGGCGGAGGTGAGTGACGGCAACATGCTCCGCTGACCGTTCCGCTACCGGGCGCAGTTTCGTTGAGGCGGCTGGTGCGAGCAACACCCTCCTCGGCAGGGGCCGCGCGTGTTGGGAGCCCCTGACCGCCTCGGAGCTCAGGAGGTAACCGTTGAGGCGCGCAAGATAGCCGCGGCCGCGCGTTCGGCGAGCTCGGGTAGGTTGGTTCGACCCGTGATGAGCGCGTCGAAGAGCAGTCCGTCGCCACACGCCACCAGGAGCACAGCGACAGTGTGTGGGTCGGCCTGTCCGGCGGCCGTCAGCGCTAGCTCTGCGGTACTGACGAACTGCGCCCGCCAGCGCTGGGCCTCTGCTTTCAGGGACGGCCGGCGAGTGGCCTCGAGGAGCAGTTCGTAGCGGGCACGGATGGCTCCAGGGTCCTCCAGATACGTCGAGGCCAAGGCTGCGAGGATCTCCGGAAAGGACATGGTGTTGCCGGCCAGCGCTTCGAAACCGACCTTGGCCAGTACAGCCTCGGTAGTCCGGGAGTCCCGCAGCACCGCGTGCTCCAGCGTGGCGGCAATGATTTGGTCGTTGTTGCCCAGGTGGTAGCGGGCTAAGCCTCGAGCCAGTCCGGCCTCGTCCTCAATCCTTCGATGGGTCAGCGCGCGCAAGCCTTGCGAGCCGACGATGGAAAGCGCCGCATCGAGCAGGCGTCCCCGGGGATCGGCTGCTCGGTTCATGGACTCATGGTACGTTTCCGACGTTCGCAGAACAAAATGCGACGTACGTAGGACCTGTGGTGCGCAATGCGGCGCTCCACTGATGAACGGGAGCGCTGATGTCGGCAAGGCATGACATAGAAGACGCGGAACCTCACGTGGCTCTGCTACATGAGCGCGTGGAGTTGACACGGGTAGAGCCCCGCGTCTCGACCGGTGGGGTGGCCTAGTGGCTACCGATACCGCGGTCGGAGTCGACTCACCGGGGCGGGCGCCGAATCTCAAGCCCAACCTGCGCATCGACAACTGGCGCAAGTCGCCGATCCTGACCTTTCTCGGGCTGACCGCATTCGTGCTGTATGCCGCGATCCGCACGACCTCCCAGAGTGCCTACTTTGTGGAGGCATATCACTACCTGTCGCCGTTTGCCTCGCCGTGCCTGAGCGACGCATGCGGTAAGGCTGCCGAGTTCGGGACCTTGGGCACCTTGCCACAACTGTTCCCGTTAGCCATCCTCACCCTGCCGTTCTTGCTGGGCTTCCGGCTGACCTGCTACTACTACCGCAAGGCGTACTACCGCGCGTTCTGGCAGTCGCCTGTGGCCTGCGCCGTGCCCGAGCCTCGTGGCAAGTACACCGGTGAGACGCGCTTCCCGCTCATCATCCAGAACGCGCACCGTTACTTTTGGATGGCTGCTGTGGTGGTCTCAGTGATCAACACCTACGACGCGATCCGCGCATTCCACTCGCCCAGCGGCTTCGGCTTCGGTCTCGGCAACATCATCATCTTGGTGAACCTCGCGCTGTTGTGGTCCTACACGATGGGCTGCCACTCCTGTCGGCACATCACACTCGGCCGGATCAACCACTTCTCCAAGCACCCGGTGCGTTACTGGCTCTATCAGCAGGTCAGCAAGCTCAACGGGAAACACATGCAGCTTGCCTGGGCCAGCCTTTTCAGCGTGATCTTCACGGATGCATACATCGCACTGGTCTCCTCCGGCACCATTTCTGATCTGAGGTTCATCGGATGAGCACAGCTCGAGACCTACGGCGCGCTGATCGACCGCACCCGCGAGGGCAAGATCAGCCCAATCTGCGTACGGGGATCCCTCATCGAACTCGCGGAAGCAGATCCGCGACTTCCCTAATCGCGCCATGTCCGGTAGTTGGAAGCCGGGTGGATGACGGAGGACCGTGTCAGTGGACTCTGAGTCTTCTCTAGTCGCCGGTGTCAACGTATAGGCAGAACGGGTGCCCCGCCAGATCCAGCATCACGCGTACGTCGTCCTGGGGCTGGTGCAAGTGCAGCTCGGCTCCGAGCGCGATGGCGTCATGCACTGCGGCCTCGAGGTCGGTCACACCGATGTCGAGGTGCATCATCATCTGTTGCGCCCCGATCACCGCTGGCCACGTTGGCCGCTCGTACAAGGCCTCTGTCTGAAATGCCAAGTTGGCACGCGCCTCCAGGACGCGCATGGTGCACCAGTCCGGCTCGTCGTCCGCCAGCGACCAGCCAAATAGGTCTCGGTAAAAGTAGGCCAGGGTACGTGCGTCAGGAGCATTCAGCACAACGCCCACCCAGCCAGTAAGCCCTCGTATGCCCGTCATGACAGGCATCCTCACACATGTGCGGGACAGCCGCTCCGTCGTGCGAACAGGGTTGCGCGAGCCACTTCCAGGCCCCTGTCAGGAACGCCCGATCATCGCCAGATCCGGTAAACACGCCAGAGGTCATCGCCCCTCTCGCGGCGGAAAGACTCACCTCGCTAGCGGGCGAATCGCGCGGCAGGCATCCGGTAGTTTGGCCGGGCTGCGGCTATGCATGGGTTACGCATGCCGGAATTCGGTGGAGGGTCTTGCGCGTGACACGGCCTGCCCAAGCAGCGAACCTCCCCGGCGTCGAGGCCCGCCCGGATCGCCACGAACTCACGTGCTGGGTGGCCCACTTCTGCCCCTGTGAATAGGGCTTCCTGTTCAGTTGGGGCGAGGGCGCCCGGTCGCTCGAGGTGTGCCGCGAACGCGGCCTATGGTTTTGGTGATAATTCAAGTCGGTAGCCGTGACCGCGCAATGTCGTAATGGTCGGTATGTGAAACGTCCCCGATCCCTGGGTGGGGTTGGCCGCTTCGGCCAGCCGTCGCCGTAGTGCGGCCATGGTCACATCGAGGGTTTTGGTTGAGCCGAACCAGTTCTCATCCCATACCTGGGCCATCAGGTCCTCGCGAGTGATGGCCACTCCTGGGTGTCGGGCCAGCGTCAGGAGGAGCTCGAACTCTTTTGGCCGCAGGTCGATCTCGCGATCGCCGAGCAGACACCGTCGGGCCGGGGCGTCCACGACGAGGTCAGCCACTCGGATTGATTCGGTGTCGGTTGCCGTATCCGTTCGGCGGCGTAGATGTGCGCGCAGCCGGGCCAGAAGCACGGTGAGGTTGAACGGTTTGACCAGGTAGTCGTCGGCGCCGGCGTCCAGGCCTACGACGACGTCGATCTCGTCGCTGCGCGCGGTCAGGATGACGATCAGCAGGTTGGGCTGCTCGGTGCGAAGTGTGCGTGCCACTTCGACGCCGTCGATATCCGGTAGCCCGAGATCGAGAAGGACAACGTTTGGCAATGAAGCGCGCGCCTGGGTAAGCCCGGTCCCGCCCGTGCGGCACCAGGACGCGTCATAGCCGTTGCCCTGTAGGCCGGACTGCAGGTGTTGGCCGATGGTTTCATCGTCCTCGATCACCAGTATCTGGAGCCGGTCGGCGGCGTTTGTGCGGCTCATTAGCCAGATCGTACCCACGCCCGCAACTGTGGCTGCGGACTTGGGTACGACGGTGTCGCCAACTGATCTCTCACAGGTCTCGCAGTTCTTCGACTGCTGGGCGGGTTGAGGCCCGGGCGCTGACCATGGCCGCGGTGCCCAGTGCAGCCACGACGGTCAGGACGGTGATGGTCAGGTAGCCCCAGGGGATCGCGATGACCGATGGAGGGGGGTCAAAGACGCCGGTCAGGACCTTGATGAGCATCTGGGAAAGACCCCATGCGATGAGGCCTCCGCCGATCAGGCCGCCGATGGTGATCAGGAGTCCTTCGCTGAGGGCCAGCCCGCGCAGCTGGCGCCGTTTAGCTCCCAGTACCGAGAGGATCGCGAGGCTGCGCCGGCGTTCGGCGAGCCCGACTGCCAGGACGATTCCGCCGGCGCTGGCGGCCAGCAGGACGGCGAAGACCAGCTCGAGTCGGGTTAGCCCGGCGAGGTTGACAGAGGTCAGGCTTGACCCGACCTGGGAGCGAGCCTGGGTCACGTTCGTGATCGTCGCCGCTGCGCCGAGTCGTTGCTGAAGGCTGGCTGCGACCGCGCTCTGGTTGGTGCCGCCGGTGTCGATCAGGAACGCGCCGACGGCGTTCGAGCCGGTGGCTTTGGTGATGTAGTCGGCATTGGCGACGAAGAAGCTGTCCTTGGGGGCAGTCGGGAACTCCTTGACGATCCCTGCGTAGTGGAACGCGACGGTCTGTAGCTTCTTGGTCCGGCTGTCCTGCAGCCTGAGGTTGAGCAGGTCGCCCGGGGCGAGCTGGAAGTCCTTGACAGTCTCGTCGCTGACCAGAATCGCGTCGGGCTGGGCCTTCAGCCTGGCCATCAGTGTCTTGGCGGTGCCGCCAGCGAAGTAGGCGTCCTGAAGCGCGGTGGCGCTGGTGATGCTGGCCGGTCGCACGCCGTACAGGTCCTGCAGGTCGGCACCGACGTAGGCGAACCGGTGCTGGACGGGCTCAACGTGGCGGACTCCCGCCACGGATTGCATACCTGCGGCGGCCGACGGCGCCACTTTGAGGCCGGGAGGCTCGGTAACCGTCACGTCGGCGCCGTTGCTCAGCTGCGCGTCGGCCTCGGCTTGCTGCTGGTATGTCGCGTTGAAGGTTGCGGTCGAGGCGGCGAAGGAGATGGCCAGGGCGAGCAGGACCGTGGCGCGGGCCAGGGGGCGTCGTTGCCTGGATATGCTCGCTGCGCCGCTTGGGGCGAGGCGGCCGGTCAGTGGCCGGATGAGCCGGGCGAGCGGGCGACGACCGTGGTGAAGGGCGAGGTTGGCGATCCGCCACAGCAGCATCGCTGCCCCGAGCCACAGCAGTGCCGGGCCCAGGAACGCCCAGTAGGACACCGAGATCGTGGCCACGCCCTCGGGGGCCAGGACCAGGGAGTAGTTGTTGGCGCTGGAGGCCCAGAACACCAGGAGCGCTCCGGCGATCAGCATGAAGTCGACGCCGCTTTTCATCCACCATGGGCTGCCGGGTCGACCGACTGCGTGCCTGGCTTGGGCGACGGTGCGGCCGCGAAGGTCTCGTAGCGCAGGGACCAGGACCGTGAGCGTGGCGATGAACAGCCCGGCGACGAACGCGATGGCGGCCCAGATGAGCGAGGTGGAGGCGCTGCTGCCGGCGGGTGATGGTCCGAAAGCGAGGCGCCCTGAGGCGGCGCCGACTCCCAGGCCCAGGATCCCGCCGGCGGTGCCGACCAGGAGGGCCTCGGCCACGGCCAGTCGGGCGACCTTGTGTGGTGCCAGGCCCCGGGTCCGCAGGAGTGCCTGTTCGGCGCGACGCCGGTCTGCGCCGGCGCTGGCCAGGGCTGCGGTGAGCAGTGCGGCCAGGATCGCTCCGGGCAGGCCGAGGAACAGGAACAGCATCTGGGCGTAGATCGCGTCGCTGCGCGCGCCTTCAAGTACCGCTGCGAGGTTGTTGCCGACAACAGCCTTCCCGGCGAGGTGGGCCTCGAGGTTGTGGGCGGCTCCGATCACCGACTCGTAGGCGGCGGCCGGGTCGCTGGACAGCGGGGCGCCTCGTGCGACGTGGATCTGGGTGGTCGTGGCGGGGTTGGCCGCCGATGACCCGTGGCCCATGACGGTGTTGAAGGTGGCCTGGGGTAGCAGGATCACGTTGTCCGGGGGCGCCGAGGGCTGGGACTGCGGTGGTGCGCCGACCTTCTGGAACAGGGAGTCCGCCTGCGGTAGGTCGACGACGCCGGCGACGGTGACCACGGCCGGGGCCGCCCCTGCGCGCCCGATGCTGACGGTGTCGCCGGGGCGGACGTGCAGGTTCGCGGCGGTCTGCTGGGCCAGGAGTACCCCGGTGGGTGATCCGCTGAGCTGGCGGATCTCTCCGGGGAACGTGTGGCGGTAGGTCGGGGTCAGGCCTAGGACCACGCCGGGTCCGGTGGTCTGGGTGGTTCCCCCGGCAGTTGCCGACAGTCCTGTGGTCTGAGCGGTCGATACCGCCTCGGCGGCTGTGACACCGGCGGTCTTGGTGACGGTGTGCAACACTGCGGCGGGGTCTGCGCCAGGCTGGACCTGGACCTGCCAGTCGACCGCGACCGAGCCCACCGCTCTGGCGGTCATCGTCGCCTTTGAGGTCGTCAGGAATGTGCCCAGGGCGGCGATCAGTGCCACTGCCAGGGAGATGCCGACAGCGGTGGCCAGCAGGCGGCCGGTGCGCCGACGGAGCAGGCCACCCATCCAGGTGATCGTCATGAAGTGGCTCCTTGGGTAACTGCGGTCCGTAGTTGGCCCTCGTGCATCGTCCAGTGGGTGTCGAGGCGCTCCAGAACGGTCCGGTCGTGGGTGGTGACCACCAGCGCGGCGCCGATCTGCGCCGTGGTGGCAAGCAGGACATCGATCAGGTGCTGGCCCGTTGCGTGGTCGAGCTGACCGGTCGGCTCGTCCGCCAGGACCAGCCGTGGCCTCAGGGCGAGCACCCGGGCAACAGCAACCCGTTGGGCCTGGCCACCGGAGAGCTCCTCGGGCAGCTTGGCGGCCAGGTCGCTCACGCCGACCAGCTCGAGGGCCTCGGCGACCCGGTCGCGGCATTCCTGCTCGCTGACCCCCGCCAGGACCAGGGGCAGACGAGTGTTCTCGGCGACGTCCAGGGCCGGCACCAGGCTCGGGCTCTGGAAGACGACCCCGATGTCGCGGGCGCGCTCGGCGGCGTCGGTGGAGAAGCTGGGCCAGGTGACCTTTCCGCGGGTGGGGACCTCAAGGCCGGCCATCAGGTGCAGGAGCGTGGACTTGCCCGATCCCGACGGCCCGGCGATCGCGATCCGGGCCCCGGGGCTCACCTGCGCGGTCGTGCCCTGGACCGCGACCACGGCGGCTGGGCCAGTGCCGAACGTACGCGATGCGTCGGTGCAGACGACTAGATCCTCGGTTGGGTTCGTGGCAGCGTTCATGAGAGCACGGCTCCGTCCTGCAGCGAGATGACGCGGCCCGCGATGCGGACCACCTCGGGGCTGTGGGTCACCACGAGCAGGCCCGCGCCATCAGCGACACGTTCCTGCAGCAGCGTGAGGATCTGCTGCTCGCTCTGCCCGTCGAGCTCGCCGGTGGGCTCGTCGGCCAGGACGATGTCCGGGTCGTTGGCCAGGGCCACGGCCAGACCGGCGCGTGCCAGCTCACCGCCGGATAGTTCCTGGGGCAACGCCCGGCCGCGCCCGCTGAGCCCGACCTGTTCGAGTAGCTCGTCGGGCTTGTATCGCCGGTCGTCCTGGTCGCTGGCGAGCTGGGCAAGGCGGATGTTCGCCCGGACATCCAGGTGCGGCAACAGGTTTCGGGACTGCATGAGGATGCCGATGCGCCTCGCGCGGATGCGCGCCCGCTCGGCCTCGGGACGGTGGCTGACCCGCTCACCACCGACCGTGACGGTGCCACCTGCTGGCTCGTCCAGCCCAGCCAGGCAGGACAGCAGGGTCGACTTGCCGGACCCCGACGGGCCGACGACAGCGACCGTCTCCCCGCGCTGCACCGTCAGTGATACCCCCCGCAGGGCCAGGGTCTCGTCGTCGCCGGTCCGGAAGAACCGGTAGAGGTCGCGGGCCTGCAACGCCGCTGCGGGCATTACTTCCACCGCAGGGAGTCAGACACGGTGCGCCACGGGTCGACGTTGTCGGCGTTGATCGGGCCGGAAAGCGTCAGGTCGACTCTCTTGCCCGCCCGGTAGAACGTGTACCGCTCGAAGGCGTCACGGACGACTTTGCCAGTCACCCGGTCGGGTGCCGAATCGCCTTGGTAGGTCAGCAGGATCGCACTCCCGCCGCCGCTGACCACGGTCGAGACCTTGCCCATGGCGAACTTGGGAACAGTAGCCTTCACCTGCGGCACGTCCGTGCTGTTGACGGACGCCACGGTGGGCTGGGTCGATGCGGGTGCGGCTGACACCTGGATGCTGTTCAGTTTGTCGGTGAAAGACGCCGTGGTCGTCGTGGAGGTTCGAGACCATCCCTCCGGGATCTTCACCGAGTACCCGCCGCCGGCTGGGCTGAACGCCACGTAGGCCTGGTTGTCGGGGATGTCGCCCGGCGGGTTTGCCTCTGTCGCTGCCGAGCCGGGCTGGGTCGCCGCCGTCGAGGCGCCGGAGCTCGACGTGTTCGAGGCGGTGCCCGAACAAGCGGCCAGGACGGCGGTCGCGGCGATAGCTCCAGCCATGGTCAGGGTCCTGCGTGCACTCATGATGCCTCCAGATCTCGGCGAACAGCAACGCTGACAACGCTACGAATCCGACGGTTAGAGGCCGGACCCCCAACGGCAAGAGGACGGCAAAAACTGTCGATGAAATCCCAGAGCCACCGAGAACTTCCCTCACAGAAGCCATGATGGGACCATGCGTCAGCGCGTGGTCAGAGTTGCAGTAGGTGCAGTGACGGTGGCATTGGTGCTGTTTGCCGTGCCGCTGGCGATCATGGTCCGGACCGCGTTCTTCACCCAGGAGCGCGTCGAGCTCGAGCGTGCCGCGCTCGCGGCGGCCCTACGCGTGGGTCCCCAGTTCTCATCCGGTGACCAGGTCGAGTTGCCTGCCTCAGCCTCCGACAACCCGGTCGGGGTCTACGACCTGAAGATGCGGCTAAGAGCCGGACAGGGACCCGGCACCGCGGACCCGATCACCCAAAGTGCCGTCAAGGGTGTTGTGGCGGACGGACAGGTCGGCACCGACCTCGTGGTCGCCGTCCCGATCACCTCCGGAGAGGACGTCGTCGGCGTGGTGCGTGCCTCGGCGGCCAACTCCATAGTCTGGACGCGCGTCATACTCGCCTGGCTCGCGATGGCCGCCCTCGCGGTCGGTTCCCTGATCGTGGCCATCCTGGTCGCACGGCGACAGGCCCGCCTTATCACTGAGCCCTTGGAGGCACTGTCGGCCACGTCACAACGAGTAGCCGAGGGCGACCTCGCCGCGCGCGCTGAGCTGAGCGTTATCCCGGAGATTCACCGGGTCGCCCAGACGCACAACGCCATGGTCAGCCGGCTGACAGAGATGATCGACAAGGAGCGTCACTTCAGCGCCGACGCCTCCCACCAGCTGCGCACACCCCTGACCGGCCTCGAGCTCGGCCTCGAGGCAGCCCTCGCTAACCCGCCGGCCGACCTGCGGCCCGTGCTGCTCAACGCCGCCCGCCAAGTCTATGAGCTGCACCGCACCGTTGATGAGGTGCTGGCGCTGGCCCGACTGGGCAGCGATCAGTGGTTGGTCGCCGCACCGCATCCACTGGGCCAGGTGATGGGCGAGGCCGAAAGTCGTTGGCATGGCACGCTGGCCGCACAGGGCCGACGACTCCTGGTGAACCTCGAACCCGCCCTCACCACCGTCGAGGTTCCTGGAAGTCTGCTCACCCAGATACTGAATGTGCTGATCGACAATGCTGTGCGTCACGGCCGCGGCGCGGTGACGTTGACCGTCCGTGAGATGGACGAGGTGCTTGCGGTCGATGTCGGCGACGAAGGGTCGATCGCCATGGAGCCGGCCGCCGTGTTCGACCGCGGGACCTCGGGGGGCGACGGACAAGGCATCGGCCTGGCCTTGGCGCGGTCCCTGGCCGAAGCCAGCGGTGGGCGTCTGGTGTTAGCCCGCAGGTCGCCGGCCACCTTCACACTGTTTCTCCCCGGGCAATCGGTCCAGGCCGAGCACCCCATCGGCGAGGTTGCCGACTGACCCGCATGTCCGTGAATTTAACCCAGCCTCGATCGGTGTGTGGCGTCGATTTTCCGAGTGAATCTGACTGTCTCAGGGCTCGCACGGAAGCCGCAGCTCGAAGACCGCCCCCGAAGCCGCTGCCCCGACAAGCAGGGTCAGTGAGCCGCCGTGGGCCTGGGCGATCTCGCGGCTGATCGCCAGGCCCAGCCCACTGCCACCGCTGTCGCGGGCCCGTGCCTGGTCGAGGCGAGTGAACCGTTCAAAGATCCGATCCTGGTGCTCGTCCGGCACACCCGGACCGTCGTCGGCCACTCGCACAACAGCCCAGTCGCCGTCCCTGCGCAGCGACAGCGACACCGTGGTGGCACCATGGCGGGCGGCGTTGTCGGCCAGATTGCGCACGACCTGGGCGAGCCTGGCTCCATCGCCTCGGATCCGCAGCGCAGGCAGGGGAAGCACGTGGACCGTCACCGAGCCATGTCTGCGTAGGTGCTCGGCCTCGTCGTGCACCACATCGTCCAGGTCGACCTCGTCGTGGGCCAGTGGGAGGCGCCCGTCCAGGCGGGCCAGCAGCAGCAGGTCCTCGACCAGGTGTTGCATGCGGTCGTACTCGCCCTGGAGGTCTTGGCCGGTCTCCTGCCACAGGTCGAGGTCTTGGCGGGCAAGAGCTACCTCCAGGGATGCCTGCATGTTGGCCAGGGGGCTGCGCAGCTCGTGGGAGGCATCGGCGACGAACCGGCGCTGGCGCCCGGCGGATGCCTCTAACCGGTCGAGCATCGAGTTCATGGTTTCGGCCAGGCGGTGCACCTCGTCGCGCGATGCCGGTAGGGGCACCCGTTTGGACAGGTCGCCGCCGCCGATCTCTGCGACACCACGTCGTATTCGCTCGACCGGCGCCAGGGCGCGACCCACACCCAGCCAGGTGACCAGCGCCGTCAGCAGCAGTGCCGCTGGCAGGACTTCGAACAGCAGCCATCGCGCGCTCTGGACCGCCCTGTCGGCTGGGGCCAACGACAGCGCCACCACGATCGTGCGCTGCGCCGGCGGGGGTCCGGCCGGCTCCTGCAGGACCCGGAAACGCTCATCGCCGCCGATCGGTAGCCCGGACAGCGTGCTGAGCTGGGATCCGGTCTGGACGGGGTTCGGCCGGACCAGCGCGTTCTCGCCCTCGATGTTGCCGCTGGCCGCCAGGACGACGCCGCTGCTGTCGAGCACCTGAACGAGGCTGCCGTCGTCCTTGGCCGCTGGCAGGACCGATGGCAGCGTGCCGACGCTCAGCGCCGCGATGTCTTGGGCGCGGGTACGTGCCGATGCATCCACCCCCGCCAACAGCTCGCGCTGGAGCAGCAGGACGAACGCGAGGCCGGTCATCGCCAGCACTACCGCAACTGCGGCGGTGGCGGCCAGTGTGATCCGCGCGCGTACCCCAGGTCTGGCCCAGGTCATCGCGTCCGCCCGACCAGGCGATATCCGACCCCACGGACTGTTTCGATGCGGACGTCCTGTGATGACGCGAGCTTGCGTCGCAGGTGGCCGATGTAGACCTCGACGACGTTCGCGTCGCCGTCGAAGGCCTGGTCCCAGACGTGCTCGAGGATCTCGGTCTTGCTCACCACATGGTCGACCCGGTGCACCAGGAAGCCGAGCAGTCCAAGCTCGCGGGCGGTCAGGTGCAGCTCGTGTTCACCCAGCCAGGCCCGGCGTCGCTCGGGTTCGACCCGCAGCGACCCGATCGTCAACGAAGGGTCCGGGCCGGCGCTGCTGCGCCGAAGAAGAGCCCGCAGTCGGGCCACCAGCACCACCGGGGAAAACGGCTTGGAAACGAAGTCGTCGGCACCGATGTCCAGGGCGTCCGCCTCGTCATACTCACCGTCCTTGGCAGTCAGGAACAAGATCGGCGTCTTGTCCCCGGCCGCCCGAAGATTCCGACAGATGTCATAGCCGGACATCCCTGGCAGCATCACGTCCAGGACGATGACATCGAAGTCGTGCTCGCGGGCCGCCCAGTCACCATCGATGCCGTTGGCGGCCAGCATCACGGTGAAGCCCTCCGCCTCCAGAGTGCGGCGCAGCGCCCTCCCCAGGGGGCGTTCATCCTCGACCACCAGGACTCGCACCGTCGCCTCCTTGCCGTTGGCCTGTTCAACGTCAGAGTAGACGCCGCGCATACGTCCGCGGGCGGCCGAGAACTTCCTCGGCCGCCCGCATTCAGTACTCCTCCTTACTCGGTGCCCTCGAACTGGTGGTCGACGCTGCTGCCGGCAGCGTCGGCGTGCCCGCCAGGACCATCTGAGACGCCCGTCTCGCTGCCGGCCTTCTCACTGCCGGCCTTCTCGGACGATGCCGCGGTGTCAGGGGTGGTCTGGTCGCCCTGCTGGACGTCTACGCCGTCAGCGTCGGCATGTCCGCCGGGACCGTCGGACTCGCCTGCGGTCTCGCTGCCGGCCTTCTCGGACGATGCCGCGGCGTCGGGCGCGCTCTGGTTGCCCTGCTGAACGCTGGTGCTCTGGGTGGTTGCGACCGGTGCGGTACCAGCCGCGAACGCCGTTCCCGTTCCGGCCAGAGCCGCCACGCCGAGGGCGGTGGCGGCGGCGCCGCTAATGGCAATCTTCTTGATGTTCATGGGGTTCCTTTTCCGTTGGGATCATGCGAACAACCCCCACTGTGCAAGCCCGCCCCTGAGGGGAACCTGATCGAACCTGTCGATCCATTCAGGTTCGACCGCGCAGCACGAGGATCAGCCGGACACCGAGGCGCCGTCGCATCCTTGGCACCCACTTCTGGGCCTTAACGGGCAGTCCGTGGCCGGATGCCACCGCTGCGACTTCATCTCAGGGCCGCTGAAGGCATGAGGATGCGAATCGGGTCGCAGTCTCGGTGCAGCCCACGTTCAGGTGTTTCTCAGCGGCCGTCATCGACAATGAGGTCGCGCAAGAATCCGGCCCGCCGCGGCAACGACCAACAGTAAGGATGATGACGTGCAGGTGCTGGTGGTCGAAGACGAGGTGCGGCTGGCTGAGACCGTCCGGCGTGGGCTGACCGACGGCGGGTTCGTCGTCGAGGTCGTCCACAACGGTGAAGACGCGGTCTGGATCGCCACTGAGAACGCGTTCGACGTCATCGTCCTGGACATCATGTTGCCAAAGCTCAACGGCTACAAGGTGTTGGAAGAGCTGCGCCGGCGAGGCGTGTGGACGCCGGTGCTCATGCTCACCGCCAAGGACGGAGAGTATGACCAGAGTGACGCGTTCGACCTGGGCGCCGACGATTACCTGACCAAGCCGTTCAGCTTCGTCGTGCTGGTGGCGCGACTGCGCGCCCTGATCCGGCGCGGAGGTCCCGAACGACCAGTCATCCTGACTGCGGGCGACCTGTCTTTGGACCCTGCCCTGCGCCGGGTCGAGCGCGCTGGCCAGGAGATTGCGCTGACCCCCCGCGAATACGGGCTGCTCGAGTTCCTGATGCACCACCGAGGTGACGTCATGACGAAGTCGGCGATCCTGGCCGGCGTGTGGGATCCCGCCTTCGAGGGGGACCCCAACATCGTCGAGGTGTACATCCGGTACTTGCGGAACAAGATCGATGTCCCGTTCAACCGGCGCGCCATTGAGACGGTTCGCGGGATGGGCTACCGGCTTGCTCAGGACGGCGGCTGAGAACGGAATGGTTACCAGTCTGTTTCAGATGGTCATGACCCTGCATGGGTGGCCGGTCTATACCGTGGTGGTCGCACTGGCGTTCTTGGAGGCTGCGGCGTTTGTGGGGCTCGTCCTTCCGGGAGAGACCGCCTTACTGGTCGCTGGTGTGCTGGCTGCGCGCGGCAACATAGATCTGGGGGTGCTGCTGGCGTTGGCCATCGCCGCCGCAATCGGCGGCGACTCCGTGGGCTACCTGGTGGGTCGTCACTTCGGTCCTCGCCTCCGCCTGACGCGACTGGGTCTGCGGATCAGGACCCGACACTGGGACCGGGCTCAGCAGGCCGTCGCCGCGCATGGTTTCTGGGCGGTGGTCGCCGGTCGGTGGGTGGGCGTCCTGCGCGCTCTGGTGCCAACGGTCGCGGGGATGATCGCCATGCCCTATCGCCGGTTCCTGTCCGCGAACGTTCTGGGCGGGGCAGCCTGGGCTGGGGCGGTCGTCCTGCTGGGGTACGGCGCCGGGTCGTCGCTGACACACATCCAGAGCGTTCTCAGCCGTATTTCTTTCGTGATGCTAGCGGCACTCGCGACCGCCGTCGTTGTGTATGTCGTGCGCGCTCGACGTCGCCGTAGCGGACGCGTGGCAGTCCTCGCGGACGTGGAGCAGGAGCGTGACCTCGAGCCCACGCTCAAAGGGACTGGCCGGCCTTGACCGATACCGCAGAGCCGGAGATGTTTCCGGACGCGCCACATGATCCTGCCGGCCCGCCGTTCTGACGCCCCGCGAGATGTCAGGGCGTCCATCTCGGAAGGCGGGCATTCCACTTCGTTCAAGCCGCGCTGGTTGGCAGCCGGACCTCGAACCGTGCGCCGCCCAGGGACGAGTCGCCGACACAGACGGTGCCACCGTGTCCGAGGACGACCTGTTCAACGATGGCCAGACCCAGTCCGGAACCGCCGTGGCCACGCTCACGGCTCTCGTCAAGACGAACGAAACGCTCGAAGACCCGTTCGCGGTCGCTGGCACGGATGCCCACGCCGTCATCCTCCACCACGATCAGCGCGTTGTTGTGCTCTCGACACAGCATGAAGCGGATCTCGTGGTCAGCGTGGCGTACCGCGTTGTCGGCGAGGTTGCGCACGACCTGACTGAGCCGGCTGACGTCGCCGGTCACCCTCAACGGGTTGATGTCGGCCAGGATGTGCAGGTCGGTAGAGGCCCGGAGCCTGCGGGCCTCGGCGTCGAGCAGGTCGTCCAGGTCGACATCGGATCGGGTGAGCTGCAGCCGGTTGTCGTCCGCCTTAGCCAGGAGCAGGAGATCATCGACGAGTCGGCGCATCCGGTCGGCCTCGGCCTCCATCACCTCATGCAAGTCGCGCCAGGTACGTCCAGTGGGGTCCCCCAGCGCAACATCCAGGGCGGCGGTCAGGGTGGCCAGAGGTGAGCGCAGCTCGTGGCTGGCGTCGGCGACAAAGCGGCGCTGGGCCGTCTGGGCGTTCTGCAGCCTGTCGAGCATCTGGTTCATCGTCACCGCCAGACGGGAGATCTCATCGCTGGTGTCCGGGACGGGCACCCGATCGGCCAGCTGGGCTCCCCCGATCCCCTGGACCCGCGCACGGATGAGATCCACCGGGTGCAGCGCCCGACCGACCAACACCCACATGGCGGCGCCAACAAGCAGAACCAAGAGCGGCAGGCCAACCAGCAAGTAGGACAAGACCGTGCTGACGCTCTCACGCTGCGCCCCGATCGGTGAGGCCACGATCACTCTGTACAGGACCCCCTGATGGTCGATGGCCCCCACCGTGGTGATCAGGTAGGGGCTTCTGAGCGCGCCGTTGACAGGGATTCGGCCTCGGCGAGCCGGACCTGTCCCTGGCCCGGGCGAGCCGAAGACAGTGGCGCCTTGGCTGTCTTCGGAGCGGAGGTCGCCACCACGGTGCCGCCCTGGCTGACGACCTGAACGATCTGCCCCTCACGGTTGTTCTCCAGCAGCCGCTCGCCCAGCCCTTTGACCCCCTCCGCGCGAAGCAGCGTCGCGACCTCACCGGCACGCATCCCGGCTGCGTCCCGGATGCTGTTGTCCAGAGCATGTTGCAGCAGCAGCAGCAGCAGGGCGGCACCCGCCGTGAAGGCGACCGCCACGACCAGGACCGCTGCGATCGTGGAGCGGACGCGGACCCCGGCCAGGCGCCGGGCCAGCAAACGCCACAGAGTCGGTGCTGACGTCATGCCCACCTCGCCTTCAGGACGCGTTCCCCGGACTCCTGCAGATGCATCTTACGGACGAACGGTCCTCGGAACTGTTGACTCAGGCGATCCTCACTCCCACCAGGGTGTCGGAACAGCTCGGCTACCCGTGGCAAAGCTGGAGCAGTCAGCCGCCGGCTGGTTTCACCCCGGAGACAACCCCCGCCTCGGCCACCACGTCGGTCTGGAAGACCTTGGTGAACCCGGCCTGTTGCAGGGCGCCGACCCACCAGGCGGGACTGGCGGGCCGGTTCTCACCAACGCCAAGGCCCAGCTGTGCCGTGTTCCGGGCAGCGCGCCACCATCCGGCGGGGCCGCAGGCGGCCAGCCGCCGGATCTTGGTCGCCGCGATGTCGCGGTCACGTCCACTTCCACCATGGCCCAGCATCATGTCTGCGATGACGATCCGACCACCGGGAGCGAGCCACTGGAAGGCGTGCCCGAGAAGGACCAGCTTGTCCTGGTGCGGCACCGAATGTAGCGCGTAGCTGCTGACCACCAGACTCAGCGACAACGGCGGAAACTCGGTCTTTGTCATGTCGTCAACTCTCGTGTGCACGTTCCGCAGACCAGCCGCGGTCGCACGCGAAGCCAGAAGGTTGAGCATCAGCGGTGCCACGTCGACGGCCACGACATGCTCGACCTGCCCGGCCAGGGGCAACGTCATGAACCCACTGCCCGCGCCCAGGTCCACGCAACGGTCGGTCGGCTGGGGGTCGGCGCGCCGCAGAACGACCTCGCGCACTCTGGCGAATGCTGCCGATGACTCCACTTGTTCTGACCAAGAGTCGACTCGGGCGTCCCAAGAGGACTGCAGCTGACCCCGGAGGTCCCCGTCATGAGCCTCCAGCCGGTGGACCTGAGACACCTGCTCGCCGCTCCCAGGGAGACCCGTGCCACCCACCGTCTCCGAACGGGTATCCGGCCGCAGTCCTCTTTGGCTCATCGCAAATCTCCTTGACCAGGGCCTCCACCGAACGGCGACCATGAGCCCACCGTGCACCAGCGTGGCTGAGAGCAGCCTGAAAAGCTGCGGCCCTCGTATTCGCCTGGGTTTCCCGCGGGTCCGCGATAGGGGAGTTCCCGAGGGGTTCCGCACCATCCCGGCCCTGTCGCGTGTCCGACCATGGATCACCCGCCGCGAGCACCCTGATCGGCAGTGAACGTCGACACGCCGAACGGCCTCGGCTCTGACCGCCGTTTTGGGTGCCAGCGAAGGCGGCGCTCAGGCGGTTCGCGCAGTTGTTCGCCCCAGGCGTGGTCCACGGTGGGCCAGGTGGCCTGAACTGGTGAACGTCAGGACAGCCCCCACAGCGATGGCGCCCAACGCGCCCAGGTATAGGACTGCCGACGAGTCAGCAAGGCTCTTGCCCCCACCCGGCACGGGCACGGCCCCCCAGACGACAGCTGTCGTCGCCATGACCCACCACAGGGCTGGCCGCGCCAAGTCTCTGGCTTGCGTCAGCCAACTAGGCATGGGGAGGCAGTGACGTGATGGTGCTCGGTACGGGACACGCGCCCGCATCAGCCGGTAGCCCAAGGCTGCCATCGCGAGACCGCCGAGGACATCGCTGGGCCGGTGCCACCCCGCGGCGATTGTCGCAGTGGCGGTTAGGACCGTCCAGGCCAGCAGCGGACCGGCGAGACGACGACGCCAAGCGTTCGAACTGATGCCCAGGACTGCAAGCGACATTGACGCCGCGATAGTGGTGTGCCCACTGGGGAAGGAACCCCCTCCTGCCCAGGTCCAGACAGGGTCGACCACGCCAGCGTGAGGCAGGGCCAGCTTGAGGACCTCCGCGCCGAGGACTGAGACCAGGACCGCGCCGACAGCTCGTGCCGCAAACGCCACTTTGCGCGTCCATATGCCCACGACTGCGAGCGTGAGAATCCCCAAGAGCAAGGTGGTACCGCTGACCACGTTAAGTACGGCTGCGTTAACCACGTGCAAGCGCCGGGCCGCCTCGAACCGGCCGGCGTAGGCTGCGAGGTCGAGTGAGCGGCCCCACGGGCTGGCGGCTAACACCAGCCATGTCCCAACAAGCGCGACGAGTGGGATGCTAACCCGTCGCGCCATCTTGCGCCGACCGCCGTGTGTGCTGACTGTCAGCGATCTCGTCAACAGGTCTGTGCTGGTGGTGGTCGTATGGCGTGTTGGCATGCCTCATGGTCACGCTCGGGGGCTGAGCTAAGCCTGAACGCCCAAGCGGTCAATCAACACCGGCTTCACGCGTCGGTGTTCGTGCGCCGGTTCCAGATATTTCGCCTCCGATACGTCTTCGCGCGTTCAGGTTTCTCTCAGGGACTGACTGGCACTCTCGTGACGAACCTCCTCCCTGGCTGGGCCAGGCAGAGGACGATAGGAGGAGCAACGTGGATCTAGCGGCCCTACGCGACAATCAGATGAATCCCCCCGCGGCTGGTCGCAGACCGGCAGGGCATGGTGCGCCTCGGCCCAGGCGCCGTAGTTTCTGTGTGCCGAATCGACGTGGTGATGGCGCAGGCCATCAGGCTCGACATCAACCCTCTGAGAACCGGACGCGAACCAAGGGGGTTCCCCTCCCGCCCGACTCCTCCGTATGGCGCGGCCGTTGTCCTCAGGTCCGCGGCAGCCCCAGTCGTCGCCCGACACCATCCGCCAGCTCCTAGTGGACTCCTGCCGGCTCGGAGTCTCCTGCAACATCTCCCACCGTTGCCTTCCACGGGAACAGGACCGTTCATGTCGAGTCGAGCTCGACCAACGGTAGGTCCGATTGCCAGAATGGCGTTCATGTCTGATGACGCGAGATCCGAGCCCCCAAGCCCTGGTGGCTCGGTCGATCGACGCACGGCGATCTTCACTCTGGCAGCCGTGCTCACAGCGGCTGGATGCTCCGGCGAAGCCACCCGCGGTGTTCCCCGATCCACCGCTGGCCCGGTCACCCCGACCGCCAAAATTGCGGCCCCTGAGTCATCGGCCTCATCGAGCGCACAGACTGCGACCACCCAGGTCATGGGCCCGAGTCCCCAGCCCGCCATCGCCAGGACCGCGGGCCCGGACATCGTTCACGGTTCACGGACCCGACACGAGGTGGCACTGACCTTCCACGGCGCAGGGGACCAGTCGCTGACCCAACAGGTCCTGCGCGACTGCGCAGCCCACCACGCCCGCATCACCGTCTTCGCGGTCGGACAGTGGCTTTCCGGCGCACCATCTCTTGGCCAGCAGATCCTGGCGGACGGCCACGAGCTCGGCAACCACACGTGGAGCCACCAGCAGATGCCGACCCTGTCACTGAGGGCCGCCCAGGATGAGATCAAGCGCGGCGCGGACGCGGTGCGCAAGTCCACGGGATCGCCTGGATGGTGGTTCCGGCCCTCCGGTACGCCACACAGCACGGCCACGATCCGGGCGGCGGCCAGCCGCTCGGGATACCAGCGGTGTGTCTCCTATGACGTCGACCCGGAGGACTACCTCGACCCGGGATCGGCGCAGGTCGTGTCGCGCACACTTGCGAAGGTGCGGCCCGGGTCGATCGTGAGCCTGCATCTGGGTCACCCCGGCACGGTGGCAGCATTGCCGCAGATCCTGGCCGGCCTCGCATCCCGTCAACTGTTACCCGTGACGCTCTCGCGGTTGCTCCGTGATTGACCTACTGTCTGGGAGCATCGATCGATCCAGATGGCCGCCCAAGAGATCGGCTTGAAGTGTCTCGCGTGTTCTCCCGACCAGTCCGGTTGATGGCAGCCGCCGCCACCATCCTGCTGCTGAGCGCCTGCGCCCGGGCGGCCTCGGGGAACGCCGACCCGGTGCAGACCAGGCCACCGCGATCAGCGTCTTCCACCTCAGCCGCGCCGACGTTGCCCGAGTCTCACGCATCCTCATCTCCGATGTCGGCATCGCCAGGACC
The DNA here is from genome assembly GCA_040006795.1 of Actinomycetota bacterium. Taxonomy (GTDB): domain Bacteria; phylum Actinomycetota; class Actinomycetes; order Actinomycetales; family Dermatophilaceae; genus UBA4719. The sequence goes on along the minus strand of JBDTWH010000111.1, from coordinate 7,730 downwards.
AGCCAACATCTATGCAGGCGCCGCTGCAGGGAAGCTGTCCTCGACAGCGAAGCGGGCCAAGAGCCTTGTCTATGTCCCCAACTCCCAGGCGGACACCGTGCAGGTGATCGATCCGAAGACGTTCACAGTGATCGGCACCTATCCCACCGGCCGCGAACCCCAACATGTCGTGCCCAGCTGGGACATGAAGACACTGTGGGTCAACGACGACATCGGCAACGACATGGTGCCGATCGACCCCACGACTGGCAAGCCCGGCAGGCGGGTCCAGGTCGACGACCCCTACAACCTGTACTTCACCCCCGACGGAGCGCACGCCCTGGTCATGGCGGAGCGGATGCGCCGCATCGATGTGCGCAACCCCCGGACCATGGCTCTCGAACGTTCACTTCCGGTGCCTTGCCATGGTGTCAACCACGCCGACTACTCCGCGGATCTGTCCTTCTTCGTGGCCAGCTGTGAGTTCAGCGGCAAGCTTCTCCTCATCGACCGCGATGCCACCCGGCTGACCAAGGTCATCAACCTCAACAGCAGCAAGGCGCCTGGTGCCCTCAGCGCCAAGAAGGCAATGCGTATGGGCGGGCCGACGGCCAACCTGCAGCCGGGCGCCTCAGCGATGCCACAGGACGTGCGTCTCACCCCTGATGGCACCCGGTTCCTGGTGGCGGACATGTTGCGCAACGGAATCTGGGTCATCAGTGCGAGCACCCAGAAGGTCGAGCGCTTCATCCCCACAGGCAAGGGTGCCCACGGCATCTACCCCGACCGCGACGGCAGACGAATCTTCGTCACCAACCGCGGTGAGGGCTCCATCTCGGTTCTGGACGCCTCGTCGCTGGCCATCACCGCCACCTGGAGGATTCCCGGTGGAGGTTCGCCGGACATGGGCGGGGTCACCGCGGACGGCACGCAACTGTGGCTATCGGGCCGATATCACGCCGAGGTCTACGTCGTGAACACCACGACCGGCGCCCTCATCAAGCGAATAAAGGTCAACGCGGGCCCACACGGCCTGCTGGTGTGGCCGCAACCGGGCGCATTCTCACTCGGACACACCGGCAACACCCGATAGGCATCCAGGCGAGTCCGCGCGAGGACGGTCTTACTCGGGGCTGTCGATCCCCTCGCCACCGCTCGGATGACCTGCTCGGCGCGACTCCTGCTGTGGCTTTGACGCCTCCTTCACTTCTGGGCGGCGTCGATGGTCGACGCGCGTCGCGTTGAAAACCGCCGCCATTGCCGCAACCCACGCAGCACCCAAGACGACGCCGCCAACGACATCCGACAGGTAGTGGACCCCCAGAGCAATGCGGGAGAAGCCGATCGCCAGAACCATGAACACCGCGACCGTCACGGCGGTTCTGCGCCACCATCCACGCAGCAAGGGCAGGAATACGAACAACAGCAGCGCATAACCGACCATCGCCGCCTGGGCGTGACCGCTGGGGAAGCTCAGCCCGGGCTCATGGGCGACGGGGTTGATCAGCTCTGGACGTGGTCGATGAACCACCGCCTTGACCCCGGTATTCAACAGCGATGATCCGACCGCCGTGAGCATCACGAACAGGGCCAGCCGGGGCAGACCACGCCGAAGCAACATGGTTACAACAACAGCCAGCACAACCACCCATGCCAGCGCCGATCCGGAGTCGCTGATCAGCTGCATCGCGGTAACGAAACCCGCATGGGCGACCGCGAAGCGGTGCAAGCCGTCGCCAGCGCCCTGATCGACCGACAACAGCGGCGCCCACCTCTTCTCCACCAACGCCAGGGTCAGAGCAAAGGGCAAAGCCGCCAGAACCAACGCCACCGCAGCCAACGCCCGCGCACCGACTCGGGCGCTCGGCTCGGTGGATGACAAAGCAGCCACTTCAGGCGCTTCATGCATGACACTCAACCTTCCTCAAGGCGGTGCCCCAAGGTTTGGCTTGAATCCATGACCGATAGGCGAGGCGCCCGCACCTGCTAGTCACACGCCGACCCTCGCGCGTCATCGCAAGCCCAGAGGCGCAGCAAAAGCCGCGTCGGCCCGTGCCGCGGATAGGACGCCGGTATTGACCAGCCTGTTCAGCACGTGCCGCTGGCGCAGGCGCCCAGCGGACAGGTGGCTCATCGGGTCGTACGCCGAGGGTGCCTGGACCAGACCGGCGAGCATGCTGGCCTGGGACCAGTTCAGCTGGGCCGGTGTCTTGGCGAAGTAGCCGTCGGCTGCGGCCGGCAGACCGTAGAAGCCTTGACCGAAGTATGCGTCGGCAAGGTACAGCCGCAAGACCTCGTCCTTGGTGTAGCTCGCGTCCAGCTTCTGGGCCAGCTCGGCTTGCTGCACCTTGGTGACGATCCCGTCGTCTCGGGGAAAGTAGAGGTTCTTGGCAAGCTGCTGCTCCAAAGTGGCGCCCCCGGTGTCGCGGTTCCCGGTCAGGGTGGCGAGGCCCACCCTGACCACGCTGACCAGGTCGATTCCCGGCATCTGGTAGAAGCGGCTGTTCTCGGTGGCGATCAGCGCCTGCGCTACCCGATCAGGGCGCGGCAACGCCGCGAGCTCCGGGCTGTGATGAGCAGCCAGATTTGCCCGCACCAGCTGGCCGGCGCTATCGACACTCGGGGTCAAGGGCCACAAAGCGGCGACTCCCAAAATAGGCGCGACCGCCACTGCGAGGAGCCCCCAAACCACCCGTCGACGCCATCGATGCCTTGTCCTTGTCACCGCGGCTCCCCCTTCACGGAATCGCATCCGGCTTCACACCGGTCGTCGCCTACCGACGCTAGGCCTGGTTCCTGACCGTTGGCCGTGGCCGGGCAGGGTGAGGCCGCCGGCTTTGACCTGACTCGTCGCGGTGTTCTCAATGCTGACCCCGTTGATTGATGGCTCTTGCGTTTGCGATACTCGACGACCGTCAGGTAGACGATCACAGCATCGAACAAAGTCAGCAGGACAAGGCCTACGGAGTGCGAATAGCTGAACCGGTAGACTTGGTAGATCATGAATCCGATAGTGAGATAGATCAGACCCAGGTAGGCCCAGAGGCGATTGTGCAGGATCTCCCAGATCAGCACGATCTTGGTGATCCCGTGGGATAGCAGGTACAGCGCTGCGAACACGAGCGAACCGGCGCTCAGGTTCTGCGTGGCGTGGAGGATGTACGTCGAGAAGAAATCACGCGGGTCCTCGGCGAACTCGTGCTGGGTCAAGGTTGTCGCGAGCTGATTCAAGTATTCCGGCTTGATCAGAAGCAGGAAGATGCCGCCGGCGACCTCCAGCAGGCCATCTAGGCCCTTCAGCAGGATGCCAACTTCAAAGATCCGGTCGAGTCGGCTTGTTGCCCTGAACTTCACAGTGATACCCATCCGGACTTGATGTGTGACGCTACCGCGCCACCGGGCGGGAGGTAGCGAACGGAGCGCAGGCATGGGCGGTGACGTGCCGCGTGAGGAACGCCACGAAGGCGCCGGCGCCCAGCGGGCTTGTGTGTAGCTGAGCGTGCAGACCTTCGGATCACGGGGATAAGCGCCACCGACGAGTCGCCGGACGTCGGGCCATTTTGGCTGTTCCTGATCATGACCGTCTCCGAATGGTGGTGAGCACGGCGCGCGTCTCTCGGCCCCGCTCGATCCCGATCACCTGGACCGGTGTCCGAGCCAAGGCGCAATTCCGGGCCCAGAGCGATGACCAGAACGCCTAGAAGCGTGGCCGCGCGAAGCCACCCGAGCTGCGCGTTAGTCGGGGTCAGGGGTCCCAGGCACCGCGCCACGTACAGGCCACAGACAACTCCGAGGCTGACCCAGGGCCAGCGGGTTCGGCGCCAGCCCACATCCACCAGGATGGTGGTCAGTACCAACCCAGAGGTGTAGTAGGGGTAGGCGCCCGGGTCTAGCAGCATCCGGACCGCGAGCACCACGGCGGGTACCACCAGCCATCGGCCTCGACGTACCGCGACCACCCCCAGCACGACCCCTACCAGTAGTTGGACGGGTCGATCCCAGGACGGGGTTGATGCCGCAGTGACGCCCAGGACGCGCAAAGACGAGGAAGCAACGTTGGGGATGGAGAACCCGCCCGCGTGCAACGTCCGCGGATCTGCCAGCACAAAGGGCAGCCAAGCCGCAGCCACGGCGGGCAACCACACCAGCAAGGCGCGGCGCCAGCGGTCGCGGGGCAGAACCATCAGCAGGGGCACGAAGGCCAGCGCCCACGGCTTGGCGCCCGCTGATGCTGCCAGCAGAAGGGCTGCTGGGATGGGTCGACTACGGGCAACTGCGTGCATCCCGCCCAGGAGCAGGACCAAGGCCAATGCGTCGTCCAGGTGCGTGTAGTGGACTGCGAGCTCGGCCCAGACTGGCATCAGGACTGCCGCCGCCAAACCACGCTGCCTGTTGGTCATCGAGACCTGAGGAAGACGAGACAGCGAGAGCAGCATCGCCGGGCCTGTCGCAGCAATGCCGGTGACCGCCATCGCACCTGAGAGCCAGGCGGGCAGACCATTGAGCGGCGTTGCAGCCAGGAAGGTCAGTGGCCCGATCTGAAGTTGCGGGTGCGTGGCGTAGAGGTGCAGGCCTGCGCCGGGGTCATCCGAGCTCAGCAGCGCGGCCCCGGTGGTGAAGAAATGCCAGGACACCCGGGAGTGGCCCGCCTGAACGGCGGCCCAAGCAGCCATCCACACCCAAGGAAACCACCCGGAATCCAACCAGCGAAGGGGGAAAAAGCGTTGCTGGTGCTCCACAACAGGGGACGGTGCGGGCGACTGTTGGGCGGGGGTTTCAGGCGACGTGGCGGTTACGGACGACATAACAGATTCAGGTTGAGACAAGTTCGGCCAGTCGCCGCGGCAGGCGGGGCCGAACCCAGCCCCAGGTGGCGGCGGCAACCCCCACGGCACTGGCAGCGATCAGCACTCCGGCGACAATGTCCTGCCCGTGGTGCACATGCGCAGTCACCCGGGCCGCTCCCACGAAGATGCTTGCGATCAGCAGGGCGACCCCGAGCGACCGGCGATAGATCATCACCAGGAGAGCGGCCGTCGTAGCCAATGCGGTGTGGTCGGAGGGGAACCCGTTGTCAGCCGGGTGGGCGAACAGTGGCTTGATCGACGGGTCCACGACGAAGGGGCGAAGATCGGTGTGGATGGCCGCGGCCACCTTGATCAACACGACCACGATGACCAGAGACACCACCGCCTGCACGCCGAGCCCTACCTTGTCCCTGCGAGGAAGGAAGAACCAGATACCGGTTGCCGCAACCACAATCAGGAATGGGAGGTACTGGGCCACGGCAACGATCAGGTTGTTCATAGCAGCATTCCCACTTCGACATCCTCAACCCGCAGCGCAAAGATGCCACACCAGCCCAATCGGCGGACTCGATTGACCGCAACCGACGAGCCCTTGAGGGTTCGCACCGCTTGATCCGGGGTGAAAGCGCCTAGCACCGGTATCCCCCCGGAACCACCCACACCCCTGCGACACCCAGACCTGGACGCGGGTGCCGATGCACCGGAGCAGGCGGCGCGCAGAATGGCGGCGGCTGCGATGGCTTCATCGCGGGTCAAGGTGCTTGGTGAAGTCATCATGCCTCCGGCTCGCAACGAACAACGACGTTGACAACGTTAGGAAGCCGACGGTTAGCCGACGGACCCCAAACGGCAAGAGGACGGCAAAATCTCTCCGAACTCATCGGGCCAAGGTCGCATTCTCCGAAACCACGAACGGTCCGCTTCCGCGGTGCGAACCCGGGGACCGTTGACAGACGGGTCCGATCTTGAGAGGAATCCCAGAGGAATATCTCAGGAAGCGTCGAGCAGACACCGCGATCATCGAAGAATGAGTCTGGTATCCGAACGCGTGAACACGACATCTCCGATGGCCGCTACCGGGTCCATCGCGCAGGTCAGGCGCCCTCAGCTGTCCGGACGGCGGCGACGACTACGTGACCAAGCCGTTCAGCCTGGAGGAGGTGCTCGGCCCGCCTGCGTGGCATGCTTCGCCGCGCCGGCATGAGCCACAGCAACGCCGAGACCCAGCTGGCCTTCGCCGACCTGCCCCTGGACGAGGAAGCGCGTGAGGTGCGCCGGGCCGGCGAGCTGGTCGAGCTGACTGCCACCGAGTTCGAGCTGCTGCGCTTCCTGATGCGCAACCCGCGGCGGGTGCTGAGCAAGACTCAGATCCTGGATCGGGTGTGGAACTATAACTTCGGCGGCCAGGCTCCCGTCGTCGAGCTCTACATCAGCTACCTGCGCAAGAAGGTTGACGCGGGGCGTGACCCACTCATCCACACGGTGCGCGGCGTCGGGTATGTGCTGAAGACCACGACGTGAGCATGGATGACTGGCTGACCGGTCGGACCCTGCGGACCCGGCTGATTGCCGGCCTACTGGTCCTACTTGCCGCGTCCTGCCTAGCCATCGGCGTCACCACGAGCATTACCCTTCGCCATTTCCTCATCGACCGGCTGGACCAAAGCCTGGCCAACGCCGGCAACCGCCTCGACGTCAGCCTCGAGCACGGCGAGCCCTCCAATTCCCAGGGACTGTCTGGGCCAAGCGGTCTACCGGGGATCGAAGGCCAATTAGTGGGAACGCTGGCCGCCCGGATTGCGAACGGATCAATCACACAGGCCGTCGTCATCATCGACACCGCGGGCCAGGTCAGTCTCAGGAACGTTGCGCTGACCCCCGCGGACCGGGCAGCCCTGCTGCGCTTGGCCCCCGACACGGCGCCGACGACCATCCGACTGTCCTCCCTCGCCGAGTATCGGCTGCGGGCCACCCCCAGCCCGGACAACGATATCCACATCACCGGTCTTCCATTGCGTGACATCGACACCACTGTGCACAAACTAGAGGCCACTGAGCTCATCGTCTTCGCAGTAGCCCTGTTGCTGACCGGGCTGGCGGGCGCCGGCTGGGTTACGCTCTCGCTGCGTCCGTTGCGCAGGGTCACCGCCACAGCCAAGCAGGTCAGTTCGCTGGTGCTCGGCAGCGGCGAAGTCAACCTTCCTCACCGAGTGCCCGAGACTGACCCGCGCACGGAGGTCGGTCAGCTCGGCATTGCCTTCAACCAGATGCTCGGACACGTAGAGACCGCCTTTGAGCAGCGCGTAAGCAGCGAAGCCCGGCTGCGCGGGTTCGTGGCGAATGCGAGCCACGAGTTGCGGACCCCGCTGGCCGGCATACGCAGCTATGCGGAACTCGCCCGGCGCAGCGTCGAGCCCGTCCCCGACGAGGTGAGCCACGCCCTGGGATGTGTGGAGTCCGAGGCCATTCGGATGGGTTTGCTCGTGGACGATCTCCTGCTACTTGCCCGGCTCGATGCAGGTCGCCCCTTGGAGCAGGAGGACGTCGACCTGTCCCGACTGACGATCGAAATCACCAGCGATGCCCGGGTGTCCAGCCCTGACCACCGATGGTCGCTCGATCTGCCCGACGAGCCCATCGTCGTTCGCGGCGACTCGCATCGTCTCCATCAAGTCGTGGGCAACCTACTCTCCAACGCCCGCATCCATACCCCAGCCGGAACCGCGGTCGTCATCAGGCTCACCGCCGAGCCGAGAGACCACCAGGTCGTCTTGTCTGTCAGCGACAACGGCCCGGGTGTCCCACCCGAGTTGCGCCCCAACGTGTTCGAGCGTTTCGTGCGCGCGGACGACTCGCGCTCGAGGGTTAATGGCAGTACCGGTCTCGGCCTAGCTGTACTGACCACGGACGTTAGGAACAGGTTCGGTTGGACATGACGAAGAC
>JBDTWH010000110.1:0-1869 GCA_040006795.1 Actinomycetota bacterium | reverse complement strand
GCCCTGACCTGCGGCGATGCTTGTCAACAGTTGTCGTCAGTGATCATGATTTCTCAAAATCGCCGGGCCAAAACCGGGCCACACCGGGCCAGCAGGCTGACAGTCCTTGCAGTCAGTCAGCGTCCCTAGCGCCCTCGATGTGGGGGCTCAAGGCCGGCCGATATTCGGCAGGGCTGGCGTTCCAATCATCTGGGGAAGCCGACCCTCGAAAACGGGCGCCGGCCGGTGACACCACGACGTCTCAGAGGCGAAAACCCGGGGGCTCTGCCGAAGTGGCGTAGACGCGACAGGCAACGGCCGGGCTCGCCCCGGACTGCCCAACCTTCTGGTCCGTAAGGAGCGGAGGCGAATTCCGTTGCGTATCAGCGCCTTTCGCCCCGTGCTGCCTGAGCACGCAGTCAGGAGTCGTTGCTGTTGCCCAGTATCGGTCAATGCCAGGCCTCCGTAAACAGTCTGCGCCCACGGATGCGCCCACACGCAGCCGCTTGACACCACTCGGTGCCTTCTCCCATGGCGCGTTCCGCCTCTACTCCCTCCTGCTTCGCTACGGCACCGGCACCGGCTCCGGCCCCCGATGCCGTCCCGGCAAACCCTGGCCCGGCGCCTTCGCCGCTCGGTCGACGCCGTCGACCGAGCGATGCGCCAGCTCACTGAAGCCGGCATTGTCAGCTCGAACACCGCCCGTCCGGTGAGCAGTTCCTGTCCAACCGCTACCACGTGCGCACCACCCGCTGACTGTAGTGACCCTCCCTGCGAGTTCGGCTGGGAGGCGGATGCGCTAGGCGGTGTTCGGGTGGCGGAACGCACCAAGGCAAGAGCCTTGCCCTGCCCCGGCGAGCGGCGACGAGTGGGAAGACAAACTCACCCACGGTGACCGATACGTCATGCCGCTCGCCCCTTCCAATCAGCGGCGAGTTGGTAGTCACGGGCGCGACCGGGAATTCGTTCTCTGTGGTTGAGGGTGCACCGCCCAGCGCGATCCGGAATGCGAACTCAGAGCCTGCGTTGACCCGGCGAAGTCTCGCCCCTGTCCGGTCTTGGCGGCCAGGGTGTCCCTGCGCTGGGTGTCCCTACGCTGAATGACCGCGCATCCCAACCCTCATGCAGACTGTCGGCGACCCAGTTCGGTGTCGACGGCGTACCGACCAGGGTTGGTCCGCGCGGCCGCCTACTGCTTGGGGGTGGTCTTAGGCGGGGTGATGTTGGGCGAGTCCTGCCATGTTTCGTGCACATCGTGGTTGCCGTGAATGGTGGCGTCGTTGTGGTCGGGTTGGTTGGGAGCGTCGTTGCCTTGATGCTGGCGGTTGCCGCCGCGCATCATCATGAACATCATTCCGCCCATCATCAGCGGGCAGGCGAGTATGGCGGCGAACAGCAAGGCCGTCTGAAGCGAAATTCCGCTGGCGAGCAGGACGACAAGCACAATCGCCCCGATTCCGAGCATCCCGAGCAGATGGTTCTTCCCGCCGTGGTTGTGACCTTGCATGTTGGTGTCCATTGTCTTGGGCCTTCCTGTTGGTCTGGGCCGGATCCCTCCTGCAGGATCCCTCCCACTGTTAGCCTGAGCGTCGACCCGGGCCATTTGGCGCACTATTGATGAAGAAGACTCTGAAGTTTCTTGCCATTCAGGTGGTCGACCGTGCGGTCACGGCATCGTTCGACCGAGCGGTCACTGCATCGCCAGCCCCGAGTGCCTCGGCTGCTAGACGTGGCGGGCGGTTGAGGTACTGGGTCCGAACGATCAGGACGACGCCGGCTATCAGGCTGACCAGCGCCCAGAGCTGCGGCTGGGTCAGCCCGAGCAGGGCAGGTTCGTTGATCCGCAGGAACTCCACGAGGAACCGGGAGATCCCGCTCAGCGCAAGGTAG
>JBDTWH010000109.1:0-2107 GCA_040006795.1 Actinomycetota bacterium | reverse complement strand
CACACCAACACAACACCTCACGGCACCACATCGGGGCAACCATACAAACTTACTCTGACCAACCTCACCAGTCAAATCCGCACCCGATCGAAGATCTGGGGAAGTTGCCTGCTGGGGCTTTTTGGGCCGTGGACGACTTTAGCACCGATTTGGGGCTGCCCATGACCGCTATGCCATGGCCTGCCCGGTCTGCCCCTGGATGCGAGGCGCAGGTGGGCACCCCAGTGCGGCAACGACGTTCGAATATGGGTGTCCGGCCCAGCTGAAGCCGATGGCACAGCCACGGCATACGCGGATTGAACGTGGAGATGTGCGCTGTTCGCCCGGCGGCTGGCGCTGAAAGGGGCTGGCTGAACGCGGAGTGCGCCGCTCAGACCGGTGGCACACCCCGGCGGCGCTGGCTGAAGGTGCGGTCCCGTCGTGCTGCATAGGCCAGCCGATGCACAAGCTCCCCCCGGAGCTCATCGGCCTCGATGATCGCGTCAAGAACGAGATCAGCAGCGAGACGCTCAAGGTCGACATCCTGCTCATACTCGCGGCGCTTCTCCTGCACGAACTGATCGCGTTCGGCTGGGTACGCGATCTGCGCGATCTTGTTGGCGTACACGGCATTGACGGCTGCTTCCGGACCCATCACCGCGATCCGGGCGGTCGGTAACGCCAACGTCGCGTCGGGACCGAAGCCCGGACCAGCCATCGCGTAGAGGCCGGCGCCGTAGGCCTTGCGCACGATGACGGAGAACTGGGGAACCGTCGCCTCCGATACAGCCGTGATCATCTTGGCACCGTGACGGATGATCCCGGCCCTCTCAACCTCCGAGCCGATCATGAAGCCCGGAACGTCGGCGAGGTAGATCAACGGGATCGAGAAAGCGTCACACAGCCAGATGAACCTCGCCGCCTTGTCCGCGCTGTCGACGAACAGCACGCCGCCCTTGACTGCCGAGTTGTTCGCGACCACACCCACCGTCGAGCCCGCCATCCTGCCAAACCCGGTGACGAGCTCCGCGGCATACAGCGGCTTGAGCTCGAAGAACGAGTCCTGGTCGACCAGGCCGTCGATGAATTCGTGGATATCGAACGGCTGGCTCTCGACCTCGGGAACCGTTGAACGCGTCAACGGGCGAGCCGGCTCCTCCGGCACATAGGAGGGGACCTCGGCCTGCCAGTTCGAGGGCACGTAGGAGAAGTAGAGCTTTGCCAGGTCGATTGCCTCGCCTTCGTCGGCTGCGAGCAGGTCACCACAACCGGACACGGTGCAGTGCATGCGGGCGCCACCCATGTCCTCCAGGGAGACCTTCTCGCCCACCACCATCTCGGCCATCCGAGGACTGCCCAGGTACATGGACGCGTTGCCGTCAACCATGATCACGATGTCGGTGAAGGCCGGGATGTATGCCCCGCCCGCCGCCGACGGGCCGAAGAGGCAGCAGATCTGCGGAACCTTGCCGGAGAGCGCGACCTGGTTGTGAAAGATATGTCCGGCTCCGCGACGGCCCGGGAAGAGATCGACCTGGTCAGTGATCCGCGCGCCCGCCGAGTCGATGAACCAGAAGACGGGCAGCTCCTCGCGCAAAGCCATCTCGGTGGCGCGGATGATCTTTTCCACCGTGCGCGCCCCCCATGACCCGGCCTTGACCGTCGGGTCGTTGGCCACCACGATCGCCGGCCTGCCCTCCACGGTCCCGCGCCCGGTGACGACCCCGTCGGCGGGCAGCCCCGCCGACATCGCGTTGGCGTAACGCCCGTCCTCGACGAAGGAGCCCTGATCCAGTAGCCGTGAGATGCGCTCACGCACGTACAGCTTGTTCTGCGACGCCAGCTTGACCAGAGCCATCTCGGGTGGGGACGCAGAGGCGGCATGAGCAGCATTGAGCCGCCTGCGCACGTCGCCGACGCGCGGATCTCCGCCCTCGGAGGGCCCGGCAAAGGGCAGCTGCGGCTGGGAGTGGACGTCCGTCATACCGACATCTCCTGAGAATGGAGCACGTTGAGCCCGGTTAGGCCTTTGAGTCATGGATGGGTCAGGCGCCGGGCAGACCGAGGCCCCGTGCGATGACCATGCGCTGGACCTCACTGGTACCCTCGCCGATCTCGAGGATCTTGG
>JBDTWH010000108.1:0-16823 GCA_040006795.1 Actinomycetota bacterium | reverse complement strand
GATCGTCGAGGAGAGCACCCCTAAGGAGTTTTTCACCAACCCGAGATCCAACCGGGCCAAGGACTTCCTCAGCAAGATCCTCACGCACTGAGATTCCCCGTACACCCCGTACTTCCCCGCACCAGTGTCACTCGAGAACCGCACCCAACCAGGAGGAAACAATGGGACACAGCCGAAGAATCATCGTGGCGGGCCTCGCGGTCGCCGCTCTCACCTTGAGCGCCTGCGGTTCGGGCAGCACGAACACGCCGGAGGTGTCCTCCCAGCCAAGCTTTGAGGCAGGCACGACCATGGCCACCCTCTCGGCCGCAGGCAAGATGAACGTCGGCACCAAGTTCGACCAGCCCGGATTCGGGCTCAAGGGTCTGGATGGCAAGCTCGAAGGCTTCGATGTCGAGGTGGCCAAGATCATCGCCGGGGCGATGGGCATCACGGCCGACAACATCCAGTTTGTGGAGAGTCCTTCCAAGCTCCGGGAGGAGCTCATCGAGAAGGGCACCGTCGACATGGTCGCCGCCACCTACACGATCAACGACAAACGCAAGGAGCGGATCACCTTCGCTGGTCCGTACTACGTCGCGGGTCAGCAGCTGATGGTCAAGTCCGACAACACCAAGATCAGTAGTCCGCAGGATCTGAAGGCGAACCCGGACCAGAAGGTCTGCTCGGTCACCGGTTCCACTCCCGCCGAACAGATCAAGCCGTTTCTCGCCAGCCCTTCCCAGCTGGTGCTGTTCGACGTCTACGACAAGTGCGCGAACGCCCTGCGCACCAATCAGATCCAGGTCGTGACGACCGACAACGTCATCCTGCTGGGTTTCGTCTCCAAGTCCGACAAGGCGTTCAAGCTGGTCGGTGAGCAGTTCACCAAGGAGCCCTACGGCATCGGGATCAAGAAGGGCGACGTGAAGTTCTGTGAGTTCATCAACAAGACGCTGAAGGACAACGAAGCGGCGTACACCAAGGCGTGGAATGACACCGCCGGCAAGGTAGAGGGTGCCTCACCGGCCACGCTTCCGCCCGCGGCGCCCTGCGTCTGAGCTGACCAACACGTGCGCTGGGGCGCTCGCCTGATCCGGCGAGGGCCCCAGCGCACGACGATCCGTCCTGCATCGAACGCCAGATTCGTCCAACGGCGGATCCATGGACTGCTATCGGAGGTGACAGATGGACGCCATCACCCAGAATCTCGATCTGTTCTGGAGCGGTTTCCTGCGCTCGCTGACCATCTGCCTCTGGGGAGCGGTCGGGTCGCTGATACTCGGGACGATCATCGCCACTTGCCGGGTGGCCCCCGTGGCGCCGCTGCGCAGCTTCGGCACCGCATGGGTCACGGTCATCCGCAACTGTCCGTTGTCGGTGGTGCTGTTCATGTTCGCCTTCGGCCTGCCCGAGATCGGTATCAACGCCGACTACTACTACTTCGGTATTGCTGCGCTGATCATCTACACCTCGGCCTTCGTCTGTGAGGGTCTGCGGGCCGGCATCAACTCCGTCTCCGCCGGGCAGGCCGAGGCAGCTCGCGCGATCGGCCTCACCTTCACCCAGACACTGACCCAGATCGTGCTGCCCCAGGCTTTCCGGACCTCCATCCCACCGGTCGGCAGCGTCATCATCGCGATGTTCAAGAACTCCGCGGTCGTCGGTGCCTTCGGTGTCGGGCGCGACCTCTACAGCGTCGGAGAGACACTCACCAGCGCTCAGGGCTTCGCTGCGCTGCCTGTCCTGACCGGTGTGGCCATCGGCTATCTCATGATCACCCTGCCCGCAGGGGTGGGCCTGGGCATGCTCGAGCGAAAGGTGGCGATCGCCCGATGAGCACACCAAGCGTCTTGTATGACGCACCCGGCCCCCGCGCGAGACGCCGGGCCGCGATCGGCGGTGTGATCGCAAGCATCCTGGGCCTGATCCTGGCCGGGCTGGTCATCAAGCGTCTCGCTGACCAGGGGCAGTTCTCCAGCACGCTGTGGGGCCCGATCCTGAACCCGTCCAACGAGGACTTCCCGCTCGTGTGGCACCTGCTCGGCACGGGTGTTGCCAGAACCTTGACGGCGGCGACGCTCGCCATCTTCTTCTCCCTGCTGATCGGCGTGGCGATCGGCGTGGCCCGGATGATGCTCGGGCGCCAGGCTCGGATGCCGGTCGTCACCCTCATCGAGCTCCTGCGCGGACTTCCCGTGGTGATCACGATCTACTTCGCCAGCAGGGTCCTGCCCGAGCTCGGCGTCGATCTCAGCGGGCTGCCGGGTGAAGCAGGCCTGTGGTTCCTGGTCATCGGTCTCACCGCTTACAACTGCGTCATCATCGCCGAGATCCTCCGGGCGGGGGTCGCCTCCTTGCCAAGCGGCCAGCGGGAAGCAGCCCTGGCAATCGGTCTGACTCCAGGCGCCACGATGCGACTGGTCCTCCTCCCCCAGGCGATCCGGGTCATGCTCCCGGCCTTGATCAGCCAGCTCGTGGTGATCCTCAAGGACACCTCGCTGGCCGCCGTGCTCGGCCTCTACACCGAGCTCCTGCGGGAAGGGAACCTGATCGCGCTCAACCTCCACAACCCGATCCAGATACTCTCCGTGGTCGCGGTCATCTTCATCTTGATCAACTACAGCCTCAGCCGGCTCGCCACCTGGGTCGATCGACGGTCAGTCCGCAAGACACAAGCCAGTCCCACCGATGGTGCCCCTGCACAGGTCGGCTGACCATAGAGCTCCGCTGTCTACAGAGCTCCGCTGACTACAGAGCTATGTGCGGTTCTCACCCCTGGCCCTTCCCGGGCGCGGTCGCGGACCCTCGAGCTCAAAGTCGAGTACAGCAAACAACGAAGGTCCTACCTGGCGAGAGGTAGGGCCTTCGTTGTCTCTCCATTCTACTCGCCCCAGGACATCTCCCCAACCACCTCACGGGCGGATCGCGCCGGGGCCGTCTGCCAGCCGGGCGATGAGTCGGGGCAGCCCTGCTGGGCCCACCGAGAGCGCGGCCGTCCGCGTCAGCTCGCGTCAGGCTGAGGCGCCGATCACGTTGACCCAGCCATCAGGTCCACGAAGGTCCGGGTCGCCGGGCCTGGCGTCGGCTGAATCAGGCCAGGCCAAGCTCGTGAGCCTCTTCCCAGAGCTCGGAGCGCACGCTCGGATGAGCGGCATACTCGATCAGATGGCGCGCCTGCGTCTTCTCGTCGTAGCCCAGCAGCTTGGCCACCCCCTGCTCGGTCACGATCGCGGTCTGCTGGAAAGAGGTGACCGGCTCGTCCAGCAGGGGAACCAGCGCCGAGCAGTCGGCCCGCGGGTGCCAGCTACGCAGCGCGATGAACGCCTGGCCACCGGGTGAGTGCAGGGCCCCGACGATGAAGTCTGTCTGCCCGCCATACCCGGAGTAGATCCTGGCATTGATCCGTGAGGCGTTGGCCTGCCCGAACAGGTCCACCTCCAGAGCGGAGTTCACGCTCGTCATCTGGCGGTTGGCGGCGATCAGCGCCGGGCTGTTGGTCTGTTCGGTACGCAACATCTGGACGCGCGGGTTGCCGTCCACCCAGTCGTACAGCCTGCGTGAGCCGAAGCAGAAGGAGGCCGTCAGCAGGTGCTCCTCATCAAGGGCATGTGCTGCGTCAAGGTCCAGCACGCCGTCGGAGAACAGCTCGGTCCAGATCCGCAGCCCGCGCCGGGACACCAGAGCCTTCAAGGTGGAGTCGGGCACCGCCCCGATTCCCATCTGGAGGGTTGACCCGTCATCGATCATGGCGGCCAGGCGTTCTGCGATGACGATGCTTTCGTCATCTGGCGTGCGCTCCTGCGCGTCATCAAGCTCGAACTCGACCTCCAGCGCGAAGTCGACCGCCTCGGTGGAGATCTGTGAGTCCCCGAACGTGTACGGCATGCGGGAGTTGATCACAGCGATCACCAG
The DNA here is from genome assembly GCA_040006795.1 of Actinomycetota bacterium. Classification (GTDB taxonomy): domain Bacteria; phylum Actinomycetota; class Actinomycetes; order Actinomycetales; family Dermatophilaceae; genus UBA4719. The sequence goes on along the minus strand of JBDTWH010000108.1, from coordinate 12,929 downwards.
ACCACCGCGGGCGCGGCAGGCATCGACGGCCGCGGGAAGAATGTTCACCTCGATGCCCATGCTCAACAGACCATCTCGCGCAGGTGCGCAGTGCAGCACCACCACATCTGGAGGCAAAGTCCTCTGGAACAGCACCGGCACCATCGAGAGCCGGCTGGGCACATACTGCAGGGCTGGATGATGCCGCATGCCCGGTCCGACAAAACTGGTCTCGGCAATGACACCGGAACGAACGGGTATGCCCACCGGCGAGTTGAGCTGATAGAGGCGATATCGCTCGATCGAGCGGTCGAGGGCGTCGAGCACCAACCAGGGCGTCGTCGCGTTGCCGCCAACCACCACTCGCGGCACGCCCTTTATGGCAGCCAGATGACTTTGGAGCTGATCAAGACTGATGGTTTGCACGACGCCCATTGTGCCCGATGGCTGACCATCGGCGACCGGCGAGTCTGTCAGTCCGGCGCTCGACTTTTGGGCCGTGTCTGCTGGGTCACCGCGAAGACGGCCGCCTGTGTCCGCCGCTCCATACCCAGCTTGCCCAGAACGGCAGTGATGTAGTTCTTGACCGTCTTCTCGGCAAGGGACATCGCCTCTCCGATCTGCCGGTTCGTGAGGCCCTCTGCGACATGATCGAGGATCCGTCGCTCCTGCGGGGACAGCAGTCGCAGCCGCGGATCCGACCCGGCATCGGTCGTCCACCCGCGCCGCACCCGGTCAACGGTCGCCGGGTCGATCAGCTGCTCCCCCGCGGCTGCCCTGCGGATGGCGTCAATCAGCCCATTTCCCTTGATGTCTTTCAGGAGGTATCCGGCGGCACCGGCAAGGACGGCCGTCGCGAGCGCCTGCTCGTCGTCAAACGACGTCAGGATCAACCCGGCGATCGCCGGGTCCACCGACCGCACCTCCCGGCACACGTCGATACCCGAGCCATCAGGCAGCCGGGCGTCGAAGATCGCGACGTTGGGGCGGAGTGCGGGAATTCGGCGCGCAGCCTCGACCGCGGAACCGGACTCGCCCACCACTTCGAAGTCCTCAACCGTCTCCAGAAGCTCTCTGAGCCCGCGCCGAACGATCTCATGATCATCGAGGAGAAAAATGCGGATCGTCACCTGATCCCCTTCCCGGGCCGGTCACACCATCATGGCCCATCGGAGGCGGGACCGGCGCCACGGAGCGCATTCCCGCTCAAGTCTGTCCAGGTGCCCGCGTCAGCCTGCCCAGGTGTCTGCCCTGCGGCCTGGTGACCCGTCAGACCTCAGGCGCCTGCGCGGTGACACGGCGAACACCCTTGACCGACCGGGCGACGGAGATAGCTGCCCCCCGCTCACGGTCCGAGCCCTTCCCCGTAACGTGCACCACCCCGTCGGCGACGTCAACGCGCCAGCCCCGCACACCGGCCTCGGCCAGCGTCCCGGATATCTCGGCCGCGATGTCCTGGTCGGAGCGAGACATCGCCCGGATCACGTCACTTCGGCTGACCACTCCCAGAAGGAGACCGTCGCGCACCACCGGCACGCTCTTCCATGAGCTTGTCGCAAAGGTGTGTGCCAGCTCGGCCACGTCGCTGTCCTCCCACACCGTGTGGGGGTTCGCCGTCATCACCTGACCCACGGTTGTCAGCAGCGACTCAGCCGGTTGGCGGGTCGGCCGCACGTGCGCCCTGGGGTCCGGCCCCAGATCAGCCTTGAGCAGATCAGCCTCGCTGATGATGCCCACCACATGAGCGGCGTCATCGACAACCGGAAGGCTGGTCACCCTGGAGGTTGCCATCAGGTTCAGCGCCTCCTCCAGCGTCGCGACCTCGCGCACGCTGTATGCCGGACTGGTCATGATCTCGCGAACAAGCATTCGGACCACCCTTTGAACGCAACAGTTGAACCCAACACCTTGGCTGTCAACAGCATGCCTCGCCGCCTGCTGTAACGCCGCCTGCAAGACAGTAACAGTGACAAACCTCTCACGCCTGGTGGTCGGACGCCGTCTCCCACACCAGCGCAGTCCCCCGCGGCGTTCTTGCGATCAGGTGAAGCGAGCCACCCCGTGACTCCGCGCGCTCGCGAAGATTTGCCAGCCCGCTCTGGGTTGCGGTTGGCGAGACCCCTACGCCGTCGTCTGCAACCTCGATCCGGACGGTGCCGTCGATGGTGACGCGAACACTGACGCTCGACGCCAGGGCGTGTCTGACAACATTTGCCAGCCCCTCTCGGACCACGGCGACAATGTCAGCCGCGAGCTCAGCGTTCAGCGAGTCGAGAGGTCCCTCGATCGTGAGATCGGGGACGAATCCGAGCGTCTGCGTGGACGCCCGCACCAGCTCTGCGATCTCATCATTGAGCTCACTGGCGGGCTTTTCCCGATGAAGCGCAAAGATCGTCTCCCGAATGTCTTTGATCGCCGCATCCAGGTTGTCGACAGCCTCCTCCAGCCTGGCCTGCACGGTCGGGTGCTCCGCCAGCCGTGAGGTCGACTGGAGCGAGAGACCCGTGGCGAACAGTCGCTGGATGACGTGGTCATGCATATCGCGGGCGATCCTGTCCCGGTCCTCCAGCAGGGCGAGGCGTGAACGGTCCTGCTGGCCGCGAGCTGCCACCAGCGCCAGCCCCAGCTGCTGGGCAAGGGCGGCCAGCGGAGGCACGACGTTGCCAACGATCGACTCGTCATCCCCAGCCCAGGCGACGGCGAGGACACCGATCTCGTCGTCCCCCACCGTGATCGGCAGCAGTGCCGTCGGACCGTCGGGATCGGATTCGCCCAGTGTTCTGACGTCAGTGGTGAGACCGTCCACCGTCGGGTCACCGGGCCTGGTGAGCAGGAGAACGGGCTCGCGGGAGGCCACGAGCTCACGCCAGTGACGTTCGCGAAGGACTGTCCCCAGCGCGGTATCGGTCGTTCCTTCACCTCTGTCGGGCTGAGACGAGTGCACAGCCCTCACCACGAGGGCTCCGTCATCGTCATACAGGGCAACCATCGTCAGCTGTGCCTGGGACAGCTCGGCGGTGCGCTCAGCCAGGAAGTGCATCGCCGACCGTTCGCCCCCACCCTCGAGGAAAAGCTGGGTCACCGCCCCGGTGGTCGCCAGCCACCGCCGCTGCTGCCGGCTCACCTCATACTGGCGCGCGTTGTCAATGGCGATGCCGGCGGCGGCCGCGAGCGCAACCAGGATCGCCTCGTCGTCCGGAGTGAACTCCGAAGCCTCCTTCTTCTCGGTCAGATAGAGGTTGCCGAAGACCTCGTCCCGGATGCGGATCGGCGTGCCCAGGAAGCTGTGCATCTTGGGGTGGTCGGGCGGAAAGCCATACGAGTCGGGATGACTCATGATGTCCGGCAGCCGCCTGGGTCTGCTTTCCCGGATGAGCATGCCGAGCACGCCGTGGCCGCGGGGCGGGGGACCGATCGCTTCCCGCTCATCCGCGGTGACTCCCTGCGTCACGAACTCGACGAGGTGCTCACCATCGGGGCCCAGAACACCCAGAGCGCCGTACTTCGCGTCGACGAGCTCGCACGCTGAATGCACGATCCGGGTGAGGACGTCCGCGAGCTCGAGGTCTGCGGTGACTGCCATCACGGCGTCCAGCAGCGCGGTCAGTCGCTGCTGTGCCCGGTTGGACGCCTGCTCACGACCTCTGAGCTCATTGAGCAGGCTGACCGTGTCGAGCGTGGCAGCGACCGGCCACGGAGATGCCGGTACCTCAGCACGCTGGTCGTCCTCCACCTTGCCGATTCTAGGGGGAATCCGATCAACTAGTTCTTGTCGGCCGTGCTCACTTTGGTGCCACCTGCCGGTTCCAGCGAGAGCTCGGGCCCGGCAACGGTCAGGACGTCGCAGCACGCATGCTCCTGGCAGTACTTGCCCACCGGATCAGCGGAGTCCGGTGCGTCGCGACCCACCACCAGCACTGACGCCCCGCGGCTCCGTTCAACCAGTGTCATCGCAGCCTGCCCCTCCACCGTCTCGAAGGTGCACGGCACCCTCCGCTGGCGATGCAGGGCCCGCAGGGCGACCCCGAACATTGCCACGTCCATCTCCGCGCGGTCCTCTGCGCTCAGGCCTGCAGGAAGCACCTGGACGAAACGCACCCGGGATCCACGGTGCAGGGCTTCCCGGACGGCGGCACCCGCGACCAGGGTTGCCATCCCGTCGTTGACCAGCCCGGCCACCACGTCGGGCGCGAAGTCCGGCGACTGCGCCCGCGCAGGTCCGGGCGTGGTGGATGTCTGCATGACACCGATCGTCGCGCTTGTGCTCCCGCAGCGGCAGAGTCGAAAGTCCCTTCACGTGAAGGGCCCCAAGCACAGGACGGCCGCCCGCGGCCGATCTAGACGCCCAGAAGTAGCCGCAGCTCGCGGGCTACCGCCTCGGCGCCCGCGGTCCCCAGCACGATCGTGTAGTGGTTGACATCAGGTACCTCCAAGACCGTCACAGCAGGCAGCTCGGTCTTCCAGCGCACGAGCTCACCCGGGCTGTAGAGACCCGGCTCCTCGTTGAGCAGTCCTCGGGGTGCCGTCAGAAGGATGATGGGCTTGCCCCGCCCGGCCAGGTCGACAAGTGCTTCCAGGACGACTCCCCCACCGTACAGATCCATCGAGTCCTGCCTGACCGCCTCCAGCGAGGCTGACGGGGTCATCGCCGGCTCGGCCCCGGTCAGGTCGTAGTTGGCATAGTCGACGACTGCCTGGGTCCACTGCCCGCCGGCAAAGGCCGGGTGCCTCATCCAGAACTCCTGGTACGCCGTTCGATCCGGGAACGTCATCGACAGGCGTGCGGCGGCCGGGCCGAGCGTGGCTTCGAGCAGGTCCTCCTGGCTGATGCCCTCTGGAACGGCCAGCGGAAGGCCGCCGTCCACCAGAAGCACCTGACTGAACAGGTCGGGATACTGCCGGGCTGCGACCACCGCGACGAAACCGCCCATCGAATGCCCGACGAGAAGCGCGCTCGGCAGCTCCAGCGAATCGATCACCGCCTTCAGATCGGCCGCATGCCTTGCCATCCCGAAGGGCCCGGGCAGCCCCGCGCTGCGACCCCTGCCGCGCAGGTCCGGGGCAATGAGCCGAACCTGGGGGCAGGCCTTGGCGATCGGCGCCCAGACCAGGTGCGACGCGGTGATCCCGTGCACGGCGATCACCGTCGGGACGGCGGTGTTGTCGGAGTCGCCAGGACCCCATTCACCGACGCGCAGGGTTCCACCGTCCACCGGGACGTCATGTGTCCGGTACGCCACCGGTGTTCGGACCCGCCCTGACTTCTTGGCCGTCACCGTGCGCTCCCTCTGTCTTGGGTTCCCCCGGGCGTCCTTCAGACCGTCCGAATTGTCTCTGGATTAGCAGCCCGTGGGAAGGCATCCTCGGTAAACGCCAGCCCTATTCTGTAGGGCAGGACCCCTGGATGCAGAAGGCATCATGGTGCGAGGAGGTGTCAGGAGTGACCCCCGCATCGACTTCTGCGAACAGCGCAGGGCTGCCGGAGCTGATCGTCGCTGACGCCCGGGAGTGGCGAGGCTGGCTCCGGGAGAATCACCAGACCTCAGCGGGTATCTGGCTGGTCCTGGCGAAGAAGGGCACCACCGACCCGACGACCCTCACCTACGACCCGGCGCTTGCCGAAGCGCTGTGTCAGGGCTGGATCGATGGTCAGGTGGGCCGGCGAGACGCGCAGACCTACGTAACCCGGTTCACCCCGAGACGGGCACGCAGCCGATGGTCTGCGCGCAACGTCGGAATCGTGTCCGCTCTGATCAGCGAGGGTCGGATACAGCCGGCGGGCCTGAGGCAGGTTGAGCAGGCGAAGGCCGACGGGAGGTGGGAGGCGGCATACTCCGGCCAGGCAAGCCAGGCGACGCCAGCCGACCTCGACGCGGCGCTGAGCGCCGAACCCCGGGCGCGGGCAATGTTCGAGATCCTCACCAGCCAGAACCGCTTCGCGGTGATCTATCGGCTGGAGAGCGCAAGACGCCCGGAAACCCGGGTGCGTCGGATCGAGCAGTTCGTCGCCATGCTGGCCCGTGGCGAAACGCCCTATCCGCAGAAGCGCACGCCAGACACCTGACCGGCCCTGCCACCGGGCTTGCGAACAACCTGCGAGACGTCACCGGAGGAGGAACCTCAGGCCCTCCCCCGGTGTCGTCTCGAACCTGCAGGCGTCAGCGGGTGATGATCACCTTGAGGGCTTTCGTCTCGGCTGCCCGGCCGAAGGTGTCGTAGGCATCCATGATGGTGTCGAACGTGAACCGGTGGCTGACGAACTGTTCTGGCCTGAGCCGCCCCTGGGCGACGAGCTTGAGCAGCATCGGCGTGGTGGTGGCGCTCACCAGGCCAGTGGTGATCGCGACGTCCTTGATCCACAGGTCCTGGAGCTTCAGCTCGACCGAGGTCCCGTGGACACCGACGTTGGCCACCGTCGCGCCGGGGCAGATGATCTCGGTGGCCATGGTGAAGGTCTGCGGTATGCCCACTGCCTCGATCGCAACGTCCACGCCCCGGCCACCATCGGTGAGAGCCAGCACCTGTGCCTTCCAGTCGGGGTCGCCGCTGTTGACCGTGTCAGTGGCGCCGAAGTTCCTGGCCTGGGCAAGCCGGTTGTCGTCGAGGTCGACAGCGATGACGCGGGCCGCGCCGTAGAGTCCGGCGGTCATGATGGCCGAAAGGCCCACCGGGCCCGCGCCGATGACTGCTACGACATCCCCGGGCTTGACCCGGCCGTTTCGCACCCCGATCTCAAAGCCCGTGGGCAGGATGTCGGAGAGCATGACCGCGGCCTCGTCGCTGACCCCTTCCGGAAGCTTGTGCAGGGAGCTCTCCGCGAAGGGCACGCGTACGTACTCCGCCTGCGTACCGTCAATGAGGTGGCCGAAGATCCAGCCGATGCCGGACGTCCCCTCCTTGTTCAGACAGTGCGCGGGGAGCCCCTGGTGACAGTAGGAACATGATCCACAGGAGGTGATGCAGGAGATGATGACCCGGTCACCCACCACCAGGTTGGTCACCGCGGAACCCACCTCGGTGATCGTCCCGACCCCTTCGTGCCCGAGGATCCGCCCGTCTGTGACGGCCGGGACATCTCCCTTGAGGATGTGCAGGTCGGTCCCGCAGATCGTGGTCGTGTCCACCTGGACGATCACGTCGCTCGGGTCGATGATCTTGGGGTTGGGCACTTCTTCCCACGACTTCTGATTCGGTCCGTGGTACACCAGAGCCTTCATGAGATGTCCTCCAAGTTGCCACATGCCCAAGCCGGCCGGTCGGGGCTCTGTGGGTGCGCCGTGCATGCCCAATTCTGCGCCAGCCACCACCGCTTTGCCCGGCGAAACCGCAGTCCTTGCTGTCTTCACCTCTGGTGAACATCACTTTGGCGTCAGGAACGCCTGAGCCCAGAAATTGTCAAAAACAGAAACCACGCCGGTTAGGGCCTGTTGAGGCCGGAACTAGCGTAAGAATGACGCTGTTATGGAGCACGAGGTGCCCTGCCGGAGGTCGTGAGGGGATGGGACGAAATGACCGAGCAGGAGTATGCCGATCCGACGCAGCCCTGGTTCAGGAGGAAGCGCTTCGCCCTGCCGTCGGCCGTTGGTCTCGTCTTCCTGGTGCTCATGCTCACTACCGGTGGCAACGACCCGGGCCTCTTCGACCGCACCAGGAGCGCCACGGAGCTGAACGCCGACTTCGAGGACAACATCCCCGCCGGCAGCCTCGGACAGAGCGTCCGCGACGGCAGGTTCTCCTTCACCGTGACCTCGCCGGCGAGCTACGGCAACACCCTTACGAGCCGGCTGGGCACCGTCGAGAAAGCCCAGGGTGCATTCGTGATCATCCGAGTCGATGTCACCAACATCGGCTATCAACCTCTGACCCTCACGGCCACGAACCAGTTCGCGGTCAGCGACGACGGTCAGAGGTTCGCGACCAGTCCTGCGATCACGGCGATGGCAGGTGCTGAGGCGATCTTCCTCGAGAAGATCAACCCGGGCCACACCGTGAAGGACGCTCACATGCTGTTCGACGTGCCTCCCGGAACCGTGATCACGAGCCTCGAGCTTCACGACTCCGTATCCTCGGCCGGGGTCAAGGTCAAGCTGTCCTGATCGCAGACTTGTCAGCCGACGTCGAAGGTCTCCATCGCCTCAATCCGGTCACGGACCCTGCGCCGCAAGATCTTACCGATCTGGGAGCGAGGGAGGTCCTCCATGATCACGACCCGCCGGGGCACCTTGTAGCCCGTCAGTTGCTCGCGTGCGAAAGCACGCACCCGATCCGCGTCGATCGTGGCGCCCTCGACGGGCACGACTGCCACCACGACCTCCTCGCCCGTGTCACCTGCCGCCGCGACGCCGACCACGGCCAGATCCTCAATCTCAGGCAGGGCCCGCAGGACCTCCTCGACCTCCGAGGGGTACACGTTGAAGCCACCGGTGATGATCAGCTCCTTGATCCGGTCAACGATGCTGATGAAGCCGTCCGCGTCGGCGACGGCGATGTCGCCGGTGCGCAACCATCCGCCCGGAAGGAGCACCGCGGAGGTCTCCTCCGGGCGGTTCCAGTAGCCCGTGAACACCTGCGGGCCGCCGATCAGCAGCTCGCCCTGCTCGCCGATGGGCAGGTCCTGGGACGGATCCTCAGGATCGACGATACGGATTCGGGTTGAGGGAAACGGGACACCGACCGTCCCCGGCCGCCGGGTTGCCGCTGCCGGGTTGCCCAGCGAGATGGGCGAGGTCTCCGTCATCCCATAGCCCTCGACGAGCAGGCCCCCACTGACCGACTCCCATGTCGCAACGACCGCGGGAGGCAACGCCATGGCGCCCGAGATCGCGTAGCGGATGGAGGTGAGGTCGACCCGGCCCTCCTGGGCCGCCGCAGCCAGCCGCTCGTAGATCGGCGGAACGGCGGGCAGGAAGGTCGGGGGGCGCCGTGCGATCGCCTCCAGCATCTGGTCAAGATCGAACCGGGGCAACAGGACAAGCGTGGCCCCGACGCTCATCGAGTAGGTCAGGCAAAGCGTGAGGCCGTAGGCATGGAACAGGGGCAGCACCGCGTAGACGGTCTCCTCGCCGTCCTTCAGGCCAGGCATCCATGCCCGCCCCTGGGCGGCGTTCACCCTCAGGTTGCGATGGGTCAGGATGGCGCCCTTGGGTGTGCCCGTGGTTCCACCGGTGTACTGGAGCAAAGCCATGTCCTGCGGGCCGGGCTGCGGGTGCGTGGCGGCGATCGGGGCGGCCGAGGATGTGACGCCCTCCCAGCTCAGCACCCCGGGCGGAACCGGGCCGGTCATCGCCTTTCGTGCCGCGCGGGCCTTGGTCACCGGCAGCCGCAGCAACAGTCGCCGGCGCCATGGCAGTGCCGAAGTGAGATCGACCGCCAGAATGGTCCGCAGCGCGGTTTCCCCCCGGAGTCCGTCGATGACAGGTGCCGTCTTGTCCCAGCAGACGGCGACGGTTGCCCCGCTGTCGGACAGCTGATGCTGAAGCTCCGCGCGGGTATACAACGGGTTGTGTTCCACGACAACGGCACCCAGCCGCAGGGTGGCGTAGAAGGCAACCACGTGCTGTGGGCAGTTGGGCAGTACTAGTGCCACCCGGTCCCCTGCCCGCACACCTGCGGCACGCAAGGCCCCGGCGGCCCGACCTACCTGTCCGGCCAGCTGGAGGTAGGTCGTCTCCGCGCCGAAGAAGTCCAGCGCGACCCGGTCGCCGAAACGCCCTGCGCTGGATGCGAGCATCTCGGGCAGCGACTCGTCCGGAACCTGGACGTCGGCCACAACCCCGGGCGCATAGCTTGTCAACCAGGGACGCCCGCTGAGAGGGCCCTGGCCCTCCCCCTGTTCTGACGTGCCTTCTGACGTGCCTTCTGACGTGCCCGCCTGCTCCATGTCCACCTGATCTCCCAAGGTAAGCCCTCCACCCCGTCGACCCACGGTTTGGCGGGGTGCCACCTGACGCAGAGTACTCAGCCGGGCGGCGGAGCCGCTCACGTGGCCGGAGCCCCAACCCGCCAGCAATACTGGTGCCATGGCAGCAGGGACCGGTTGGACACCGGTGACACAGGCCAGTTCGCGCTTGGGGGTGCTCCGCCTCGACCGGTTGACGGCACTGGACGCCGGCTACCTCCGGATCGAGGACCACGGGTTGCCGATGCATGTGGCCGCGCTGGCCATCGTTGACGGCGTGTCACTGCAGGACGCTTCCGGGCGACTTCACGAGGAGAGAGTCCAGCGGCTCGTCGATGACCGGACGTGGCTGGCGCCCCGTCTGCGCCAGAAGCTGCACCACCCCCCTTTCGCCGCCGGATCGCCGGTGTGGGTGGATGACCCGGCGTTCGACATCCGCAACCACGTGCAATTCCACCATCTGGGCTATCCGGCCGACGAGGCATCCATGCTGGAGGCAGTCTGCGACCTGAACGCGACCCGGCTGGACCGCTCCGGGCCACTGTGGGAGATGTGGCTGGTGACAGGGCGGGAAGACGGCACCGTCGCCCTGCTGATTCGACTGCACCACGTGGTAGCCGACGGCATCGCGGCCCTCGACCTGCTCGGCGTCTTGTTCGACACGAGCCCCGAAGACCGTTCCCCGGTTCCGACAAGGCAACGTCCAAGACCCCTACCGCGTGCTCGGGAGCTCTATGCCGATCACCTGCTCCGCCAGGCGGGGGCAGTATCTCGAGCCGTGTCCAGCGCGCGCCGGCCGGGGGCAGTCGGTCACGACCTCGCCTCGCGACTAGGACAGGTACGCCGACTCATCCGTGCCGGTGTCGCGCCACAGGTGTCGCTCAACGAGCCGGTCGGCACACAACGACGGCTGATGCTCGTGCGAGCCGACCTTGCCGGCGCAAGGGCGACAGCACACGCGCACGGCGCAAAGGTCAATGACGTAGTGCTCGCGGCCATGGCAGGCGGCGCCCGCCGACTCCTCGAAAGTCGCGGCGAGCTGCGTCCGGATCTCGTTCTGCGGGTCTCAGTGGCGGCATCGTTGCGCGGCCGAGGGGATGAGGTCGTCAGCGGCAACGAGGTGGGGGTCAGGTACGCCCCGTTGCCCGTGTGCGAACCTGACGCGGTTGGGCGCCTTGAGTACATCGCCGCGGTCACCGCACCACAGAGGGACGAGGCTGCATACCAGCCCGGCGGGCGGATCCTGCAGCGATGGATGGTTCGGGCCATGTTTCATCAGAAGCTGGTCAACCTCCTGGTGAGCAACCTGCCGGGCCCTGCGGCGACGATGTACTTCGCCGGCGCGAGGGTGCTGGAGGTGTTCCAGGTTGGACTGGTTCAGGGCAACATCCCGCTCAGCGTCGGAGTGCTGTCCTACGCAGGTCAGCTGAACTTCGACATCGTCGCCGACGCCGACGCCATCCCGGATCTTCTGGCCTTCGTCGAGGGCCTGTCCGCTGCCCTCGAGGAGCTGGGTGCAGTCAGACCACAACCGGACGTTGTATGACCTCTGGTGCTGTCAGTCCCCATCCTTGCGGAGTTCTTGGTGTCAATGGGGTCGTGGTGTCAATGGGGTCGTGGCTCTGACCTGCGGTACGAGTTAGCGGCCGCGCCGGTTCGGCCCATGCCTGAGAACGTTGCAGACACCCCGATCATGAAACCGAAGTTGTACCAGTTGCCGTCGTTGTGCACCTCATAGATGTTCACGTTGTTGTTGAACAGCGAGACCAGGAAGGTGATCGGGCTGATGAGTCCCTGCCACAGGCCCTGCCAGAACCCCGCGATGTGCAGGGCGTTGACCTGAGCAACATTGTTCGGCCCGGCGGCACACGAGGCCAGGAGCAGCACGCCGACGGCCAGCAGTCCGGTCAGCACGATTCGTGGCTTCGACATTGAGCACCCCCTTCCACCCCGAGCCAACACGGGTTCGGGAGCCGTCGTCAAGACTCCGTGTCGCGGATCGACGCCGGCGCCTGGATCTGACGGCGGCCGAAAGCACGCAACATCCCACGGAGCCCGTCGCCAAGACCTCGAGGAGGCAGCTCGATCTCGTATTCGACGGTGCCGGGCTCGCGCTGGATGACATGAACACCGACACTGCTGTCATCGAGCAGCCCGACCACGGCCGAGTTGTCGTCGGCCACCAGCGCGGTGAAGTGCCGGATACCCTCACGACGGGCACGATCGGTGAGGCGGCCCAGCAGCTCGGTGCCGAGCCCTCGTCGCTGCCAGTCGTCGACGACGGTGACAGCGACCTCGGCTCGCTCGGGGTCCTCGACATCCCGGATGTAGCGAGCAATTCCGAGTCCACGTCCATCAGCCGGGTCCAGTGCGCCAAGCGCCTCGTGGTTGTGGTGGTCGATCTCGGTGAAATAACGCAGCTCCGCTGTGGTGAGGTTCGGTTTGCCGGTCAGGAATCGCAGCTGCCGAGACTTGGAGCTCAGGCGGGTGAAGCCGTCGGCCAGCAGCGGTGCGTCCCCGGCCCTGACCTCACGTATGAGGACAGCCGAACCATCGCGCAGCACCGCCGGATCACCCCTCATCTCGGTCAGTCTGGCACTCACCGGCTGGTGGGGCCACAGCAGACGAGGTGCGTCGGCCCTGACGTCCGGGAGTTCTGGCGAAGAGCATGATGACCATCGCGATGGTGACAATGGTCGCGGCCGCCATGATCGCCCTGTACAGCTCCTGGTGAGGCTGCGACCCTGTGAACGACGCCGCGAAAGGAGCAGCACGTGAGCAAGCTCAGACTCTGGATCGCCATGTCCCTCGACGGCTTCGTTGCAGGCCCTGCCCAGGACCTCGACAACCCGCTGGGCGTCGGCGGTATGCACCTGCACGACTGGGTCTTCCCGCTGGGCGCCTGGCGCAAGCAGCAAGGTCTCGACGGTGGCGTGATCAACGAGAGCACCCCCGTGGTAGAGGCCTCGATGGCCAACATCGGCGCGACCGTGATGGGGCGCAACATGTTCGGCGGAGGAACCGGGCCGTGGGGCGACGACCCGTGGACCGG
>JBDTWH010000107.1:0-4843 GCA_040006795.1 Actinomycetota bacterium | reverse complement strand
CTCGACGGCTCGCTTTTCGTTGTCTCGCCCCGCGGGGAGTCCGACTGGGTGAAGAACGTCCGTGCGGCCGGGAAGATCCGGTTGGGTCAGAAGGGCCAGTTCGAGACGTATGCGACCACGGAGGTGCCCGCGGATGGGAGGGAAGACATCCTGAAGGCCTACCGCAAGAAGGCAGGTCGCGAGATGAACGGCTACTTCCGCAGGCTCCCCGGCCCCCTCGACCAGCCGACCTTCAGGCTGACCAGGAGCTGAGCGCAGACGCCGGGAGCGTCGGCTGGTATCCGCCGGCTCCAGCAGCCTTACGCGGGTGACGTCGAGCCCCGTCTGAACTTGACAAGCACGAGGTGTCTTAAGGACCAAAGTCCCTTCTCATCGCCGGGGACCCGGATTCGTATGTCTGTATGCGCGGTTTTCTGGCGCGTAGGAGGTAACCATGATCAGTGTGAAAGAGGCCGCAACGCAGTTCCTGGCGAGCAAGCGAGTCGCCGTGACGGGAGTTTCCCGAAAGCCGGAGGGACACGGGGCGAACGTCGTGTACCGCAGGTTGCGGGATCGGGGCTACACGGTGTTCGCGATCAACCCGAACGCGGACCACGTCGAAGGTGACGAGTGTTACCAGGACCTGAAGTCGGTTCCCGGAGGTGTCGAGGCGGTGGTGATCGGTACCAGGGCGGAGTTCGCAGGAGACACCATGCAGGAGTGCGTCGAGCTCGGCATCGAGCGTGTGTGGATGCACCGCATGTTCGGCACCGGCAGCGTCTCCGAAGTCGCGACAAAGTACGGGCGCGAAAACGGCATCACGGTGATCGACGGAGGCTGCCCGCTGATGTTCGACCCCACCGCCGACCCCGGACACAAGGTGCTGCGGATGTTTGCCAAGGCAACCGGTAAGGCCCCAAGGAAGGTGTGACCGAGTCGCCCGGTGAAAGGTCCTGCGGGGAAACAACGGTGGGCGGATGAGCGAGGTGAAGGGTCGGACGCTCAGAGACGAGACGCGCCACTGTATGTCCTGGACCGGGTCTGGGTGACCAGCAGCTCGACGAATGCCGGGCTCATCCCCAGAGGGTCCGCCACCGGGACGTCCGGACAACCGGCGGCGACCGAGTCAGAGAGCCTGCCCGGTGCCACGAAGAGCGAGGCGACCGCCGGTCTGTGAACCCCTCGTTCGGACAGGGCTTCCAGCGCCTGGGCCGGCGTGCGGTTTCCGGAAGACGCGAACGCCGGCTCTACCGCTATGCCGTGCGAGCGCCCAAGGTCCCGGGCGAGGCTCTCGATGCACAGCCGCGCCTCCTGCGAGCTCGACCCGGCCGATGCCAGGACCAGCCCGTCAACGTCACCATCGGACCCGGCCTGGATCAGGCGGTCGACCAGTGCCATCAGCAAGAGCTCGCGCTGACGAGTCCCGCCGCCCAGCAGGGATGGTGCCACGCTGACGTCCATCCGTTCGGTGACGCCGCTGGCGGCCAGGACAAGCGGAACGTCATGGGTCAGGTGATAGCCCGGCGTGAACAGAAGCGGCACGACACGGACCGAGGTGAAGCCTTCAGCCGCCAGCCGCCGCAGCCCGACGGTCGCGTCCGGCTCAGCGAAGTCCAGGTAAGCCGCACGCACCACCCTGCCCGTACCGGCCGTGACAGCCCGGACCAGCTCGCCGACGACAAGCCCGGCTCTGGGGTCCCGGCTGCCGTGGCTGAGCAGCAGGACTGCCGCCGACGCAGTGGTGGCCACGGCGCCTAGATGTCCCACTCGTCGGCGTGCTCGCCGTTGCCGGCCAGAGGGTCTCCGACCATGCCGGCGGCAAGGGTCTGCCCGCTCTGCGCGTCGATGAGCAGGAACGCCCCGGTACGACGGTGCCTCGCGTACGGCTCAGCGGCCAGCGGCTCCGCGGTGCGGATCCGCAGACGCCCGATGTCGTTGAGGCCCAGGTCGTGGGCGGGGACGATCTGCAGGGCATCAAGATCCAGGACCCCGTCGACAGCACCGACGATGGCCCGGGTGGTGCGGGTGGTGTGCTTGAGCAGCACCCTGCTGTGCTTGCTCAGTGGCTCGGCCGAGAGCCAGCAGACGGTGGCCATGAGGTCCCGGGTGGGCTCGGGGGCGAAGGATGCCCCAGCGATCAGGTCCCCGCGAGCCACGTCGATGTCATCGGCCAGACGCAGCGCCACCGAGCGGGGGGCGAAGGCCTCGGTCAGCTCACCGTCGGCCGTGTCGATGCCGATGACGGTTGTCCGGCGTCCGCTGGGCAGGACCACCACCTCGTCGCCGACCTGGACGACACCGGAGGCGATCTGACCGGCATACCCGCGGTACTCACGGTGGGCGGCGTCGCGCGCGGCCTCCTGTGGTCGCAGGGTCAGCTGGACCGGGAACCGGAACTCCTCGTGGCTCGGGTCGTCGGCGACCGGCAGGGTCTCGAGGATCTCGAGCAGGCTCGGCCCCGTGTACCAGTCGGTGCGCGACGAGCGGTCCACGACGTTGTCGCCATCGAGGGCCGAGACCGGGACGCTGATCAGGTCGGGGAGCCCGAGGTCGAAAGCCACCGTGGCGAGATCCGCCGCGACCCGCGAGTAGACCTCTTCGTCGAAGTCGACCAGGTCGATCTTGTTGACGGCGACGATCACATGCGGCACGCGCAGCAGGGCAGTCACCGCAAGGTGCCGCCGGGTCTGCTTGAGGACGCCCTTGCGTGCGTCCACCAGCAGGACCACCGCGTCGGCGGTCGAGGCACCGGTGACGGTGTTGCGGGTGTACTGAACGTGGCCCGGGCAGTCAGCCAGGATGAACGACCTGTCGGCCGTGGCGAAGTAGCGGTAGGCCACGTCGATGGTGATGCCCTGCTCGCGTTCGGCGCGCAGTCCGTCGGTGAGAAGCGCGAGGTCGGCATGGGCCAGGCCACGGTCGCGCGAGACACGCTCGACCGCATCTAGCTGATCTGCCAGGACCGACTTGGAGTCGTGCAGCAGCCGACCGACCAGGGTCGACTTGCCGTCGTCGACAGAGCCGGCCGTCGCCAGTCGGAGCAGAGTGGGATGGCTGGGTTCACTCGTCGCAGCGTTGCTTGCAGCAGCGTGGTTGGTCGTCGCAGTTGTGGGCATCTAGAAGTACCCCTCCTTCTTGCGGTCTTCCATCGCCGCTTCGGAGATGCGGTCGTCGGCGCGGGTCGCGCCACGTTCGGTCAGGCGGGTGGCCGCCACCTCGATGACGATGTCCTGAACGGTCGCTGCGTCGGACTCGACGGCGCCGGTGCAGGACATGTCGCCCACGGTGCGATAGCGAACCTGTTTGGTGACAACGGTTTCGGATTCCCGCGGCACAGAGACAGGGCCGACCGCCAGCAGCATCCCGTCACGTTCGAACACCTCACGCTGGTGGGCGTAGTAGAGCCCGGGCAGGTCGATGTCCTCCCTGGCGATATAGCGCCAGATGTCGAGCTCGGTCCAGTTGGACAGCGGGAACACCCGGACGTGCTCCCCCGGCCGGTGCCTGCCGTTGTAGAGGTTCCACAGCTCGGGCCGCTGGTTGCGCGGGTCCCACGCTCCGAACTCGTCGCGCAGGCTGAAGATGCGCTCCTTCGCACGGGCCTTCTCCTCGTCGCGACGTCCGCCCCCGAAGACCGCATCGAACCTGTGGCCTGCGATGGCGTCAAGCAGCGGCTGGGTCTGCAGCGGGTTGCGCGTCCCGTCGGTGCGTTCAGCCAGGCGACCGTCGTCGATGTAGTCCTGCACCGCCGCGACCTCCAGGCGCACTCCTTTCTCGGCGACAGCGCGGTCGCGGTAGGCCAGCACCTCGGGGAAGTTGTGACCGGTGTCCACGTGCAGGAGCGGGAAAGGGACAGGTCCGGGCCAGAAGGCCTTCGCCGCCAGGTGCAGCATGACGACGGAGTCCTTGCCACCAGAGAACAGCAGGACCGGGCGTTCGAACTCTGCGCCGACCTCGCGGAAGATGTGGATCGACTCGGACTCGAGAGTGTCCAGGTAGCCAAGGGTCAGGGTTCGGCTCATTGGTGTATTCCGCATTCCGTCTTGTCGTTGCCGGACCAGCGGCCGGCCCGGGGGTCTTCGCCTGGTGCGACCTTGCGGGTGCAGGGAGCGCATCCGATCGACGGATAGCCCTGGGCCACCAGCGGGTTGCGAGGCAGGTCATGTTCGACCTGGTAGGCCTCGACGTCTTCGTCGGACCAGGCCACCAGGGGGTTGATCTTGACCAGGTCGTGCTTGTCGTCCCAGGTGACGATCGGGGTGTCAGCCCGGGTCGGCGCCTCGATCCGGCGCACCCCGGTGACCCAGGCGACCCGGCCCTCCAGTGACCGGGCAAGCGGTTCGACCTTGCGCAGGAAGCAGCAGAGGTTCGGATCGCGGTCGTGCAGCTTCTCGCCATACTCGGCGTCCTGCTCGGCCACGCTCTGGACAGGCAGCGCTTCGATCACGGTGATCGCCAGCTCCCGGGCGGCCACATCGCGGGTCAGCAGCGTCTCGGCGAAGTGGTATCCGGTCTCCAGGAACAGGACCTCGACGCCGGGGATCACCTGGGCGAAGAGATGCGGGAGTATGACGTCCTGCATCGAGGCCGCCACGATGACGTCCCGCCCGAACGCGTCGGCCGCCCACACCGCAATCTCCTCCGCGGACTTTCCCTCCAGCCCGGCCGAGACAGCGGCAAGGGCCGAGTCGCGTTCTCCGGCAGGCAGTTCGCGAAGGTTCGCAACGTCAATTGAGGCAACCGTGCCAGCCAGGACATCAGGCTTGATCTCAGGCTTGATCTCAGGCTTGATCTCAGGCTTGATCTCAGGCGTGAGATTCACGGAGGCGGTCGTCATACGAGCAGGTCCTCGTCGGCACGCAGG
>JBDTWH010000106.1:0-12254 GCA_040006795.1 Actinomycetota bacterium | reverse complement strand
ATTGCTCCCAACCTCCGCGAGAACCAACTGGCCGCCTCTGTAACGACCTTCACGGTTGGTTCCACCAGGTTCAGAATCTGCGACGACAAATCACCGCAATAAGGGCCGAAAGTCCCTCTTTCTGTGTTGCCTCAGTGGGCGCTGAACATGCCCCTACATCCCGGCCAGCAGCAGTGCGGGCCTCTCCACGCAGTCGGCCACGAATCTCAGGAACCCGCCCGCTGTCCCGCCGTCGCACACGCGATGGTCGAACGTCAGCCCCAGCTGAGCCACCTTGCGCAGTGCGACCTGGCCCTGGTACGCCCACGGTCGATCGATGATCCGGCCGACACCCAGCATGGCTGCCTCGGGATGGTTGATGATCGGTGTTGCGCCATCCGTCCCGAACACCCCGTAGTTGTTCAGCGTGAAGGTTCCGCCGGTCATCTGGGCAAGGCTGAGCTTGCCCTCACGGGCGAGGGCGGTCAGCTCCCGAAGGGCAGCCGCCAGCTCGGCCGTGGTCATCTCGCCGGCACCGCGGACGACGGGCACGACGAGCCCGCGAGGCGACTGCGCCGCGAAGCTCAGGTTGATGTCGCGAAGCTGCACGATCTCCTGGGCCTCGACGTCCACCCGCGCGTTGAGCTCAGGAAACTTCGTGAGGCCGGCGACGCTGATCCGCGCGAACAGGGCCAGCAGGCCGATACCGGCAGCTGCATCGGCAGCCCTGATCTCGTCCTTGGCGGCCATCAGTCCGGTCGCGTCGACATCGACCCAGACACTCGCCTCGGGGATTTCGCGCCGGCTCCGGGTCATCTTGTCCGCGATCGTCTTGCGCACCCCACGCAGCGGGATCCGTATGTCGCCAGCCCGGTCCGCGCGGACCGGGCCCCTGGCCGGGGTCACCTCGCCAGACGCCGATCCGGCCGTGCCGGGCTGCGCCCCAGAGTGCAGGGCGGCCTCGACGTCGGCCCTCCGGATGATGTGGCCGAGGCCGGTCGGAGCGAGTCCGGTCAGGTCGATCTCGTTGTCCCTGGCCAGCTTTCGCACGACGGGCGAGATGACCTTCGGTGCGACGGTGCGTTCTGCAAGCACCTGAACCGCTGTGGTGGGCGCTGCCGCGGTGGGAAAGGCTGCGAGCGGCGCGTCGGCTCGCGACCCGGCGTTGCCGGTGGTGGTTGCCCGATCCCCAGGGGTGACCCGGCGGCGGCCACTGCGGGTCGACTCGGAGGTGCCGTAGCCGACAAGGACGCTGCCCGAGCCTGACTTCTGCGCTGCGACGGACTTCTGCGCTGCGACGGGTCTCTGTGTGGTGTCGGACATCCCGTGCGCGCCGATGGTGAGCAGCGGCCTGCCGACCTCGAGAACGGCTCCTGCGTCACTGTGCAGGGTGAGGACCGGGCCGGCATACGGGCAGGGCAGGTCGACTGTCGCCTTCGCGGTCTCGACGGTCACCACGATCTGGTCGACCTGGACCTCGTCACCGGGAGCGACATGCCACTCGATCACCTCGGCGTCGGTCAGGCCCTCACCGAGGTCCGGCAGCATGAAGGTCTGGGCGTTCGCGGTCGCGCTGCCCGAGACGGTGGGGGCGCTCATGAGACACCGCCGTTGCCGGCGCTGGTCAGGAAGCGGGTGTCGGCTTCGTCGTCCCACTGAAGCCGGGCGATCGCGTCCAGGACCCGCTCGACGCCGGGCAGGTGAAGGTGCTCCAGCTTGGGCGGGGGATAGGGGATGTCCAGACCCGCGACGCGCAGCACCGGCGCATGGAGCGAGTGAAATGCCCTCTCCTGGACACGGGCGGCGACCTCGGCGCCAAAACCGGCGAACCCCTGGGCCTCCTGGATCACGACGCAACGACCGGTCTTGCGGACCGACGCCACCACCGTCTCGTCGTCGAAGGGGACCAGGGTGCGCAGGTCGACGACCTCGACCGACCAGCCCGACTCGGTTGCGGCCGATGCCGCCTGCATGGCCACGTCAACGCTCGGACCATAGGCCACCAGCGTCACGTCGGTTCCGACACGGCGCACGGCAGCGCGACCGAAGGAGCTGAAGGTCTGTGCCTCGGGCGCGTCAGCCTCAGGGATGGATCCCCTGGACCAGTACAGCCGCTTGGGCTCCATGAAGATGACCGGGTCGGGGTCGTTGATGGCCTCGCGCAGGAGGACATAGGCGTCCTCGACGGTAGCCGGAGTGACGACCTTGAGGCCGGGCGTGTGCGCGTAGTAGGCCTCGCTGGAGTCGCAGTGGTGCTCCACACCGCCGATACCGCCTGCGAAGGGTATCCGGATCACCATCGGCAGGTTGAGCATGCCCGCGGTCCGGTTGCGCATCTTGGCGACATGCGAGGCGATCTGCTCGAACGCCGGGTAGGCGAACGCGTCGAACTGCATCTCGATGACAGGGCGGAATCCGGCCATCGCCATACCGACCGCGAAGCCGACGATGCCCGACTCGGCCAGCGGGGTGTCGAAGCAGCGGTCCTCGCCGAAGTCGCGGGAGATGCCGTCGGTGACCCGGAAGACACCACCGAGGGTGCCGACGTCCTCGCCGAAGACCACGACGTCGGGATCCGCTGTCATGGCGTCACGAAGCGCGCGGTTGATGGCCCCTGACATGGTGATCTGCCGGGATGCGGGCGCGGCGTTGCCCGGCGCACCGGCAGCTGTGGTGAGGGTCATCGGCTGGCCTCCTCGGCCTCGAGCTCGGCCTGGACCATCGCGCGCTCTTCGAGAAGCTGCGGCGTCGGGGTGGCAAAGACGTTGGCGAACAACGACATCGGGTCGAGCGCGAGATCAACGCTCAGCCGGTCGCGGAGGTCGGCGGCAAAGACCTCGGCCCTGGCTGCTGCCGAAGCCACGAACGCGTCGTCGATCAGTCCCTCGTGGCGTAGCCAGGCCTCGAGCCGGGCGATCGGGTCACGGCGCATCCAGTCCTCGACCTCGTCGGAGTCGCGGTAGCGGGTTGCGTCGTCAGCGTTGGTGTGGGCATCGAGGCGGTAGGTGTGCGCCTCGATCAGCACCGGCCCCTGGCCTGACCGGGCGTGCGCCACTGCCTTGTTGAGCACCGCGAGCACAGCCATGGCGTCGTTGCCGTCGACCTGCTCGGAGGCGATGCCGTAGCCGATTCCCTTGTATCCGAGGGCTGGGGCGGCGCTCTGCCTGGAGAGCGGGACGCTGATGGCGTACTGGTTGTTCTGGACGAAGAACACGACGGGGGCCTTGAACACGGCCGCGAAGTTGAGCGCCTCGTGGAAGTCACCCTCACTGGTGCCGCCGTCGCCGACGAACGCCATGGCGACGGTTGGGCGACCCTTGCGCTGCTCGCCAGAGGCAAAGCCGACGGCGTGGATCAGCTGGGTCGCCAGGGGCGTGCACTGGGGAGCCGTCCGGGTTGCCCGCGGGTCGTAGCCGCAGTGGGCGGCGCCGTGCGGCGATGTCAGGACCTCGACAGGATCCAGGCCGCGGGTCACCAGGGCCATCGAGTCACGATAGGTCGGGAACGCCCAGTCATCTGGCGACAGCACCTGCATCGAAGCGATCTGACACGCCTCCTGCCCGCGCGAGGCCGGGTAGACGGCGAGCCGCCCCTGCTTCGCCAGCGCGGTGGCCTGGATGTCGAACCGTCGGCCCAGCACCATCGCGCCGTATGCGGCAACGAGCTGCCGGCTTGACGGGTCGGGGTAGTCGTCGTTGAACACCCTGACCCGCTGACCCCGGTCGTCCAGGAACTGCACGGGCAGCGGCGCGGGCATCAGACCCCGGGCGAACGGCCGACCGGCGGGCACGGTGTCAGGAGGGGTGGTGCTCGTATCCGTGGTCACAGCGTCGGTCTCCAGAGTGTGGGGGGCGTCCTGGTCGGCCGTGCGTTGCGCCTCGCAGGCCCATGCGTGGTGCGTACCGGTGTGGGATGAGTGATCTGACGCTCAATCGTCTCCCTTACGAGACCCTTGTCCCAAATTCCCGGTAGAATCAGAGACAATCGGCTCAAAGGAGAGGTCATGAAAGACCACGTGTCATCGCCGCCGACACCGAAGCCATCCGGGGTGGGACGGTCGGTCAGGCCATTGGACCGCCCCGACCGGCTGATCCTGAGGGAGCTGAGCCGGGACGCTCGAACGTCGATCCGCTCGTTGGCCGAGCGCGTCCACATCTCGCGGGCCAATGCCTACGCACGGGTGGACCGGTTGGTCGCTGACGGCGTGATCACCGGGTTCTCCGCACAGATTGCGCACGAACGTGCTGGCCTGGGGACGTCGGCATACGTCTCGCTGTCCATCGAGCAGAACACGTGGCGGGAGGTGTCCGCCCGCCTGGGGCAGCTGCCCTACGTCGAGCACGTCTCGATGCTCGGCGCGGACTTCGACGTCCTGGTGCTCGTACGGGCACCCGACAATGCCGCGCTGCGCGATCTCGTCCTCGAGCGGATCCAGGGCATCCCGGGCGTCCAGACGACGCGTACCTGGCTGGTCTTTGACGAATTGCCGGGTCTGGGCGCTGACTGGTCATAGGCTGAACTGATGAGCGAGGACAGACCGTGGGACGACAGCGTCGACAACGCGCTGGACGCTCGGCTGGTCACGATCGCCCACGCCTGCTTCGACTACGCGCGGGCGGGTGACACCGAGAGGTTGCAGGCCTATATCGAGCACGGTGTCCCGGCGAACCTCACCGACTCGGCCGGCAACACGCTGTTGATGCTTGCGGCCTACAACGGGAATGCCGAGACCGTCAGCGCTCTGGTGGACCTGGGCGCCGACCCCGACCGCACCAATGACCGCGCCCAGAGTCCGCTGGCCGGGGCGATCTTGCACGGGGAGGAAGCCGTGGTCGTGGCGTTGCTGGAAGCGGAGGCCGACCCGGACGTCGGCACGCCGAGTGCGCGCGCCACCGCGGAGATGGTTGACCGGGACGAGCTGCTGCCCCGGGCCGCCCGGGTTCAGAGGGAGCCGACCGCCAGCTGACCTTCCTGCAGAGCCTCGGGTGGGTGGCCCGCCGATTTCGTGTAGTACGCAGCAGCCTTGCGGGTGGCCAGCAGCCGGGCCACGCCGACGACGGCGCCGGAGCCTGCCGCCCAGCCGATTGCCGCGGGCCACGACACCCGGGGGTCCGAGATGTGCCCTGGTGGCCGCTTGCCCACCGCGACCCTCCAGACGGTGGTGACGAGCTTCCGGGCCGCGACATCCGCGAACTCGGTCGCACCGCTGCCCATGACCTTCCACACCAGCTTGCCCATGACGACCTCCAGCTCGGATTCGACTCAGCACCTCGAGCCTGCCACGCCGACGGGTGTAACGTCATCCGTGTAACAACAGGGGAGCGCCCCAAAGCGCTGAGAGTGCGGTTCGCCGCAGACCCTCGAACCTGCTCCGGTTAGCACCGGCGAAGGGAGTTGAGAATCTCAGGCTTGTGCTCGAAGTGCCCGCTTGTGCTCTGGCACCAGCGCGTATGACGGGTACTCGCCTCCCCGAGGCATCCAGCCACACGGATTCCACGGGAAAAGGAACCAGATCTCATGACTGAACCACGTAAGAACGCGCCTTTCGCACAGGACACCCAGAACCTCCGGCCATCTCGAACGGGTCGGGTGACCGTGCTTGCCACCCGACCTCTGATGCGCTGGCGGGGGGTGGACCTGATCACTGCCGCCATGCTCGCGGTCGCCTTCGGCGTGATGTTCTGGAGCTTCGACACCTTCGTCTACCCGCTCCTCAGCCTGGTCACAGCGGGCTTCCCGCCCGCTGGTGAGCTCATGCTCGGGGTCTGGCTTCTCGCCGCAGTCGTCGGGGCACTTGTCATTCGCCGCCCGGGCGCGGCCTTGTTCACCGAGCTCCTGGCAGCCAATGTCGAGCTCTTCCTGGGCAACAAGTGGGGTGCCGCCGTGCTGCTGTCCGGTGTGCTGCAGGGCCTCGGCGTCGAGCTTGCCGTGGCACTGTTCCGGCACCGTCGCTACGGCGTCGTGGTGGCCGTGCTCGGCGGCGTCCTCTCGGCGGTCTTCGAGATCGTCCTCTTCGAATGGCAGTCCTACGTCGCCGACTACTCCGGCGCGTGGAAGGCCATCTACCTCGGCTGTGGCATGGTCTCCGGCGCTGTTATCGCGGGGGTGGGCGGCTGGCTCCTGGTGCGCGCCCTGGCCAGAACAGGTGCGCTGAACGCCTTCCCGCCGGGTCAGGAGATCCGTGAGTCGCACCGCACCTGAGACCGGCCCTGCGGGCGTGCTCGTGGAGGCCACCCCTGCCGTGCGGGGCGCCGTGGTCGACGTGCGCGACCTCAGCTGGCGACCCTTCGGGCGACAGACACCGGTGCTGGCCGGGATCAGCCTGCACATCGGGGCGGGTTCGCGCGTCCTCCTCGCCGGGCCCAGCGGCTCTGGCAAGTCCACCCTGCTGCGCGCACTGGCCGGAGTCCTGGCGGCGACCGAGACGGGGGATCTCAGCGGCTCGGTGCTGATCGACGGTTCGCAGCCCACCGGCTCGTCGGTCGGCCTGATGATGCAGGACCCGGCCGACGCCCTGGTCGCCGGACGGGTCGGCCGCGACGTGGCCTTCGGCCCCGAAAGCTTCGGTATGTCCCGTGCCCAGATCTGGTCCCGGGTCCGGTCGGCGCTGGCCTCGGTGGGGTTCCCGTACGACGAGGACCACGAAACCAGCGCGCTCTCCGGCGGCGAGACCCAGCGACTGGCCCTGGCCGGTGTTCTCGCCCTGACGCCGCGGCTGGTGCTGCTGGACGAGCCGACCTCGATGCTCGACCCGGCGGCCGCCGCGGTGGTGCGTGGGGCGATCGTGTCGGCGGTCCGTGCTTCGGGGGCCACTCTGGTGATGGTCGAGCATCAGCTGTCCGAATGGGCCGACCATGTCGATCGCCTGGTCGTCCTCGATCCGGCCGGCCGGGTCAGCGTCGATGGACCGGTGGCGGCGACGCTGGCGTTGTCGGCGAGCCCTCTGGCCGCCCAGGGGGTCTGGGTGCCAGGAATGCCTGCTCCCGCGCGACTGGACGTTGACAGGGCGCTGTGCGCTCCCATCCGTGCTCCGGGCAGCGAGGTGCTCGTTTCGGCAGAGTCGGTTTCGGTCGTCCGCAAGCCCCGGGCTTCGGTGATGTCCTCAAACCGCCCGGCCAGGATGGTGCGGGCCCTGGTGGATGTCAGTGCAGAAGTCCGTGCGGGCGAGTGCGTGGCTGTCGTCGGCCCCAGTGGCGCCGGCAAGTCGACCCTGACAGCGCTCCTGGCCGGCGTCGAAGGTCCCGACCTAGGCCGGGTGCTCGGCAGGGACGGGCTGATGACCGGCATGGGCGTGGGCTCTCCCGCAGCCCTGCATCGCTGGACCTCGCGGTCACTTGCCGCCCGCTTCGGCTGGGTGCCGCAGCAGGCCGAGCAGGCGCTCGTCGGACGCACCGTCCGCGACGACGTGCTGTCGACGAGTCGCCGCCTCGGCCTGGACGACCACGCTGCTCAGGCCAGGGTCGACGGCCTCATGGAGGTGCTGGGCCTGACCGCGCTGGCCGGGGTGGACCCCCACCAGCTCTCGGGTGGAGAGCAGAGGCGACTCGCCCTGGCCGGTGCCATCGCCCACGGTCCATCGGTCCTCGTCCTGGACGAGCCGAGCGTCGGCCAGGACAGGCTGACCTGGTCGGCCGTGGCCGGAGTTGTCGTCGCCGCGAGGGACGCGGGGGTCGGGGTTGTCCTGGCCACGCACGACCCGTTGCTGATCGCGCTTGCCGACCGGCAGATCACGTTGCGGGCCGGGCGGATCGCCGACTGCGCAGTTGAGCCGCGGCGCCCGCGCGCGCCGGTCGAGCCATCCACGGGGTCCGATGAGTCGCCTGCGAGCGCCAGCCCGGGCAGCCTGCCGGTCGTGGCTGTGCCGGTGGGCGTGCCCGCTGTCGCTGTGCCAGCGAGCCTGCCTACGGTGGATGTGCAGGCAGGCCGCTTCGCCGGTGTGGCCGGCCGATGTGGTCCTCTCTCGCTGCTCCTGGCCTCGATCGTGCTGGTGCTGGGTGCGCCGTTCATCTCCGACCTGAGGACAGCCGTGATCGCTGTCGGGGCCGAGATCGCCTTGGCACCGCTAGTTCTGGGGGTCGGCCGGCCGCCGTGGCGCCGCCTCCTTCCGGGCCTGGTCGCGGTCGCCTCGGTCGCCTTCTCGAACTGGCTGCTCAGCCCGGGGCGTGAGCTCTCATCAGGTGCCCTCGCCGGGCTGCGGGTCGCCTTCTTCGTGGTGCCCGGCGTGCTGCTCGCCTCACGCATCGACCCCTCCGCTCTGGGAGATCATCTGGGTCAGCGTCTGCGACTCCCGGCCCGGCCGGTCGTGGCCGCGGTTGCGGCGCTGTACCGGTTCGAAGGCCTCGGTGAGCACTGGGACCAGCTCGCCCGCATTCGCCGGGTGCGCGGGCTGGGGCCTGGCCGTTCGGTGGCGGGCCGTGCCCGCTCCCTCGCGGCGCTGACCTTCGGACTGCTCATCGAGACACTTCGCCAGGCCGGGCGAATGGCTGTGGCGATGGAGGCGCGCGGCTTTTCGGCCGCAGCCTCGCCGGTCGCGGCCTCGCTCGCGGGAAGCCTGGCCGGGGTGACCCCGGTCGCAGTCGCGCGGGGCCCTCGCCGGACCTGGGCCGAGCAGGCGCCGTGGCGATCCGCTGACTCACTGGTGCTGGGGCTGGGGCTGATCGTGGCCGCCATACCGGTGTTCCTCTCCCGTCTCTGATTTCACCCCGGCAAGAGCGGTGGTGCGGGGTTACCCTGCGGGCCCGGGAGGGGATCCCTTCCGGCCGTCCAGATGAGCAGGAGCCTCATGTCCCTTTTACGCACACGTCGTCTTACCGGTGTCATGGCTGTGGTGCTGGCCACCGGAACCGGGGTGCTGATGACCCCCGGGATCTCCCAGGCCGACTCGCACGGCCGCAACACGATGAACATCCAGATCCTGTCCTTCAATGACTTCCACGGGAACCTCGAGCCCCCATCCGGCTCCAGCGCCCGGCTTGTGACCGGTCACGCGCTCAACGCCGCCGGCACTGCGGCAGTCGACGTGACCTACGAGGGCGCCGGAGGCGCGGAGTACCTCGCCACGCACCTGCGTAACGCCCGGGTGGGCAACCCCAACACCATCACCGTCTCGGCCGGCGACAGCGTCGGCGCCTCGCCGCTGGTGTCCGCTGCGTTCCATGACGAGCCCACGATCGAGGCGATGAACGCACTCGGCCTTGAGGTCTCGGCGCTCGGCAACCATGAGTTCGACGAGGGTTACAAGGAGCTCCAGCGCCTGCAGTACGGCGGCTGCCTGCCCGACGGCCCCGATGGCCTGAACAACCAGAACTCCTGCGCCGCAGGCACTTTCACCGGCGCGAAGTTCCACATGCTCGCGGCCAACGTCAAGTACGCGGCCACCGTCAAGGCGAACGCCAAGCACCAGGACAGGAGCAAGGACAAGAGCAAGACAATCCTGCCGGCGTACTGGGTCAAGAGCTTCAAGGGCGCGAAGATCGGCTTCATCGGCATCACGCTGAAGGAGACCCCGAGCATCGTCACGGCCGCCGGTATCGCGGGCCTTGAGTTCACCGATGAGGTCAAGGCGGCCAACGACCTCGTGCCCGTGCTGCGCAGGCAGGGTGTCAAGGCGATCGTCGCGCTGGTCCACCAGGGCGGCACACCCGTCTCAGAGTCGTGGACCCCGCCGAACAGCACCAGCATCTTCACCGTGAACCCCACCTACGACTACGCCTGCGCAAAGGGCGGCACTCTGGCCACTGACTCGGGCATCCTGCCGATCGCGAAGAACCTCGACCCGCAGATCGACATGATCGTCACGGGCCATACCCACGCGCCCTACGTCTGCAACGTGCCGGACTCGAATGGCCAGCAGCGGATGGTCACCTCGGCGGCGTCCTACGGCCGGCTCTTCACCGAGACCAACCTGAGGTATGACCGCCGTACCCAGGACATCGTGCGTTCGTCGGTCAAGAGCGAGAACAAGATCGTGACTCGGGACGTGGCCCCGGCTGCCGACCAGACCGCGCTCATCGCGACCTACAAGACGCTGGTCGCGCCGATCGCCAACAAGGAGCTCGGCACGATCTCCGAGGACCTCACCGGCTACCACGGCTACACCAGCGAGTCCACGCTCGGTGACCTGATCGCCGATGCACAGGTCAACGACCCGTCCGTGGTCACCGGTGGCCAGGTCCCGGTCGTCGCTTTCATGAACCCAGGCGGCATCCGCGCCGACCTGAAGTTCGCTCTGACGCCGGTGCTCGAGCCTGTAGATGGAATCATCCGGTACGAAGAGGCGTTCAGTGTCCAGCCGTTCAACAACTACCTGGTCTCGATGGACCTGACCGGCGCCGACATCTGGAGCCTCCTTGGGCAGCAGTGGTCAGGTAGCAACGCCGACTCGGGCACCAAGTTCCTGCAGGTCAGCAACGGTCTGCACTACACGGTGACCGGTTCTGGTACCGCGCGGACCGTCACGACCCTCACTATCAAGGACCCGGTCAGCCTGGAATATGTTGCCGTGCCGAACGACGGCACCAAGGTGTACCGCATCGTGGCGAACAACTTCCTCTCCGATGGCGGCGACAACTTCGCGGCGTTCATGAACGGCACCAACAAGTACTTCGGAGGCCTCGACATCGACGGCTTCGCGGCGTACCTGCCGACCGTGTCGCCGTACTCCCCGTTGCCGCTGGACCGCATCACCCTGCTGCCCTGAGCAGTAGCTGAGAGACAGCAGTAGGACCGAACATCGAACTTGCGCCGCAGATCGCCTGGGAACAGGCCGGTCTGCGGCGCAGGCCGTTTCCAGCGCCCCGAGTCCAGCACGCGACAATCCAGCACGCATGAATCCAGCACTCGCGCGTCTGCACACCTACAGTCGTGGGATGGCTCCTCACGTCGTCTTCATCCACGGCATGTACCTCAACGGTCAGAGCTGGGCGCCGTGGGTCGAGCGGTTCACCTCGTCGGGCTTCTCCTGCAGCGCCCCCTCATGGCCGTATCACGAGGGTGATCCGGCCACCTTGCGCTCCGAGGTCGACCCAAGGCTTGGCGACCTGACGTTCGGCGATGTGACCCAGCACCTCAAGTCGCTGATCGACGCCCTGCCCGAACGCCCGATCCTGGTCGGACACTCGATCGGCGGACTCGTGGTCCAGCGGCTGGTCAACGACGGCTATGCCCGTGCGGGCGTCTCGATCAGCTCTGCGCCCCCGCCTGGGGTGGTTTCCTTCAGCCCGCACTTTCTGCGTGCGAACTTCCCTCACGTGAACCCCCTCGCAGGAGACAAGCCCGTCCTTATGACCCCTGAGCGATTCCACTACGCCTTCTGCAACACCCTCACCCGTCCAGCCAGTGACGAGGCGTTCGAGCAGCTCGTGGTTCCTGAGAGCCGCAACGTGCCCCGGAGCACCTTCGGTCGGTCGGCCAAGATCGACTTCTCGGCCGTGCAGGCGCCCCTGCTGTTCCTCACCGGCACCGAGGATCACCTCACGCCGGTGGCGATGGTGCGGCGCAACGCGAGCAGGTACCAGGCCGGTCCCGGACAGGTCGACTACCGGGAGTTCGACGGGCGCTCGCACTACATCTGCGGCGAGCAGGGCTGGGAAGAGGTCGCAGACGCCGCCATCGGCTGGCTCTGGCACTAGCGGACAGTGCCCGGGCCCTGTGCGTTGGGCTCCGGTGTGGTGCGGGCCCGGCTGATCTGAGGTTCGGGAATACTGGGGTCATCACTTAAGTTGAGTCACTTAGGCGCAACTTTGCGGAGTCTCGGGTTGACAACTAGCGTCCCAGGCGAGCACATTGGGCTATGAAGCAGGACCGGAGCGGGCAGCACCACGGATGCTCGCCGAACGACTCGTCATACAGGAGATAAGAAATGGCTCGTGCGGTAGGCATCGACCTCGGCACCACCAACTCGGCAGTCGCCGTCCTCGAGGGCGGCGAGGCCACGATCATCGCGAACGCCGAGGGCGGGCGCACCACCCCGTCCGTCGTCGCGTTCGCCAAGAACGGCGAGGTTCTCGTCGGCGAGATCGCCAAGCGGCAGGCCGTCACCAACATCGACCGGACGATCCGCTCGGTCAAGCGTGAGATCGGCACCGACTGGTCGCGCAAGATCGACGACAAGAACTACACCGCCCAGGAGATCAGCGCGCGAATCCTGATGAAGCTCAAGCGCGACGCGGAGGCCTACCTCGGCGAGACCGTCACGGACGCCGTGATCACCGTTCCGGCGTACTTCGACGACTCCCACCGTCAGGCCACCAAGGAGGCCGGCGAGATCGCGGGCC
>JBDTWH010000105.1:0-12302 GCA_040006795.1 Actinomycetota bacterium | reverse complement strand
CTCGACCCCGCGTCAGTTCGACCGGACGAGCAATGAGTGGAAGGACGGCGAGACCCTTTTCATGCGCTGTTCGGTGTGGCGAGACGCGGCCGAGAACGTCGCCGAGTCGCTGCAGCGTGGCACGCGGGTTCTGGCCTCAGGCCGACTGAAGTCTCGTTCCTACGAGACGAAGGAAGGCGAGAAGCGAACCGTCGTCGAGCTTGACGTGGACGAGATCGGTCCGTCGTTGAAGTACGCCACGGCCAAGGTCAACCGCACCCAGCGGGGCTCCGGAGGCGGCGGTTTCAACGCCGGCGGTCAGGGCGGTCAGGGCGGTGCGCCCACTGGTGGATCCACCGGTGGTGCGGGCGGTCAGGGCACTCCCGCCGTGGATCCGTGGGCCACTGGCTCACCTGCTCCATCCAACGCAGGTGGCGGTCAGCAGTCCGGACCGCAGGCTGGCTGGGGCAACGGCCCGTCGTATGACGAGCCTCCCTTCTAGTACCGGCAAGACAAGAACCATCAACACAGAATCTCAGTAGTTATGCCATCCCAGGGGCAAAAGCCCTGGGCTCCTCTCAAGAATGGAGAGCACCACGATGGCCAAGCCCGTTGTGCGCAAGCCCAAGAAGAAGGCCAACCCGCTCAAGGCGGCAAAGGTCGAGAACATCGACTACAAGGACACTGCGCTCCTGCGCAAGTTCATCTCCGATCGCGGCAAGATCCGCGCTCGCCGGGTGACCGGTGTGTCCGCACAGGAGCAGCGTCTCATCGCCACGGCCGTCAAGAACGCCCGTGAGATGGCCCTGCTGCCCTACTCCAGCTCGGCTCGCTGAGCTAGTTGACCGCTGAGCTAGCTGACCGAGAAGGAGAAGCACAATGAAGGTTATTTTGACTCACGAGGTCACTGGCCTCGGCACCGCCGGTGACGTCGTCGAGGTCAAGGACGGCTACGCCCGCAACTTCCTGCTGCGTCGAGGTCTGGCCACCGGCTGGACCAAGGGCGTTGCGAAGCAGGTCGCCGCGATCCAGAAGGGCCGGGAGGTCCGCGAGGTCAAGACTCTCGATGAGGCCAAGGGCATGAAGGGTCAGCTCGAGGCCAAGTCGGTCAAGGTTGTCGCCAAGGCGGGCAAGTCCGGCCGCCTCTTCGGCGCCGTGACCCAGGGAGATGTTGCTGACGCCGTCAAGGCGGCCGGCGGTCCCCAGCTCGACCGTCGCAAGATCGAGCTCTCGGGCGCGATCAAGTCGACCGGCTCGTTCGAAGCTCGCGTGCGCCTGGCCCCCGAGGTGCAGGCCACGATCAAGCTGGACGTCGTCGCCGGCTGACACCGCGATAGCGCAGGTCGTCCAAAGGGCGCGGACCCTCATCGGGTCCGCGCCCTTTGGCGTGCCCAGAGCACCTTGTGGTGAGCGATGTCTGGCCGAAAGGGGGAGGTCTCGCAGAAGACGTCCGGAATAGCCTGTTGCGTCCAGGCAGTCAATGCCCACAGGATCACCGTCGTCACCCGGAGGTTGACCATGCTCGACACCACCACTGGTACCTCTCCGAAGCGCGTCCTGCGCCGGCCGACGAAACTGGTTCTTGCTGCCGCCGCCGCATTCACCCTGCTCGCTGGAGGTTCTGCGTTCGCCGCCGAGTCGACAGCGCCGCCAGCTCCCACCGGCCAGGAACCCACGGCCCAGTCGCTGCTGGGTACTGACAGCTCCAGCATCTTCAAGACCGAGACCCAGACCGACGGCGAAACGGCAGATCCGGTCGAGCCGGATGACGCCACCGAGCCCGATGACGCCACAGAGCCGGATGACGCAGCCGAGCCGGATGACGCCGCTGAGCCGGCAGACGCCCAGGGTGTGCACGGAGCGTGTGTCTCCGCAGTCGCGCAGGACAGGTCGACGGTGGGCAGGGAACACGGAGCTGCAGTTTCCGAGGCGGCACACTCATGTGCCAAGGGCACGGATGAAACGTCACCTGAAGCCCCGGACACGGAGAAGTCAGCGACGGAGGACACCAAGGTCGCCGAGAAGTCAGCGACGAAGGACGCCAAAGTCGCCGAGAAGTCAGCGACGAAGGACGCCAGGACGTCGGGAAGTCAGAGGGCCAACAAGTCCCACGCCCGGGGCTAACGCTCGTAGACCAAGACCTGGCCAGGCGTGCTGGTCTCCGCGGAATCAGGGATCGCCGACTTCGACCGGTGCGGCGTCGCCGTCAAGCGCGGGCAGCTCAGTAGTGACAACATGTTCGCGTGGGGACAAGCCGGGGCAGACTGCCGCGGCTGTGAACGACCCGTAAGGTCTGAGCATGCGTATTGGGCTCGTGGGAGTCGGTCGTATCGGGGCCTTCCATGCCGCGACGCTCAAGAGTCTTGACGGCGTCGAGCAGGTCATCGTCGCCGATACCGATACAGGTCGAGCGCAGGCCGTGGCCAAGGAGCTCGACTGTGAGGCAGCGCCCGATGTCGAGACCCTGTTCCGGGCTGGGCTGGACGGGGTCGTCATCTCAGCGGCCACCAGCTTCCACGCCGAGCTGATCGGGCGCGCCCAGGACGCCGGGCTCATCACCTTCTGCGAGAAGCCTCTGGCCTCGGACCTGGCCAGCACGGTGAGGATTGCAGAGCGCGTGGCCGACGGCCTGGTGCCGGTTCAGATCGGTCTCCAGCGTCGCTTCGACGCCGGCTATCGGGCGGCCCGTGCCGCGGTCACCAGCGGCAGCCTGGGCTGGATCCACACGATTCGCGCCACCACCAACGATGCCGCGCCACCGAACGCGTCGTACCTCCCCACCTCAGGCGGTTTCTTCCGGGACTGCAGCATCCACGACTTTGACGCGGTGCGGTTCGTCACCGGTCGCGAGGTTGTCAGCGTCTTCGCGGTGGGCCAGAACCGGGGTGCGGCCTTCTTCGCGGAGGCCGATGACATCGACGCCGCGGCCGCCGTTCTCACCATGGACGACGGCACGATCGCGATCATCTCCGGTTCGCGCTACAACGCCCGCGGATATGACGTGCGGCTGGAGGCTCTGGGCAGCAAGGACTCGGTCTGTGTCGGCATGGACGACCGGCTGCCCCTGCGCTCGGTCGAGGAAAGGGTGGACTTTCCCGCCGCCATGCCATACACCGACTTCATGGAGCGGTTCCATCAGGCTTATGTCGACGAGCTGGTCGCCTTCACCGACCTCGTTGCCGGCAGGATCGAGACGCCGTGCTCTGCCCAGGAGGCGCTGCAGGCGTTCCGGGTCGCGGAGGCATGCGACCTCTCTCGTCGGCAGGGCCGTCCCGTTCGGATGGAGGAGGTGGGCCCGTGAGGACGATCGCGGAACGCCTGGCCGGAGCGCCGATCTCCTGGGGGGTGTGCGAGGTCGCCGCCTGGGGCTGGCAGCTCGACGCCGCGATGGTGCTGTCACAGATGCAGGAGCTGGGTCTGGTCGCGACCGAGCTCGGGCCTGACGGCTTCCTGCCCGAGGACCCGCACGACAAAGCGAAGATGTTGGCTGACAAGGGGCTGTACGCGGTCGGCGGCTTTGTGCCCGTCGTGCTCCACGACCCCGACGTGGACCCCGTTCGCACGGTGCACAGGACCCTCGCGGGCTTCAAGGCCGCAGGCGCCGCGACGCTCGTGCTGGCCGCCGCTACGGGAGCCAGCGGGTATGACGCCCGACCGGGTCTGGATGATGACGGCTGGCAGGTCTTGCTGGGCAACCTCGACAGGCTTGCACGGTTCGCGGACAGGATGGGGATCACCGCCACGGTGCACCCGCACGTCGGCACGATGGTCGAGACCAGTGACGACGTCGAGCGCGTGCTTGCGGGCAGCGGGATCGGGCTCTGCCTGGACACGGGGCATCTCCTGATCGGCGGCGCCGATCCGGTGAGGCTCGCGGCAGAGCATGCGGGACGGATCCGGCATACGCACCTCAAAGATGTTGACGCGAGCTGGGCGAGACGGGTGCGCTCTGGTGAGGTGACCTACACGGAGGCGGTGCGCGGGGGCATGTACCGCCCGCTTGGTCAGGGCGATGTGGATATCGCCTCGATCGTCGCCTCCCTGGAGGGCGCGGGGTACGACGGGTGGTACGTCCTGGAGCAGGACACGATCCTGGCAGGACCTCCGAGGACCACCTCTGCGCACGCCGGACCATCCCCGGCGGGGGACGTCGCGCCAGCCGCCGATGTCCGCGCCAGCATGGACCACCTCCTGGCAGTTGCCGGGTCACTCTCATGAAGGCCGATCAGGCCTCATCCCGGGCCGGCGCGTTCGAGGTTCTCACCATCGGCCGGGTGGGCGTCGACCTGTACCCGCTGCAGTCGGGAGCGCGCCTGCAGGATGTCGAGACGTTCGGCAGGTTCCTCGGTGGCAGCCCGACGAATGTCGCGGTGGCGGCGGCCCGGCTGGGGCGCCGTTCGGCAGTCATCACCCGGACGGGTCGTGATCCCTTCGGCGCGTTCATCCATCAGGCCCTGGGTGACCTGGGCGTGGATGACTGCTTTGTGTCGGCGGTGGACGGGTTGCCCACTCCGATCACGTTCTGTGAGATCTTTCCGCCTGACGACTTCCCGCTGTACTTCTACCGCTATCCGGTGGCTCCGGACCTGCAGATCCAGGGATCGGAGATCGACCTGGAGGCGGTGCGCTCCGCCTCGATCTACTGGTCCACGGTCACCGGTCTTTCGGCCGAGCCAAGCCGAACCGCTCACTTCACCGCCTGGCAGGCACGAGGCCGCGCGCCGTTGACCATCCTCGACCTCGACTACCGGCCGATGTTCTGGGATGACCCGGGCCAGGCTCATACCCAGGTGGACCGGGCCCTGTCGATGGTGACGGTCGCCCTCGGAAACAGGGCTGAGTGTGAGGTCGCCGTGGGTGAGATCGATCCCGACCGCGCCGCAAAGGCGCTGCTCGGCAGGGGGATCGAGCTGGCCATCGTGAAGCTGGGCCCCGACGGGGTGCTGGCCATGACGCGCGATGAGCGGGTCGAGGTCGCGGCATTCCCTGTCGAGGTCGTCAACGGGCTCGGCGCAGGGGACGCCTTCGGCGGTGCCCTCTGCCATGGCCTTCTCGCGGGCTGGCCGCTGGAGCGAGTCCTGCGGTTTGCCAATGTCGCCGGGGCGATCGTTGCCTCCCGGCTGGAGTGCTCGACTGCCATGCCGACTGGTCGCGAGGTCGAGAAGCGATTGGGTGAAGAGAAGAACAACGAAGAGGCTGCGCCTCCGTCACGGGGTCACGCGGCCACCGATCTCGTCCACGGAGGTGCGTCATGAGTGAGTGGCATCGCAAGGCAGGGTCGGCGAGCCGCGCTGGTTTCGAGGTGGCCGTAGGGCCGCAGGAGGCCGGCTGGGAACACACCGGCCTGTACGTCGTGACGCTCGCGCCGGGTGAGTCGAGACTCATCACCGGCCGGGAGTTCGAGTGGCTGGTCCTGCCGCTGGCCGGAAAGGTCAGGGTGGAGTGCGACGGCAAGCTGGTGATGCTGCTCGGGCGCGAAGGGCCCTTCGCGGGAACCACGGACTACGCCTATGTGCCCGTCCACTCGACATTTTCGATCAGCAGCACGGCGGGCGCACGAGTTGCCCTGCCGCATGCCAAGGCCACGGTGTCGTTGCCCTTCAGGCGAATCCCGGCCGAGGAGACCGTCGTCGAGCTCCGTGGCGCCGGGCGCGCCTCACGTCAGGTCAACAACTTCGGGACTGCGTCGGTGCTCAATGCCGACTCGATCATCGCCTGCGAGGTGTTGACCCCGGCGGGCAACTGGTCGTCCTATCCGCCGCACAAGCACGACGAGCACCACGAGGACCGTGAGAGCGTCCTGGAGGAGATCTACTACTTCGAGATGCGCGCCGATGGTTCGTCCGCGGGAGCGCCGGGGAACCAGAACGCCTTCGGCTACCAACGGGTCTATGGCACCAAGGACAGGCCGATCAACGTCCTGGCCGAGGTCCACAGCGGTGACGTCGTCCTGGTCCCGCACGGCTATCACGGTCCCGCAATGGCGCCTCCCGGGTACGACATGTACTACCTGAACGTGATGGCGGGTCCGGGCAGACGGCTTGAGATGCGGGTCCGCGATGACCCCGATCACGCCTGGGTGCGCAAGACGTGGGCCACTCAGAAGGTCGACTCCCGGCTTCCCTTCGGTGGACGCCGGTGACGGAGAGGATTCGGCTGACCGTCGCCCAGGCGGTCGTGATCTTCCTTGCGCGTCAGTACTCCGAGCGTGACGGCCTGCAACAACGCTTGGTCGAAGGCTGCCTCGGCATCTTCGGCCATGGCAATATCGCCGGAATAGGCCAGGCCCTGATGCAGGTCGAACTCGAGGGTGAGCGGGGGGCTGACGGTGCTCCGGGGGGCCTCCGGTACTTCCCGTGCCGCAACGAGCAGGCCATGGTGCACACCGCCGTGGGGTTCTCCAGGATGCGTAACCGCCTGCAGACGTTTGCCTGCACGACGTCCGTGGGCCCCGGCGCGACGAACCTGGTCACCGGAGCGGCACTGGCGACGATCAACCGGGTCCCGGTCCTGTTGCTGCCGGGGGATGTCTTCGCGACCCGGGCCAGCGGCACCGTCCTGCAGCAGCTCGAGTCGCCGGGCGGTTATGACATCTCCGTCAACGACACGTTGCGCCCGGTGTCCGTGTTCTTCGACCGGGTGTGGCGACCAGAGCAGCTCCCCTCCGTTCTGCTCGGGGCCATGCGCGCACTGACCGACCCGGCGAACGCCGGGGCGGTGACCATCGCCCTGCCCCAGGACGTTCAGGCCGAGGCGTACGACTGGCCGGTTGAGCTCTTTGAGCCGCGGGTCTGGCACATCGCCAGACCTCTGCCCGAGGCAGGAGCTCTCGATCAGGTCCTTGCCGCGATTCGGGCCTCGACGCGTCCGCTCATCGTTGCCGGCGGCGGTGTGGCGTACTCCGCGGCGACGGACGCGTTGCGCGAGCTCGCCGAGGCCACAGGCATTCCCGTCGCCGAGACACAGGCCGGCAAGGGGTCCCTTCCCTGGGACCACCGGCAGGCGGTGGGTGCCATCGGCGCGACCGGCAGCACGGCTGCCAACAGGCTGGCCGCCGAGGCCGACCTGGTGATCGGCGTCGGCACCCGCTGGAGCGACTTCACCACTGCGTCCATGAGTGCCTTCGCCAACCCGGAAGTCAGGTTCGTCAACATCAACGTCGCGGACCTCGACGGGCACAAGCTCTCAGGCCTCTCCCTCGTGGCTGACGCCCGGGAAGCACTGCAGGTTTTGACAACCCGGCTCGCGGGGTGGCGGGCCGAGCCGGGATACACGGGCCGGGCAAGTGATCTGGCGGCGGACTGGGACGTCGAGGTCGCGCTCGCCTACGACGTGGGCGGCGACCCCGATGCTGTCCCCCGGCAGAGTCAGGTGATCGGCGTGGTCAACGAGCTGTCAGGTCCGCGGGACGTGGTCGTGTGCGCCGCCGGATCGATGCCCGGCGACCTGCACAAGATGTGGCGGACCCGTGATGCCAAGGGGTATCAGGTGGAGTATGGCTACTCCTGCATGGGATACGAGATCGCCGGCGGGCTGGGGGTCAAGATGGCAGCCCCCGGGCGTGAGGTCATCGTCCTGGTGGGTGACGGGTCCTACCTGATGATGGCCCAGGAGCTTGTCACAGCAGTGCAGGAGGGGATCAAGCTCGTCGTGGTCATCGTCCAGAACCACGGCTTCGCCTCGATCGGCGAGCTCTCCGAGACCGTTGGTGCGCCACGGTTCGGCACCCGGTCCCGCTACCGGAGCGTGGGCGGCCGACTCGATGGTGACCTCCTCCCGGTCGACCTGGCCGCAAACGCCGCCAGCCTCGGCGCACAGGTTCTGCGCGCCGACACGCTGGGCTCGTTCCGGCAGTGCCTGGCCGACGCCCTGGCTGCGAGCCGGACCACCGTGGTGCATGTGGAGTGCGAGCCGGCGACGAGCTCGCCGTCGAGCCGGTCCTGGTGGGATGTCCCGGTCGCCGAGGTCTCGAGCCAGCCGGTCACCAGGGCGGCCAGGTCAGCCTATGAGCAGGTGAAGACCAGCCAGCGGGACCATCTGCGCCCCTTCAACACCTGAGCGAGCGTCTTTGGGTCAGCGTGTGGCGCCGGTGATCAGCCAGGCGTCGCTGCGGGCTCGCCAGCCCAGGGCGAGCCCTCGCAGGGTCATGAAGACCACGAAGGTGAGCCACAGCACTGTCATCGCATGTCCTTGTCCGGCGAGGGTGTTCGACGCGGTCAGCAAGGACGGCCCGCTGGAACGGACGGCAAGGATCAGGGGCAGGTAGAGCGCGAGAACCACGACCTGGGCAATGGCAAGCCACAGGCCGTCGCCGGCGCCGATGAGCACCCCGTCCAGCACGAAGACGAACCCCGCGATGGGCTGCGAGAGCCCCACGACGATCAGGGCCGCCGCCAGCACGGACTGCACGGCGGGGTCGGGGGTGAAGAGCAGAGGCAGCACCGAGTGCGTTGCCAGCACGAGGACTCCGAGGACCCCGCCGCCGAGGACACCCCACGTCAGCATCGTCCGGGTGGCTGACCGGGCGCTCGCGATGTCGCCGGCGCCCAGGGCGCGGCCGGTCAGCGCCTGGGCTGCGATCGCCAGTGCGTCCAGGGAGAAGGCGAGGAAGGTCCAGATCGTGGCCGCCACCTGGTAGGCGGCGAGCGGCACGTCTCCCAGGCCGGCGGCGACCCAGGCTGTCACCAGCAGGACCGTGCGAAGGGCAAGGGTCCGGACGAGCAGCGGTATGCCGTCCAGTCCCGCCCGCAGCACCCGTCCCGGGTGCGGGCGCAGGCTCGCCCCGAGCTGGCGCGCCCGGCGAGTGACCACGATGACCAGGGCGGCCGCCATACCGCTCTGGGCGAGGACTGTCCCCAGCGCAGAGCCGGCGATGCCCAGGTGGAGCCCGTAGACGAACAGCAGGTTGAGCAGGATGTTGGCGCTGAATCCCACCACGGACGCGACCAACGGCGTCTTCGTGTCCTGGAGCCCGCGCAGCACCCCCGTCACAGCCAGAGCCACCAGCATCGCGGGTATGCCGATGGCGGACACCCGAAGGTAGATCACAGCCTGCGCCAGTGCAGCCGGGGAGGCGTCGAACAGGCCGCACAGGGGCGCGGCGTAGGCGGCGACCAGAGCGCCCACCACGAGGCCGATCCCGATGGCCAGCCACAGGCCGTCGACTCCGGCGCTGACCGCTGCCCGTTCCGACCCGGCGCCCACATGTCGGGCAACGATCGAGGTGGTGCCGTAGGCGAGGAAGACGAAGAGGTTGGCCGCGGTGATCAGCGCAGCACTGGCCACTCCCAGCCCGGCCAGCTGCGTGGTGCCCAGGTGGCCGATGATGGCGGAGTCGGCCAGCAGGAAGAGCGGCTCGGCGACAAGCGCCAGGAAGGCCGGCACGGCCAGCCGCAGGATCTCACGCCGCTGGTTCACAGGTGCCTCAGCCCGCCAGGACTCGCTCCTTTTCACCAGTTCAGGTTCTGGTGTCTGATCACTGGTTTGGGGCGCTGTCCGCTGCTAATCTCGCCCGACGTGGTCGTGGTCGTCGATTCTGAGGCGAAAGAGGCTCTTATGAACGTGGCGGAAGTCATGGCCCCGCTGGTCGCGGCGGGTCTGGGTGGGAGCACGGAAGTGCACCTCACGTGCTGGGACGGCAGTGAGCTGGGCCCGCCGGGCGCACCGCTGCAGCTGACCATCACCAGTCCTCATGCCCTGCGTCGATTGCTTTGGGCCCCCAACCAGCTGGGCTTCGCACGAGCCTACGTGTCCGGCGACCTCCTCGTCGGGGGGGACCTGCTGACCGCGCTCTCGGCGTTGGAGCAGGTCGCCGATCCCGAGTTCGGTCCCGGGGTCGTGGTCGACGGCTCGACCCGGCGGGCGATCGTTGCGGCAGCGCTACGTCTGGGGATCGTGGGCCGGCCGCCGCCGCCCCCGGCCGAGGAGTCGAAGCTGGGCGGGCTGCGCCACTCGAAGGCTCGTTCAGCGAAGGCCATCGCCCACCACTACGACGTCGGCAACGAGTTCTACCAGCTGGTGCTCGGGCCGACCATGACGTACTCGTGCGCCTACTTCGACCAGGAGCCCGGACCGGCTTTCGGCCTTGACGAGGCGCAGGTCGCCAAGTGCGATCTGGTCTCGCGCAAGCTCGGGCTCGAGCCGGGCATGCGGGTCCTGGACGTCGGGTGCGGCTGGGGGGCCTTTGTCTGCAACGCTGCCCGGCACTATGGCGTCGAGGCCGTCGGCATCACCCTCTCCCAGGAACAGGCCGACTATGCCCGACGACGCGCGATTGAGGAAGGCGTCGCAGACCGGGTGGAGATCCGCGTCCAGGACTATCGCGATGTTCACGACGGGCCGTTCGACGCGATTGCCAGCATCGGCATGGCAGAGCACGTGGGACAGGCCATGCTGCCGACGTACTCTGCGAACCTGTTCGCCTTGCTCAGTCCGGGTGGCCGGCTGCTCAACCACGCGATCTCCCGCCGGCCCGGGCCGCCCGACCGCTTCTCGCGGACGTCCTTCATCGACCGTTACGTCTTCCCTGACGGAGAGCTTGAACCCATGTCGGTGATGGTGGGGGCGCTCGAGGAAGTCGGCTTCGAGGTCCGTGATGTCGAGTCCCTCAGGGAGCACTACGCCCTCACGCTGCGGGCGTGGGTGGCCAACCTGGAGGCCGGCTGGGACCGAGCGGTCGAGCTCAGCAGTGCCGGCCGCGCCAGGGTGTGGCGGCTGTACATGGCCGGTTCCGCGCTCGGCTTCGAGGGCAACAGGGTTGGGGTGAACCAGGTGCTGGCCGTCAGGCCGCAGGTTCGAGGCGCCAGCGGTATGCCGCGGTCCCGATCCTGGTTGTTCGCCCCGGAGGATTCTGCGCCAGCTGTTGGTGCGCCGGACATCGTCGTCGCGCCGGCTGTCAGCCCAGGTGTTTGAGGGCTTCTCTTCGCGACAGGGGTGACAACGGGGCCAAGAGTCCCGCCACGCCCCTGACCCGACCAGATGGGGATACAACGGCATGGCCGAGCGGTCCGCGGCCCACAGCCGGTAGAGGCGGTGCCCGGCAATGGCCAGGGCGGCATACCGCTCCTCGCGGAACCGCGCGTCATCCCAGAGCCCTCGGACCGTCGCCTCCCACTCGTCGCGCCCGGTCAGGCGGTACGCCGGGTCCGCCAGGACGGGTCGCAAGGTGGCCTGAGCTCAGGCGAGGTGACTCCCCTGAAGGGCATCGTGGACCTCATGTATGCCTGCCGGGCCCTTGCCCGCTCCGGGTCGCCCGCCCTTCGCGAGCTCACGGCATACGGCATCAACCACGTCACCTCGAACAGGCCCCGCCGGCTCAGGATATGGCGGTTCGGGCACTTGTCATGTCTTGAGCTGGGGCAGGTGAGCCAAAGCCCGAACTTTCTTTTGTCCACAGGGAGTGGACAGCTGTTGTTGCTGGTCAGCGCCCTGGAGGCTCCAAATTCATGCCCAAGTTCACAGGTTCTTCCCCAGGGTGTGCACAAGCACGTTCGGCGTTTTGCACACGTTATCCCCATGATGCGCACAGGTTGCGGTTGAGACCCCGGCCGTCCGGTCCTAACGTGACTTATTCGCACCGATCGCTGCACGGGCGACTCCACATCGGTTTATTGCGGGGTGTCAGACCTGGGTGCTGTGATGATCTCAGTCTGCATGCAGGGTCGGTACTTGAAGGGGGACGCTCTTGTCGCTCGCGGAGCTGGATATGAAGGCCTATGACGGACGCGGTCATGGCGGCGGGGACGACAGGCTGCCGCCCCAGGACGTGCACGCTGAGCAGAGCGTCATCGGCGGCATGCTCCTGTCCAAGGACGCGATCGCGGACTGCGTCGAGGGGCTCAAGGGCGTCGACTTCTATCGCCCGGCCCACGAGCTGATCTATGACGCCATCCTCAACCTGTACGGGCGGGGCGAGCCGGCCGACGCCATCACCGTCTCCGATGAGCTGACCAAGCGAGGCGAGCTGGCCAGGGTGGGTGGGCAGGCCTACCTGCACCAGCTGATCTCCGAGGTCCCGACCGCGGCGAACGCCGGCTACTACGCGGAGATCGTGGCTGAGCGGGCTGTGCTTCGGCGGCTGGTCGATGCCGGCACCAAGATCGTCCAGATGGGCTATGGCCAGGGCGGCGGCGATGTCGTGGACATCGTCAACGCGGCTCAGGCCGAGATCTACGCCGTGGCGGACAAGCGTGGCGGGGATGACTACGCGGTGCTGGGCGATGTTCTGGAGGCGACCGTCGACGAGATCGAGGCCGCGTCGGGCAAGACCGGTGAGATGACCGGTGTCCCGACCGGGTTCACGGACTTCGACAACCTCACCAACG
>JBDTWH010000104.1:0-14625 GCA_040006795.1 Actinomycetota bacterium | reverse complement strand
CCTGTCCACCACCGAGATCGAGTCCGCGCTGGTGTCCCACCCCAAGGTGGCAGAAGCGGCCGTGGTCGGCGCCAAGGACGAGACAACCGGTCAGGCGGTGTGTGCGTTCGTCATCCTTCGTGGCAACGCCGATGCGGGCGACGACATCGTGGCCGAGCTGCGTAACCACGTCGGAAAGGAGATCGGCCCGATCGCCAAGCCGGCCAAGATCATGATCGTCGACGAGCTGCCCAAGACACGCTCGGGCAAGATCATGCGGCGCCTGCTGAAGGACGTGGCTGAGAACCGTGAGGTCGGCGACGTCACCACCCTGGCCGACGCGAGCGTCATGTCCCTGATCAAGACTGGTCTCGAGTCCGGTGCCGGTGAGGGATAGCCAGGAGCAGCACGCTTGACGGTGAAGGGTATTGGGTGCGCAGGCACCCAATACCCTTCATTCTTGTTGCCGTTGGCCACCTGTTGGGCGCTGGACTGGGTAGGGTCGTGGAGACACATCACCGGAGGTGAGGTTCGATGACCAGCCAGAACGACGAAGCCGTGGAGCGCACCCTCGGCCAGCTCGTGGCCGACGCGACCCACGACATCTCGTCCATCGTGCGCAGCGAGGTGGCCCTGGCGAAGTCGGAGATCAGGGCCGACGCGAAGAAGGCCGGCGCCGGCGCGGGCATGTTCGCCGCGGCCGGGATCCTCGCCTTCCTGGCGCTGATCCTGCTGCTGATCGCGGCTGCCTACGGCCTGGTCGCAGCCGGGCTGGCTCCCTGGGCCGCTTTCCTCATCGTGGCCGGAGCCCTGTTGGTCATCGGCGTGATTCTGGTGCTGCTCGGCAAGCACAACATCGACGGACTCCAGGGCAAGCCGGAACGTGCCATCAAGAGCACCCAGGAAACCATCGCTGCCGTCAGACCCAGCAGCTGACCATGATTTCGTGACCACACCCCCCCGCGTCGAAGCGAGATCCCAGTACATGAGCAACGATGCGTCGTCTGTGCTGATCGAAGGACCGTGGGAGCACAGGTTCGTCTCGGCCAACGGTGCCCGCTTTCACGTGGCCGAGATCGGCGGAGGGCCGCTGGTCGTCCTGCTGCACGGCTTTCCGCAGTTCTGGTGGGCCTGGCGCGATCAGATGACCGCGCTCTCCCGGGCCGGCTACCACGTGGCCGCTATCGACCTGCGCGGCTACGGGGCATCCGACAAGCCACCTCGGGGGTACGACACCTTCACCCTTGCTGCCGATGTCGCGAGCATCGTGCGATCGCTCGGAGAGAGCGAGGCGGCCATCGTCGGGCACGGCTGGGGCGGCTGGATCGCCTGGTCGATGCCGACCATGCAGCCTGCCGTCACCAGGGCGGTCGCTGCCCTCGGCATGCCGCACCCGCTGGTTCTGCGCCACGCGTCAGTGAGCAACCCTGCCCAGGTCAGGGCCAACGGCTATCTGGCCGGCCTGCAACGCCCCTTCGTGCCCGAGCATCAGATGAGCAGCAGTCATGCGTATGTCGAACACCTGCTGAGCGCCTGGTCGGCTCCCCGCGGGCTCTGGCCTCCACCGGACCTGGCGGAGCGCTATGCCGAGGCGATGGCCCTGCCCTTCGTGGCCCATTCTGCCGCGGAGTACTACCGCTGGGTGGTCCGCAGCCAGTGGCGACTGGACGGCAGGCGCTTCGTCCACTGTCTGAAGTCCCCGATCACGGTGCCCGTACTGCAGCTGCAGGGTGATGAGGACCGGGCGGTGGTGCCTGCTCTCGCACCGCTGTCCACGGAATACGTCGAGGGCACCTTCGAACAGCATTTCATCCCGCGGGCCGGACACTTCCTGCCTGAGGAAGCGCCCGCCGAGGTCAACACACACCTCTTGCGCTGGCTGAACAGCCTGCCCTGACCTACCCGGCCACGCAGGCCCCGGTGTTCACCGGTGAGACGGAGTTGTTGGCTGCGTTGAGAACCGGGCGGGCCTCGTCAAGGGTCAAGGCGTACCCGGTCTTGTCGTCATCGAGCGACCGGGCGAACACGATCCCGACCACCGCGCCGTCAGAGTCCAGCAGAGGTCCGCCAGAGTTCCCCGGCTGAACCCGCGCATAGAGCGAGTAGACCTGACGGACAACACCCGGAGTGCCGTAGATGTCAGCACCTGTTGCAGTGAGGACGTCGCGGACCCGGGCGGAGTCAAGCCGGAAGGGACCGTTGAGCGGGAACCCGGCAACGACTGCACCCGCGGAGCTCTTGAGGGTGGCGCCCTGCCTCGACGAAGGCGCCGGGAGCCCGGGCACGGACAGCACCGCCAGGTCACGCCTGGGGTCGAAGACGATGACCCGCGCAGCGTACGAGCGGCCGTCTCCCTGGATCCGGACCTCTTCGGAAGCGGTCCCGGCGACGACGTGGGCGTTGGTCACGACCCGCTCCGGTGCCACGACCCAACCGCTGCCCTCCTGCTGACGGTTGCAGGACTGCGCCACGCCCGTGATCTTGACGACGGACAACGCAGCCCGGGCCACGCCGGGGCCCGAGGCCAGCCGGTTGTCCGGCGGTGCAATCGGCGTGATCGGCTCGGCGCGGACACCGTCGAAGACACGGGGGAAGCCCTCACGGTCAAGGACCGACTGGAAGCCCGCGAACAGCCGTGCCGTCTGAGCCGGCACCAGCCTGTCAATCGTCGAGATGACCCG
Source organism: Actinomycetota bacterium (assembly GCA_040006795.1). Lineage (GTDB taxonomy): Bacteria > Actinomycetota > Actinomycetes > Actinomycetales > Dermatophilaceae > UBA4719. The sequence continues at coordinate 11,965 of JBDTWH010000104.1, read as the reverse complement.
CGAGGTGCCGATCGCCCTCGTGAGCGGGGTCTGAGCACCTCCACGGACGGCCCCGGCCAGGAACCATATGAGCACCGATACCGCCAGCACCGTGGCCACGGCACCCAGGACGGAGTCCACCACCCGCAGGGGCCGGTCTTTCAGCCCGCCGCGCAGGCGCGAACCCGCGGCGACCGCGACCGCCTGGCCCAGAGACGCACAGGCAATGACCCCGAAGACCATGAACAGGGTGCGCCACACGGCGCTGCTGTTGACGGTGTCCCAGCGCCGCAGCAGCTCCGGCAGCTGCCACATCGCCAGGGCCCCACCGGCCAGGAAACCGACCAGGGACATGACGCTCACCACGAAACCGTGGCGGTAGCCCACGAATCCATAGCTCACCAGCAGCAGGGCCAGTACGAGGTCGAGGACAACTGCCATCATGAATCGTCTCCCTGGAGCCGGGCCGGGGTCCCGGTCGGGGTCACCGTCTCGGTAGTGGCCTGCGGCGGCGAAGACCTGTCTAGGGCTCCGATGAGGTGCGGGGGCAGCGGACGGCAGTCGGTCTTGTCCCACGACCGCTCGAGACCCGCCAGCTCGATGACCTTCGACAGCAACCCGGCTGTGAACCCCCAGACAAGCAAACCGCCCACGTCGAAGGCGGGGCCGACGAAGCCACTGGGGTGCGAGACCATGAATCGCCGGCCCGGATCGGTGAGCTCGGACACCGGGGGCCGTAGCACCCGAGCCACCTCCCTGTGGTCGACGACACTGATGGGGCTCGGCTGCGCCCACCAGGCCAGCACGGGAGTGACCACGAAGTTGCTGGGCGGCAGGTACAGGGCCGGGAGCTCTGCGACCACCTGAACGCCAGCCGGGTCCAGACCCACCTCTTCCTCAGCCTCGCGCAGTGCCGCAGAGACGGGCCCGGAGTCACCACGGTCGATCGCACCACCCGGGAAGGAGACCTGGCCCGCGTGGGAGCGCATGTTGTGTGACCGTTCGGTCAGCACGACGTCCTCACCACCGCCGGTGCCAGGCCCGAACAGGATCAGCACGGCGGACGGCCGGCCACCCTCGTCTGGAGGGAGGAACCGGCTGAAGAAATCTGGATCCTGCTGACCAAGCTCCGCCACCAGCTGCGCCATCCACGCAGGCTTCGGCGCCGGGATGACAGAGGGCCTGTTCATGGTTTGACCGGGCTGAGCTCGTACTTCAGCAGCAGCGCCGCCTTGACCGGATCGGTCTCCCCCTCGCCATACGCGGGGCACCACCTGGCGACCGGACAGGCGCCACAGGCGGGCTTGCGGGAGTGGCACGTCCGTCGACCGTGAAAGATCAGCACGTGCGAGAGCCTGGTCCAGTCCTTCTTGGGGATCAACGCACCGACGGCGTGCTCGACCTTCACGGGATCCTCCTCCGACGTCCAGCCGAAGCGCCTCGCCAACCGCCCGAAGTGCGTGTCGACCGTGATCCCTGGGATCCCGAAGGCGTCACCCAGCACCACGTTGGCGGTCTTTCGGCCGACCCCCGGCAGGGTGACAAGGTCCTTGAGCCGGGGAGGAACCTCACCGTCGAACCGCTCAACGAGTGCCGCCCCAAGCTTGATCAGCGAGTCGGTCTTGGCGCGATAGAAACCGGTGGACTGGATCATCGTCTCGAGCTCGGTGCGATCTGCCGCGGCATAGTCCGCCGCCCTCAGGTATCGGGCAAAGACCGCAGGAGTCACCAGGTTCACCCTGATATCGGTGGTCTGTGCGGACATGATCGTGGCTACCAAGAGCTGCAGCGGGCTCTCGAAGTCGAGCTCACAGCGGGCGTTGGGATAGCGGTCGGCCAGCGTCCTGTACATCTTGCGGGCGCGACGGGTCAGCGCGACTGCGGACTCGGGGGTTGAGGGGTCAGACACCCTGCAAGAATAGAGGGCAGGACGTACGGTCCCGAGACCACATGCAGCCTCTGGCAGACTATGCGCGTGGACATTGATGTCGTGAGACAAAGCCCCCTCTTCGCAACACTCGATGACGACGCCGCAAACGTCCTGATGGAGTCGATGACGGCCTCGCGTCTCGAGCGTGGCGACGTCCTCTTCCGCGAGGGTGACCGAGGTGACCGCCTCTACGTGATCGGCGAGGGCAAGATCAAGCTGGGGCTCACCAGCATCGACGGCCGCGAGAACCTCTTGGCAATCCTCGGCCCGGGCGAGATGTTCGGCGAGCTGAGCCTTTTCGACCCGGGTCCCCGCACCGCGACAGCCACCGCCGTCGCTGAGACGCAGCTGATCGCACTCGGCCACGAGGACCTCAAGACGTTCCTGTCCGGCCGCCCAGCGGTGGCTTCGACCATGCTGGCAGCGCTTGCCCGGCGTCTTCGTCGCACCAACGAGGCCCTTTCCGACCTCGTCTTCACCGACGTGCCCGGCCGGGTGGCAAAGGCTCTCCTGGACCTGTCCAGCCGTTTCGGCCGCTCGTCCGAGGATGGCGTCCTGGTCGCCCACGACCTGACCCAGGAGGAGCTCGCCCAGCTTGTCGGCGCCTCCCGCGAGACGGTGAACAAGGCGCTGGCCGACTTCGCAACCCGAGGCTGGATCAAGCTCGAGGCTCGGGCCGTCGTGCTCATCGACATCGAACGTATCCAGCGCAGAGCACGCTGACCCTGACGTCCTGCGCGCAGGCCGACCGGCAGATGCCGGCGGTGTCACGGATGCGCGCGCAGGTAGTCCAGCTGCGCCAGGAGGCTGAGCCGCGCTGCGGGCCAGAGCTCTCGTGGAACATCGGCATACACGGTCTCGACCAGCCCGTTGACGTCTGCATCGACATCACCTCCCCTGAGCGCGACAGCTGCCCGGACCTGCTCGAGCCGTTCCGAGCGGTGATCCAGGTAGTACCGCACGACACGGGCTACGTCGAGCACGACGGGACCGTGGCCTGGCAGGATCTGGGTCACCTCCCCCGAGCCGGTCATCGCCTCGATGCGCCGCAGCGACGTGAGGTATGCCGCCAGCTCACCATCGGGCCAGGCCACCATCGCGGTGCCACGACCCAGGATGGTGTCGCCTGTCAGCAGGGCGTTCTCGGCGGCAAGCAGGAAGGACAACGAGTCACCGGTGTGCCCAGGAGTAGCCACCACTGCCAGGTCCAGGCCGCCGGCGGCCAACCGGTCGCCATCGCCGAGCCCGTCGTGCCCCACGCCGATGGCTCTCACGGGAGACCCGGTGAGCTCGCCAAATCGCCCGCCCGACTCGGCATGATCCGGGTGGCCATGGGTGAGCAGCGTCAGGACGACCCGGGCCCCTCGAAGCGCCACGACGTCCAGCACCCTGTGCAGGTGCTGCTCGTCCAGCGGTCCGGGGTCGACCACGACGCACTGCGATGATCCCGGCTCCATCAGGACCCAGGTGTTGGTCCCTTCCAGGGTCAGCGCACCCGGGTTCGGTGCCAGCACGCAGGTTGCCCGCGAGGTGATGTCGCCGCCCTCCCAGGCGGGGGTCATTCCTGTTCCAGGGGGAGATGCCGCACCGGGGGCAAAGTACAGCGCAACATCACCGCATCGTCGACCCGTACGGGCACGGGCGTGATCGGCGCCATCTGGACCTCGGCAGCCAGGAACTCGGCGACAGAGGTGACCGCGGCAGCCTGCTCGACGCACACCACGGTCGGTGGCAGCAGCGAGGCAGAACCGCTCGCGTAGTCCTTGAGCAGCTGCACAGGATCGGCCCAGTCGGCATGGTCCGCCTCACTGGTCTGGTCATCGGCGATCTGCCCGGCCGGAAGCAGCGCGGCGAAGAACCTCGTGTCATAGCGCTTCGGCTCGAACTCCGGGGTGATCCAGTGCGCGCGGACGCGGAGCAGATCCGAGCGCAGCACCAAGCCCCGGCCGATCAGCATCTGAGCCAGCGAGAGCTCCCGTGACAGCAACGCCGCGCGTTCCGCCTGCCATGCCGGACCGCTCACATCCCCGACCACGGAGTCGACGTCAGGTCCGGCAAGCAGCACCCCGCACTCCTCGAAGACCTCTCGGACGGCCGCGACCACGAGTTCGCGCGCCGTGACCTCGTCTGCGATGAGCATTCGTCCCCACTCCGCGGGCGAAGGCCCGGCCCAGGGCAGGCCCGGGTCTGCGTCCCGGGGGTCCACGCCACCTCCCGGGAACACCATCATCCGCGGCGCGAACTCCATGGTCGGCGAACGGCGCAGCATGAAGACATCCACCCCCCGGCCTTCCGCGCCACTGGCGCCAACGCCATTGGCGCCATCGCTGTCAGGGCCGAGACGGTCTCGCAGGATCATCACCGTGGCGGCGGACCTGGTGGCAACCACCCCGGGACCGTGCCCCTGCAGCCAGTCCTCTGCCCGGTCGGCCTGCGTCTCTATCGCGAAATCGCGAATCTGGCTGGGGATGCTCAGTCCTGGACCGAGACGGTGATCTCGACCTCGACAGGCGAGTCCAGCGGAAGGACTGCGACACCCACCGCCGAACGCGCATGGACACCCGCGTCGCCGAAAGCGGTGCCCAGGAGCTCTGAGGCGCCGTTGACAACGCCGGGCTGTCCGGTGAAGGCCGGATCGCTGGCCACGAAGCCGACGACCTTGACCACACGGGTCACCTTGTCCAGATCACCGATGACGGACTTGACCGCCGCGATCGCGTTCAGGGCGCAGATCCGCGCGAGCTTCTTCGCGTCGGCCGCAGGCACGAGCCCGTGACCGTCGCCCACCTTGCCCGTCTGCACCAGGTCACCCGACACCATGGGCAGCTGGCCCGAGGTGAAGATCAGGTTGCCGTCACGAAGGGCCGGCACGTAGGACGCCACGGGCGGGGCGACGTCGGGGACGGTGAGACCCATCGTGGCAAGTCGGTCTTCGACTGCGGACATGCCCTACTTCTTCTCACGCTTGAGGTAGGCCACCAGAGCATTGCCGTCGGGGCCTGGCACGACCTGCACGAGCTCATAGCCGTCCTCACCCCACTGGTCGAGGATCTGCTTGGTGGCATGCGAGATGAGTGGAACGGTGACGTACTCCCAGATAGCCATGGCAGAAGCCTAGACCGGCTGGCACGGATCCCGCCCGGCCGTCCACGCTGGCTCTCGACTGCTCCGCTGACGCCCCTGCCCCCTTAGTCTCTTGGGTATGGCACCAGAGGTGGGTATGGCACCAGCGGCTGGGTCGGCCCGCGACACCGACTGGGACGGCGTGCGACTGCACATCGTCACCGGCAAGGGCGGCACCGGAAAGACGACCGTCGCCGCCGCCCTGGCCCTGGCCCTCGCAGGCGGGGGCAGACGGGTGCTGCTGGCCGAGGTCGAGGGACGTCAGGGCATCAGCACGACCTTCGATGTCACTCCTCTGGCGGCCTCGGAGGCTCGCATCGCGCACGCCGCCCACGGCGGCGAGGTGTTCGGGCTCTCGATCGACGCCAAGGCGGCCCTGCTGGAGTACCTCCAGATGTACTACAAGCTCGGTCGGGCGGGCGGGATGCTGGAGCGGTTCGGCGCCATCGACTTCGCCACCACCATTGCGCCGGGCGTCCGGGACGTCCTGCTCACCGGCAAGGTCTACGAGGCGGTCCGGCGTCGACGGGACCATCGGGCGAAGGGTTCGGGCGCGGCACCGGCCTACGACGCCGTCGTGGTGGATGCACCGCCGACCGGCCGGGTGGTGCGCTTCCTCAACGTCAACCACGAGGTCGCAGACCTGGCGAGGATCGGGCCGATCCGGTCCCAGTCGGACTCGATCACCGCAATGCTGAAGTCCCCGCAGACCGCGATCCACCTGGTGACCCTGCTCGAGGAGATGCCGGTGCAGGAGACGGCCGACACCATCGCCGAGCTACGAGCGGTCGGTATGCCGATCGGTGGCATCGTGGTCAACCAGGTTCGCGAGGAGATCCTCACCCCGCAGGTCCTGGCAGCAGCATCAAGGGATGCGATCTCCCGCGAGGACGTCGCCGCCGACCTGGCCCTGGTGCATCTGCGAGCCACCGACGCCCTCGTCAACGGGCTGCTGACCGAAGCCAGGGACCACGCCGAGCGAGTCGGCCTCGAGCGCGACCAGTCCGAGGTCATCGAGGATCTGGGCCGGCCAACCTACCGGCTGCCGTCCTTCTCCGAGGGTGTCGACGCCAACGGCATCCGCGAGATGGCTGAGATGCTCATGGCGCAGGGGATGGCCTGACGATGTCCGTTCTCGATATCGACGCTCTGCTCGACGACCCGCAGACCCGGATCATCGTGTGCTGCGGCGCCGGCGGGGTGGGAAAGACGACCACCGCGGCGGCGCTGGGGCTTCGCGCCGCCGAGTCCGGCCGCCGGGTCGTCGTGCTCACCATCGACCCCGCCCGGCGTCTGGCGCAGTCGCTCGGCCTGACCACACTGGACAACACGCCACGGCCGGTGGCCGACATCGATCACGATGGTGGTGGTTCGCTCGACGCGATGATGCTGGACATGAAGCGGACCTTCGACGAGGTCGTGGAGGCCCACGCCACCGCTGAGAAGGCGGAGCAGATACTGGCCAACCCCTTCTACCAGGCAGTCTCGAGCTCCTTCGCCGGGACCCAGGAGTACATGGCGATGGAGAAGCTCGGGCAGCTCAGGGTCGAGGCGGACAGCCACCCCGAGCACCCGCGCTGGGACCTCATCGTCGTCGACACGCCGCCGTCGCGTTCAGCTCTGGACTTCCTAGATGCTCCCAAGCGCCTGGGGTCCTTCCTGGACGGCCGGTTCATCCGCATCCTGGCTGCGCCTGCCAAGGCCGGCGGACGCGCATACGTCAAGGTCTTCAGTGCCGGGGTGAATGTCGTCACCAAGACCCTGACCAAGCTGCTGGGTGGCCAGATGCTCAGCGACGTCCAGACTTTCGTCGCCGCCCTCGACACGATGTTCGGCGGGTTCCGCAAGCGCGCGGACCACACGTATGCGCTGCTGAGCGACCGCAGCACGACCTTCATCGTGGTTGCCGCTCCTGAACGAGACGCCTTGCGCGAGGCCGCGTTCTTCGTGGACCGCCTCGACGAGGAGGGGATGCACCTGGCCGGGCTCGTGGTCAACAGGATGTATCGCGTGTCTGCGCCAGGGCTGTCGGCTGCCCGCGCGCTGGGAGCCGCCGAAGAGCTGGGCGACGAGGACGGCATTAGCCCGGCGCGAACTGCCACCACCCAGGGGCTGTTGCGGATGCACGCGGTCCAGGCCGAGATCGCAGCACGGCACGAGACCCTGGCCAGGCGGTTCACCGCGGGGCACCCTGACATACCGGTGGTCGAGGTACCGGCGGCATCGGGGGACATCCACGATCTCATGGGTCTGCGCGCCGTGGGCGACGCGCTCGCAGGGAAGTAGACACCGGAGAGATCCGGCCCAGGAGGCGCAGCTGACGTGATCTCCTGAGCAGTGGGCCGCTGCAACGCAGCGGACCGCTACGGCGTCACGAGGCCGGACGTTCCTGACGCTGACGGTCAGCCTCGAACAGGGCACGCCAGGAGGTGACTCCGGGCCGGCGCTTGAGCAGCGCACGGCGCTCTCGCTCCGTCATACCGCCCCAGACCCCGAACTCGGTTCGGTTATCCAGCGCGTCGGCAAGGCATTCGGCGATGACAGGGCAGCTCATGCACACCTGCTTTGCCTGCTGCTGCGCAGCACCGCGCACGAACAGGGCGTCGGGCTCTGCCTCGATGCAGGCTCCCTGCAGTGCCCACTGCTCGACCCACGTGTATCGGCCCGTTGCGACATCCTCACGATGGGTCATGGTGAGTGACATGCTGACCTCCCTGAGAAAGCCGTGCCATGCGGTGTGCCGGACAAGATCGCTCGCTCGATATGTCTCAAACCTACGGAGAGAGTGATTTAACCGATATGGCGCTTTGGGGTAGTTCCGGAGCATCGAAGTGACTAGTCACTCTCTGCCTCGCCGGCGATCTGAGCAGTTCCCCTATCTCACTTATCGCGAACTGTGCGGCTCCCCGGCTACCCTTGGCCCATGCAAGGACGCGGCACCAGCTTCGCCAACGTCATGAGCCTCTTCGGAGCCCTCGTAGCGACCTCTGTTGTGCTCGGCCTGCTCGGCGCGGGCCTGATGATGCCGTCAGTGGCGGCCACAGGGGCCCTCGCACGCCAGGGGGTCAGCGTCTTCGACGCGCTCCCCGGTGACTTCACCACGAACCCGCTCTCGGAGCAGTCCCGCATCCTGGCCAGCGACGGCTCCCTGATCGCCACCCCGTACGACGAGAACCGCATCATCGTGCCGCTCGCCCAGATCGCCCCGGTCATGCGACAGGCCCAGATCGCCATCGAGGACAGCCGCTTCTACGAGCACGGCGGCGTGGACCTTCAAGGCGTCGGCCGGGCTGTCGTCTCGAACCTCCGCAACGGAACCACCCAGGGCGCGTCCACGCTGACCCAGCAGTACGTCAAGATCACGCTGCAGGAGAACGCCCTGCGCAACCAGGACAAGAAGGCCGCCGAGGCGGCCACCGCCAAGAACTACACGCGCAAGCTTCAGGAGCTCAAGTACGCCGTCACTCTGGAGAAGACCCTCACCAAGGACCAGATCCTGCAGGGCTACCTCAACCTCGTGTACTACGGCGGACAGGCCTACGGCGTCGAGGCCGCGGCCCGCCACTACTTCGGGGTGAAGGCGTCCAAGCTCAACCTGTCGCAAGCCGCAACCCTTGCCGGGCTTGTCCAGGCCCCGAGCGCGACCGACCCGATCAGGAACCCGGACAAGGCGCTGGCCAGGCGCAACGTCGTGCTGGACCGGATGCACACCCTGGACCTGATCACTGACAAGGCCTGGCAGAGCGCCAAGAAGTCCAAGATCGTGATCCACTCGAAGCCGGCCCAGAACTCCTGCTCCCTGTCGCCCTACCCCTACTTCTGCAACTACATCAAGGAATGGCTGCTGGACCAGCCGGCCCTGGGCAAGACACGCGCCGAACGCGCGAAGCGAATCAACCGGGGCGGGCTCACGATCCAGACGACGCTCGACCCGAAGATCCAGTCGGCAACCCAGAAGGAGCTCAACGCCAGGATCCCGATCGGGAACAGCGATGGGGTCGGTGCTGCTGCTGCAGTGATCGAGCCTGGCACCGGCAACGTCCTGGCCATTGCCCAGAACACCACCTACGCCATCAAGACGGCACCCGGCAAGACAGCGATCAACTGGGCGGTCGACAAGAAGTACGGTGGCTCAGGAGGGTTCTCATTCGGCTCGACCGCCAAGATGTTCGCCCTCGCTGAGGCCCTGCGATCCGGCATGCCGATCAACTCCACCGTCATCGCCCGAGCGGCAGGCCCACACTCTCCGGCGATCTTCACCGCTGCCGACTTCCCGGGCTCCTGCGGGATGACCCCAGGCGGCGAGCCCTGGCAGGTCCACAACGACGAGGGCACCCGCAACGGCCCGATCAGCCTCACCGACGCCGCAGCATTCTCGGTCAACACCGCGTTCGCCGGGCTTGTGTCCAAGCTCGGGGCCTGCAACGTCCGGGACATGATGACCAACCTCGGGCTGCACACGGGAAGCGGCAAACCGATCACATCCTTCCCTGCCCCGATCACCCTGGGTTCAGACAGCGTGTCTCCCCTGACCGTTGCCTCCGCATACGCCACGATCGCCTCGGGCGGGACCTACTGCGTGCCCTCCCCGGTGCTCACCATCAGCACCAGCGACAAGAAGCTGCTCCCGCTTGCAAAGGCAAAGGACCAGTGCCGCAAGGCTCTTGATCCCGATGTGGCCAACGGGGTCACCACGATCCTCAAGAACGTGCTGACCAAGGGCACCGGCTACGGCAACGGCCTGGCAGGCGGACGCCCGGCGGCTGGCAAGACCGGAACCTCCGAGAACAGCAACCAGACCTGGTTCGCCGGCTACACCCCGCAGCTGGCAACCGCGGTCTGGGTCGGCACGCCCTACGGCCCCATCGACCGCGAGCTCAACAACCTCAACCTCGGCGGGACGTACTACCCCGGTCAGATATTCGGGGCCACCGTCGCTGCACCGACGTGGAAAGCCATCATGGACAGCATCTCGGCAAAGCTGCCGCCCCTGGACTTCGGCCAGCCCAGCGCGACGGTGCAGACCGGTGACATGGTGCAGATCCCCAACCTCGGCGGGTTGACCATCGCCGACGCCGCCGCGGCCCTGACCGCGGCCGAGTTCAGGCCGGTGACGGGCGCCATCATTGCCTCCAACCAGACCGCGGGGACGGTCGTCGGCACCCAGCCTTCCGGGCAGGCCCCGCGTGGCACCACTGTGGTGATCCTGACCTCCGCCGGCCCCTCCACGACCGATGGGCAACCTCAGAACACGGTCCCCAAACCCAATGGTCAGGGAAGGCTGCCAAAGTGTCGGCCGGGTGTTCCGCAACCCTGCCGGTAGGGGCTACCTCGCGGCCAGGGCCGACTTCACGATCGCGGCAACTCGTCCACCGTCCGCTCGCCCCGCCACCAGCGATGTGGCGGCCTTCATGACCAGGCCCATCTGCGGCATACCGGTGGCACCCGTCTGTGTGAGAGCCTGGGCAACCAGCACCTCGAGCTCAGCGTCAGAGAGCTGGGCCGGCAGGTAGGTCTCCAGGATGGCCAGCTCGGCGTCCTCCTTGGCCGCGAGCTCGGGACGTTTCGCCTCGTTGTATGCCGTGGCCGCCTCGCGCCGCTTCTTGGCCTCCTTGGCCACGACCTTGAGGACCTCGTCATCGGACAGCTCGCGAGCCATGGTGCCCGACACCTCCTCATTGGTGATGGCAGTCAATGCCATCCGCAACGTCTCGGAGCGCACCTTGTCATGCGCGCGCATCGAGTCGTGCAGGTCGGCGCGCAGGGTGGACTTCAGCTGTGACGTGCCCGATTCGCTCATATAGGCAGTCTGGCACTGACTGCTGCCGGGGGGTTTGCAAGGATGGACCAGTGAGTCCCAAGAGCGCCCCGCTGCGCACCATCGCCGGTCTGGCAACCGTGGGTGCCGGGGGCCTGGTCTACGCGTCCCTGATCGAGCGCAACTCGTTCACGCTGCGTCGCTTCAGCGTCCCGGTGCTGCCCCATGGTGCGCCGTCCCTGCGGGTCCTGCACCTCTCCGACATCCACCTGGTCCCTCGCCAGGCGAGGAAGATCGCATGGATCCGTTCGCTGGCCGGGCTGGACCCCGACCTGGTGGTCAACACGGGCGACAACCTTGCCGACCTGGAGGCCGTTCCCTCCGTATTGCGTGCGCTGGAGCCACTGCTCGCCTTCCCGGGTGTGTTCGTGCTGGGCTCCAACGACTACTTCGCTCCGAGCATCAAGAACCCGGGCCTGTACCTGACGAGCGCCCACGCCCGACCCACCGAGAGCATGCCGCTGCCTACCGCCGACCTGGTCGACGCCTTCACGCGCGCGGGATGGGCGGACCTGTCGAACGCCCGCACCTCGATGTCCGTGGGGGGGCAGGCACTGGAGTGCGTGGGGGTTGACGACGCCCACCTCGGGTACGACCGGTATGCCGCCGTGGCCGGCACCGCCGATCCCGGCGCGGCCCTCACCCTGGGAGTCACCCACGCCCCGTACCAGCGGATTCTCGACGCGATGACGGCGGACCGCGCCGGGCTCGTGATCGCCGGCCACACCCACGGCGGGCAGCTGTGTCTGCCGTTGTACGGGACGCTGGTGACCAACTGCGACCTGGACCGACGGCGCGCCAAGGGGGTCTCGCGATGGTGGCCGGGCGCTGGTAGCCAGCCGTCCTCGCAAGCACCGGCAGATGCCGCCTGGCTGGAGGTCTCAGCCGGCCTCGGGACCTCACCGTACGCTCCGGTGCGGTTCGCCTGCCGGCCCGAGGCCACGCTGCTGACCCTGACCGCAAAGCCGGCAGTCAGCTGAAGTCCGGACCCGATTCGGTGCTGACGACCTCGCTCGGATAGTCTCTTGCATCGCTGGCCACATCACGTTGTGGATGGCGGGCCACGGGGTGTGGCGCAGCTTGGTAGCGCGCTTCGTTCGGGACGAAGAGGCCGC
>JBDTWH010000103.1:0-13549 GCA_040006795.1 Actinomycetota bacterium | reverse complement strand
AGATCGCCTGGCTGATGGCCAAACCGAGGAAAGCAGCACCGACCCCGCCGACGATGCTGGCCACGACGTTGGCGGCGGCGAACAACCGGGCGTCGCCCTCGAGCAGGCGCAGCGTCTCATACGAGAACGTTGAGTACGTGGTCAGCGCACCGCAGAACCCGGTGCCCACCGCCAGCTGGACCTGCGGGGAGGCGCCGCCCGCGGTCACGGCACCGGTGATGAGACCCAGGATCAGCGATCCGGTCACGTTCACGGCGAACGTGCCCCACGGGAATACCGTGTCGTGACGGGACTGGACGGCCCGGTCGCTGAGGTACCGCAGCGGCGCGCCGATGGCGGCGCCGGTCATGACCAGGAGCAGGGTCACCGGCCGGGCCCGGGGGAGTCCGGGGGGCTGGAGTCGAGGGGACTGGAGCCAGGGGGGACGGTGTCGAGCGGAGAGTGGCCTCCACCCGTGCCGTCGGGCTTGGTCCCGACATACCGGATCACCTCGCAGTCGTCCAGGATCACCAGTCCCTCGCCCACCAGCTCGTCGAGCTGCGGCAGGAAGTCGCGGATGCGGTCATGGCTGTCGATGATGATGATGACTACCGGCAGGTCCTCGGACAGGCTGAGGATCCGTGAGGTGTGGATCCGGCTCGTGGCGCCGAATCCCTCGATGCCGTGCAGCACGGTTGCCCCCGCCAGACCGGCTTCGTGGGCACGATGGACGATTTCGGTGAACACTGGTCTGTGGTGCCAGTGGCCGGAGTCCCCGACGATGATGGTGAGCCTTTGGGCGGTGCCGGTGAGCCTCATTCGAACCTCCAGTTGACCAGACCTCGCGTTGCGGATGCCGCTGCCCACACGGCCAGGAGTGCGCCGATCGGGGTGACCGCGAGATAGAACAGCGCGGTGCCCAGATGCTCATCTGTGATCAGCCGCTGGATGTCGACCGCATAGGTGGAGAAGGTCGTGAACCCGCCGAGGACACCGGTTCCGATGAAGGGGCGGAGCAGGCGTTGCCTGCTCCACACGTCGGCGACCAGCACCATCATGACCCCGATCAGCGCGCAGCCGAGGACGTTGATCGCCAGGGTGCTCGAAGGGAAGGCGCCGATGGGTGTTGGCCACGCCAGCCCGATCAGGTACCTGGCCGCTGCGCCGACTGCCCCGCCGGCAGCTATGACCGCCAGCACGGGTGCGTCATGGGAATGGCGGTCGAGCACCGCCGCAGTTTAAGCCCATTCAGGCCGTGATCTGTCTCTGTGCTTCACGGCAGGCTCAGGTAGCGACGCGGCCTGCTGTCTGTTTGCGCCATTCCCGCCAGGTCAGCCAGACGATGAACCCGTCGAAGATGGTCAAGGCGCCAAGCCCGAATGTCGGCTGAAGGACGATGCGGTACAGCTGGTATCCGATGAAGATCAGAAGGAAGGCGATCATCCAGGGGTAGGCCCAGATCTGGTTGCGCAGCAGCGCTGCCACCAGCACGATCTTGGTGATGCCGTGCAGAAGGAGGTAAACGGCGGCGAAGGTGACCGCCGAGCCGGTCAGACCATGGGCATAGCGCAGCAGGTGGCTGGCGATGAGGTCGTTGGGGTCTTCGGACAGCTCGTGACGGGTCAGCCAGGCGGCCAGGCTGGTGATGGTCTCCGGGGTGACGGTGAGCAGGAGCAGGCCGCCTATGAACTCGAGGACGCCGTCGAGCCCCTTGAGGATGATCCCGATCTGGAACAGCCGGTCGAGCCGGTCTTGAGGTTCGAACTCGCTCATAACGCAAAAGGCGAGCATCTGGGAAGGTCCACAGCGCCAAAGTAGCGCCAAACTCATACATTGGACAGAAATCTGAAACGCATCGTGCTTGAATCGCGGGGGGCGCTCATTGTCGTGGGCGCAATAGAATTCGGCGCCGTCGGGACGCCGCCAGATCTTGGAGCCAGCCATGCCGAGCAAGTTCATGGTACGGAGGAGCCGGGGGGCTGCAGTTCCACCCGTGTGGACGTCCGTGCTTGCCGTTATCGCCCATCCGGATGACGCTTCAGCCGGACTGGGTGCGGTCCTGGATGCGTTCGTCATGGCAGGTGCCAGGGTCGATGTGCTCTGTCTGACCCATGGCCAGACCTGGACGTTGGACGATGCTCCGGGAGACCTGGCCGCACTCCGCGGAACGGAGATCCCCTCGGCGGACGACATCCTGGGCCGTTTGCGGGCAGAGATGAGTGACTTTCCCGACGGGGCCCTGCGAGAGCTCTGCCAGACCACGATGGCCTCGGCGGTTGTCGACGTCGCGGACTCCTGCCATCCCGATGGTTTCCTGGTGTTCGATGCCCCTGATGTGCCCGGCTATCTCGACCACGCGTCAGCGACCTCGGTCGCGCTGCTGGCGGCCGAGACACTCGACCTGCCGGTGCTCGGCTGGAGCCTGTCGGAAACGGCCCGAGAACAGCTGAGAGGCGAGTTCGGCGACAGCCCTACAGGCCACGACGCCGGGCAGATAGACCTACGGGTGACCATCGAGCGCGCTCGACAGCGTATGGCCAGCCGGGGGAACGCCGGGCTGGCAGTGCCCGGCAGCGTCCCGCGTCGCCGTCTGGAGCTGCTCGGCGAGACAGAGAGCTTGCGCTGGCTCCGGAGGTAAGCGATCTGAGCAGCGCACACGGATCGCGAGCGTCTCGCGGCCGGGCTCTGTGGGACGCAGCATGCCGGGCTACGGGGGACCGTACAACGCCACGTTAACGACGACAGCCAACCGGGCGCCCGGACCTTCCGGGTGCCCCGCCCTTATTGGCTCGGCTACCTGATGAAGCCCTGAAGGTCGACCATGACATGGACGGTGCCCCGGGAGCCGTTGTAGATGCTGACGGTCCCGTCCGGGGCGATCTTGCTGATGACCAGGTTGGCGACGGTCTGGCCGGTCAGGAAGTTCAGCGAGGACGAGCCGGTCAGGGCCCGGTCGGCAACGGTCAGGAACCCGGCCTTCTGTGGCTCGGTAACGGTGACGTTCGCTGCTGCAGCCAGTGCGCCGGCCGGAACTGGTGACCCGCTGGCCCCGGCCACGGCAACCTTTACGGTTCCCCAGGCAGGAACGGCGGTCTTGCGCGGGTTGGAGGGGGTGCCAACCCTGGTGTCCATCAACCTGACCGGAGACAAGACCGTGTAGCTACCGGCTGTTGTCCCGGTCGGGGTGATGTAGCCCTGAACGTCGACCACGACATGGACCGTGCCGCCGGAGCCGTTGTAGATGCTGATCGTGCCGTCCAGGGCGATCTTGCTGACGACCAGGTTCGCCAACGTCTGGTTGGACAGGAAGTTCAGCGAGGACGAGCCGGTCAGGGCCCGGTCGGCAACGGTCAGGAACCCGGCCTTCTGTGGCTCGGTAACGGTGACGTTCGCTGCTGCAGCCAGTGCGCCGGCCGGAACTGGTGACCCGCTGGCCCCGGCCACGGCAACCTTGACGGTCCCCTTGGAGGGAACTGTGTTCCTGCTCGGGTTGGTGAGGGTGCCAGCCCTGGTGTCCGCCAGCCTGACCGGGAGGAGAGAGACCCATCCGGCTGTTGTTCCGGTCGGGGTGTTGTAGCCCTGAACGTCGACGACGACATGGACGGTGCCCCGGGAGCCGTTGTAGATGCTGACGGTCCCGTCCGGGGCGATCTTGCTGATGACCAGGTTCGCGACGGTCTGGCCGGTCAGGAAGTTCAGTGAGGACGAGCCGTTGGGAACCGAGTCGGCAACCGTGAGGTACCCGGGCTCCTGGGAGGCTGTGGCGGTGACGTTCACCGTTGCGGCGCTCGCACCGGACGGCACTGGCGATCCGGCGGCCCCGGCCACGGCAATCTTGACGCTGCTCCCTGAAGCCAGGGCACCACGAATCTTGTTCGTTGCGGTCCCGGTTCTGGTGTCCAGCAACCGGACCGACGAAACGGCCGTGTAACGACCCGGAAGGGACGGACCCGAGGGAGCAAGGGCATTGGAAGGGAGTGAGGACGAGCTGGTCCCGGCCGCGTTGGTGGCCGTCACGGTGAACGTGTACGTCGTCCCGTTGGTCAGGCCGGTCATGACCTTTCCGGTCGTGGTTCCCCCGACGGTGGCCACGGCCCATCCGGGGCTGGTGGTCACGGTATAGCCGGTCACCGTGCTGCCGTTGGCTGCGGCCGCGTTCCAGCTGAGGGTGACCTGCCCGTTGCCTGCGGTGGCCGAGACCGAGGTTGGGGCGGCCGGCACGGTGGCAGCCAGCTGGAAGCTGATCGCGTCTGCAGCGATCTCGGTGCTGGTGGAGCTGGTGCTGTTGTCACCCAGGTGCACCGAGATCGGGTGGTTTGCCTTGGCGGTGAAGTTCCCCAGGCTCACATACCCCTTGGGCGCCAGCTGGTTGAGCACTTTCTTGGTCGTCCCGCTGGCGTCCTTGACCGTGTACGTGGCTTTCGCGTTCGCGTTAGTGGTGGGGACGTTCACCGAGACCTTGTACAGGCCGTATTTGAGCGCCGGGGACCAGGTCGCCCCGTTGGACTCGGTGGCACCGTTCGCGTGGGTCCAACGGGCGAGCTTCCTCAGCCCTGAGGGAGCAGCGGAACGCCAGTAGGTCATGTCGCCGGTGAAGACGAAATTGTTACCGCCGGGACCTATCACGTTGGTGCCGTAGTCGACGGGTGCTGCAGTGCCGGCGATGCCGGCGTCGACCCAGTTGGAGTCGATGTTGATGGCGACCCCGCCCCAGCTTTGGGTGGCGCCCCCGGCGTACTGGTGGACGCGCTGATGATGGCTCCACAGAGAGTCGCCGAACGTCGGGTAGCTGCTTGCGTCCGACGTGGTCTGGAGCTGGTTCCAGTGGGCAAACCAGACGTTGTCGGGAGGGGTGAACCCTGCCTTGCCGACCGCTTTTGACAAGTCGATCATGAGCGACGAAGTGCTGCCGTACGCGCCTGACTTGTATCCGAGGCGGTGCAGCTCGACGGTCCATGCGGAGATGAACTTGGTGACGGCCGCTGAGCACCCTGAGACAGCGGTGTTGTACTGCTCGAGGTCGTAGTAGATCGGTGTTCCGGCGCCCAGGCCGAAGTACTGCGCACGGGAGACAGCGTCAGCGGCGCTTGCGGTACCTTGTGCGGCCGCTTGTGCCGCGACGATCTTGGCGAGCCCGCCCTGGTTCACGCACGGGGCCTGGACGCCGACATAGATCGGCAGGAGACCCCAGCCCATCGTTCGCATCTGACTGACCCAGGAGGCGGAAAGGTTCCCGTCCCCGCAGGCCCTCATCGACCCGCCGAGGTAGATCCCGACGGCACGATATGGGGAGGCGAGCCACGATTTCATCGACGCCACAGACGGCGCAGAACACGCGTCGAACCCCATTCCGGTGAACGTCGAGTTTGCCGCGCCGACCGTGCTCACCGCGGCGCTGACCTGGCCGGCTACCTGGGCGGCCGCTGGAAGCAGACCCGTGCCGGGGCCGGTGGGGACCACAGTGGGGGGGAGCTCCGGCGCGCTCTGGACGGTTGAGGCGGTCGCTGAAGCGAGGACCTTGTCAACGGTGATGCTGTCAGCGCCCCATGTTGCTTCCAGCTCGACAGCCTGGGCGACGAACTGAGCCTTCTTGTCATGGCTGACGGGGTTGTCGCCTACTTGTGCGCTCAGCGCTCCCACCGTCGCCCGCCTGGACTCCAGCAGGTCTTTCTTCCCGGAGGTGTCTGGCTTCAACCAGATGGTGTCGGCCCGTCCCACTGCGTGTGCCGGGCAGTCGCTCTGCGGGCCGGCCGCACCGACGTAGACGGCCGGCTTGTCCAACCGCACACACGTCTCAGGATGGGCCCGAAGGTCGATGAGTGGCCAGGTCTTCGGCACAGTGACCCGGACACCGTTGTAGGTGATGACCTGGGTGGCTGCGGATGAGACCTCAGCGGGTGTTGGTACGAACGAACCGGCCAGAGCGCCGCTGGCTGGTACCAGCACCACGACCATGGAGACTGCACAAACAAGGCCCGTAAGGCCCGTTCGCCTCGTTCGGCTGCGCAGAGATCTGTCGAACGAGAGCATGCATCCTCCTCTGGGGTCCGCGTCAGACGCGGGAGACCTAGTTGTCGGCACATCTGGCCCTGAACCTGAGGGGTGCGCGCCGCGACTTCAGAAAGGTGCGAAACGTTCCGATGCTATCGGTCGGATCACCGCACACCTCAAGCGCAGACTGACGGCACATGCTGCAAGGAAAGGCCCTTAAATGAAGAGTTCTGCTGTGCTGACGGCCGGCGCCCTCCTCCTCGCTGCAGGTACCGCCCTGGCCGCGTGCGGTAGCTCCCCGGCTGGACCGGGATCGTTCACCGCACCTGCCTCGACCGCACCGTCGGCCGGTGCCCAGACCACCGGTATCGCCGGTGACTCCTCCTCACCGACTGCATCGCCTGTCGCAAGAACAGTGACGGCGTGCACGAACAGCGGCTTGGGTGTCCAGCCGGGAGCCGCCCTTGCCGGGATGGGCCATGCGGGTGCAGCCATCGTCTTCACGAACATCTCCGGGCACACGTGCACCTTGGGCGGCTACCCCGGCGTTGCCGGGCTGGACAGCACCGGACAGGTGGTAGCCAACGCGGTACGGTCCGCCATCGGCTATCTCGGCGGCAGCTACACCCAGACGACGGTCCGGCTCGCTCCCGGGGGCAAGGCATCCGCGCTGGTCGAGGGGACTACCAACCCCACGGGTGCCGCCACCAGCTGTCCCAGCTACCCCAGGCTGAGGGTCACAGCGTCCGACCAGACCAGCACGCACACCCTGAGCATCGAGATGCCGGGATGTTCACCCCTGCAGATCCATCCGGTTGTGGCCGGGACGACAGGGCGTGCGTGAGAGCGACAACTGTCGCGTTGCCCCCCGCCCCGCCCGAACCCGCTCGGCAGCCTCCGCCAGCAGTGGTGGTCGCTACTGGCTGGCGGTGGTCGTCAGGACTGCCGCGCCGCGGACGCGCCCCTCTGCCAGATCGAGCAGGGCCCGATCTGCCAGCTCGAACGGGAAGGGGGTCGTCATGACCTGGACCCCGAGTCGCTGCGCCAGGGTCAGGAGCTCCTCACCGTCACGGCGGGTATTGCTCGTGACGCTGCAGACGGAGCGTTCCCCGAACAGGTGCCGCTGGTAGTCCAGAACCGGGATGTCGCTCAGGTGGATACCTGCCAGGGCCAGCGTCCCGCCCGGGCCCAGGGACTCCAGTGCCACCGGGACCAGCTCGCCGGCCGGCGCGAAGATGATGGCCGAGTCGAGGGGCACCGGAGCGGGATCGGACGGCCCGCCCGCAGATGCCGCACCGAGCTGCAGGGCGAGCTCGCGTGACTGCTCGCCGCGCGTCAGGACATGGACCTCGGCGCCCTGGGCGATGGCCACCTGTGCCGTGAGGTGCGCGCTCGCCCCGAACCCGTAGATCCCGAGCCGGCCCCCCGGCGGAACGTGGGCGCGCCGTAGGGAGCGGTATCCGATGATGCCTGCGCACAGCAGTGGCGCGGCCTGCTCATCGGTGAACGCGGCTGGTATCCGGTAGGCGAAAGCCTCTGGCACCAGGGCGAGCTCGGCATATCCGCCGTCCGCGTCCCATCCGGTGTATGCCGACTGCGGGCACAGGTTCTCGCGACCGGAGCGGCACCATCGGCAGACGCCGCAGGTGTGCCTCAGCCACGCGATGCCAATGCGGTCACCGATGGTGAAACGGTCGGCGCCGGGACCGAGCCGAACAATCTCGCCGACAACCTCATGCCCGGGAACCACGCCGTGGTGTCTGGGCGCGAGCTCACCCTGAGCCAGGTGCAGGTCGGTACGGCATACCCCGCAGACCCGGACCCGGACCAGCACCTCGCCCGGCGCTGGTACGGGCACGGGACGCTCGACCAGGGCAAGCGGGGAATGGTCCGGCGTTGAACGGTCCAGCGGGTGGGGGTCGGAGACCACCCAGGCACGCATCATGTCGGCCACGACACACCTCCGCATCGTCATGTTCGATGACTGTTTCGAAGACTCAGATCCTCGAAGGATATCCGGCAGGATTGTCACGAAATTCGCGTCTTACCGTTGATTGGCGCAACCAAATCTGCTTAGGCTCCGCCCATGAGGAATCTGGCCAGGGCCGGAGAGGGGCTCTTCACCAACAAGGGACACGACCAGGCCCGCGCCCGGCTGAGCCGTGAGTATGCCGCGATACCCCCTGGTTCCCCGATCCGGCTGAGCAAGCGCACGTCCAACCTGTTCCGCCCGCGCGAGCGCGCCGGCGGTCCGGGGCTGGACGCGTCCGGGCTCGATCAGGTCCTCTCGGTCGACCCAGCCGCCCGTACGGCCGACGTCCAGGCCATGACAACCTACGAGCGTCTTGTGGACGCCACCCTGGCCCACGCTCTGATGCCTCTGGTCGTACCCCAGCTGAAGACCATCACGATCGGCGGCGCGGTGACCGGGCTGGGCATCGAGTCAAGCTCGTTCCGCAACGGGCTTCCGCACGAGTCCGTGCGCGAGCTGGAGGTCCTGACCGGTGCCGGTGAGATTGTCGTGGCCCGCCCTACAGGCGAGAACAGCGACCTGTTCCACGCCTTCCCCAACTCGTACGGCACGCTCGGATACGCCCTGCGCCTTGTCATCGAGCTGGAGCCGGTCCTTCCCTTCGTGCGGCTGCGCCATATCCGCTTCGACAACCTGGAGGCGCTGAGCGACGCCATCGCAGACATCATCGGGACGTCGGCATACGGCGGCGAGCCTGTTGACTTCCTGGACGGCACGGTCTTCAGGCAGGACGACGCCTATCTGACACTCGGCTCATGGAGCGCGACCGCGCCCTACACCTCGGACTACACCAGCCGGCGGATCTACTACCGGTCGATCCGTGCCCGCGAGACCGACTATCTGACCGTGCGCGACTATCTGTGGCGCTGGGACACGGACTGGTTCTGGTGCTCGCGCGCCTTCGGAGCCCAGAATCGGTTGATCCGGGCGCTGTGGCCCAAGAGATGGCTGCGTAGCGATGTCTACGCCAAGCTCGTCCGGTGGGAGACCCGCCACCGGGTCGTGGCTCGGCTTGACCACCTGCGGGGCAAGCCGGCCCGCGAGCGAGTCGTGCAGGACGTTGAGATTCCCCTGGCCCGCACGGCCGAGTTCCTGCGCTGGTTCCTGGACGAGGTGCCTATCGCCCCGGTCTGGCTGTGCCCGCTACGTCTGAGGGCAACCGGCGGGACCGCCACAACCGGGATGGCCACCAGCCCCGACGTGCCACCGGTGCCGGCCGCGGGCGAGCACGGACCGTGGCCGCTGTACCCGCTGCGTCCGGACCAGACCTACGTCAACATCGGTTTCTGGTCCACGGTGCCGATCCTGGCGGAGAGCCGCGACGGCGAGGTCAACCGTCGCATCGAGCGTGCGGTCGCCGACCATGACGGGCACAAGTCGCTGTACTCCGACTCCTACTACCCCCCTCAAGAGTTCTGGGCACTGTACGGGGGATCGACCTATGCGCAGGTGAAGGCGCGCTACGACCCAGGATCCAGGTTGCTCGACCTCTATGCGAAGGCGGTGGGCAGGCGATGACACAGTGGTTGGAACCGGGCCGAACGGGGGCCGCGCGCGTTGAGCTCGGGGAGATCTTCGCAGGACTGTTCGGGGCGCGCGCGCCCGTTCGATTCACCGCGTACGACGGCAGCGCGGCAGGTCTGCCCGACGCTCCCGTCGGCATCCGGCTCGTTCGCCCGCGCGCGGCGTCCTACCTGGCGACCGCGCCCGGCTCACTCGGGCTGGTCCGCGCCTATCTGCGAGACGACCTCGAGATCGAGGGTGTGCACCCTGCCAACCCGTATCCGCTGATGCGCCTCTTCGAGGACGAGCTCCGGGTCAAGGCGCCCTCCCCGCAACAGGCACTGCGCTGGCTACGCGGCCTCGGCCTGCGCACCCTGGTCCCGCCGACGATTCCTCCCCAGGAGGTGCGGCCGAGCCCCTTCGACCCCCGGCATGGCAAGCGACGTGACGCTGCGGCCATCAGCCACCACTACGACGTGTCGAACCGGTTCTATGAGATGGTCCTGGGCCCGTCGATGGCCTACACCTGTGCCTGCTACCCGTCCGAGAACGCGACCCTGGAGGAGGCCCAGGACTACAAGCACGACCTGGTCGCCCGCAAGCTCGGCCTGCGACCGGGTATGCGGCTGCTCGACGTCGGCTGCGGGTGGGGTGGCATGGTGCGACACGCCGCCAAGAACTACGGGGTCTCGGTGCTGGGCGTCACCCTGTCGGCCGAGCAGGCCAGGTGGGCCAGGGAACGAAACACCGCAGAGGGGCTAGACCACCTGGTGGAGGTCCGTCACCTGGACTACCGCGACGTCACAGAGAGGGACTTCGACGCGGTCAGCTCCATCGGGCTGATCGAGCACATCGGTGTGAGCAACTACCCGGCCTACTTCCGGTTCCTGAGGTCCCGCCTGCGTCCGGGTGGCCTGCTGCTCAACCACGGGATCACCCGCCCGGACAACCGGCACCCCGGCCTGCGCCGGCGCGGCTTCATCGGCAGATACGTGTTCCCCGACGGAGAGCTCACCGGCTCCGGCGACATCGTCAGCTCGATGGAGGACGTCGGTCTGGAGGTGCAGCACCAGGAGAACCTTCGGGTGCACTACGCCCGAACTCTGGCGCGCTGGGGCGAGAACCTGGAGGAGCACTGGGACGAGTGCGTCGCGGAGGCGGACCTTTCCACCGCGAAGATCTGGGGTCTGTACATGGCCGGCTCCCGTCTGGCCTTCGAACGCAATGGCATTCAGCTCCACCAGGTCCTCGCGAGCCGGACGGACGATCTCGGCGAGAGCTCCTACCCGCTGCGGCCCCAGTTCTGAGTCGGCATGGCGAACGCTGAGCCCGATGTGGCGCAAGGCAGCTCTGACGCGTACGGCCAGGTTGAGCTCGAGCTCGCCATCCTGCTCCGCCGTGGCAATGCAGGGGCAGCCGAGCTCTCTGTCGATGTGCATCCCGGCCTGCAGGCCACGGCCTACGCGCTCCTGGCCCGGTTGCACGAGCTGGGCAGTGCCCGGGCTGCCGATCTCAGCGACTACTTCGGTATCGACAAGGGGTCACTGAGCCGCTTGCTGAAGCTGCTCGAAAGCCGCGACCTCATCACCCGTGAGCCGGATACTGCCGACCGGCGCTCCCTCCGGCTGAGCCTCACGGAAGGTGGCGCCCGACGACTCGCCGGGGCTCGCCGGGCCCGGCGCCGCCTCATCCGCCGCGAGCTGTCGAGGTGGCCCGCCTGCGACGTGCAAGCCTTCGGCGAGCTGCTCGCACGCTTCAACGCGTTGAGCCAGGACCAGAGATAGGACCAGCTTGGGTACGCCGGGGGACAATCCGGTGCCGTTGTCGACTGGGACGCGCGGCAAAGCGGTGCAAACTGGGCTCGTGACCCCTGGCATCAAGAACGGCGTCCGGACCCGGCTCTGGCGCGACGGCTTGGTCGAGCTCGACGACTTCCCCATCGAGGACGTCTCCGATCACCTGCAGGAGGAGGGCGCTCTGGTCTGGCTCGATCTGTGCGATCCCGATCACGCCCTCCTGCTGAAGCTTGCCGACGAGCTCACCCTGGACCCGCACGCGGTCGAGGACGCCATCTCCAGAGGCGAGCGACCGAAGGCAACTCGTCATGCCACGCACACGTTCGTGACGGTTTATGGAACCCGGCTGGAGATTGGCGCCAGCTCCCGGCCCGGCCCGCTGGACTCCCGTCTCGTGATCAGCCGCGTGTCTGCGTTCGTGATGCCTCGCGGGATCGTGACGGTGCGCTCCGACCACGACTTCGACATGGACCAGGTCGTGGGGCGATGGGAGGACAACCCCGAGCTGCTCAGCCTCGGACCCGGGGCGCTGCTTCACGGACTGCTCGACGTGGTCGTGGACAGCCACTTCGAGACGGTTCAGCTGATGGACGATGCGATCGAGTCCCTCGAGGACGGGTTGTTCGACGACCACGCCGTGACCCGCGAGATCCAGCAGCGGACGTATCGCGTGCGGAAAGAGCTGGTGGAGCTGCGGCGGGTCATCCTGCCGATGCGCGAGGTCGTCAACGCGGTCCAGCGACACCGTACGGAGGCCAGCGGGCATCGCGCCGAGCTCGACGGCTGGTACGCCGACCTGTACGACCACGTCCTTCGCGCCTCTGAATGGACCGAGTCGCTGAGGGACATGGTCACCACGGTCTTCGAGACCAACCTGTCCCTGCAGGACGCACGCCTGAACACCGTGATGAAGAAGCTCACCGGCTGGGCCGCGATCATCGCGGTACCCACCGCCGTGACCGGCTGGTTCGGCCAGAACATCCCCTACCCGGGCTTCGGGAGGTTCTCGGGCCTGTACGCCAGCGCCGGCGTGATCATCCTCATGTCGGGCACCCTCTACGTCGTCTTCAAACGTCGCGGCTGGCTCTGACAAACCCCTCCAACCCATTCCCATCGCGTCGCGGAGCCCCGAGGATGGATTCGAAGGGCGCTGCCACCGGGGCGGGCGCCGGTGAGGAGGAGTCATGAAGGTCGACGAGGTCCTGAGCACAGCCAAGGACGCGATAACTGTCAAGCGTGTGTATGCCGAGCCGTACGAGATCGACGGTCTCACCGTCATCCCTGCCGCGGAGGTGCGTGGCGGCGCCGGTGGTGGCAGCGGTCAGGACGACAAGGGTCAGGAGGGTGGAGGCGGTGGGTTCGGGGTGAGTGGTCGCCCGGCCGGCGCTTTCGTCATCAAGGATGGCCAGGTCAGCTGGCGCCCCTCGGTCGACCCGAACCGGATCTTCGTGATGGTCGCCATGGCGGTCATCGCCTACCTGCTCAGCCGGCCACGGATGGCCCGTGCTCGTGCCCGGGCGGCAGTGGGTAGCCGCCCGGCGGCTGTGTTCCCGAGACTTCTCAGGCGCCGGCTGCGGTGACGATGGCGTCGGTGAGGAAGCCCGCCACGAGCCCGGCCAGCAGCCCGTAGGCGAGCAGGTCTGAGCGCCGGGTCTTCTGCGCGACCGCGACCAGGCTGGTGACGACATACAGGATCGACCCGGCGGCCAGGGTCAGGAACACGACGGAGACGGCTTCGTTGGTGAACTGATAGCCGAGCATGGTTCCCACCACGGTGGGACCGCCGCCGACTGCGCCCATGGCCAGCAGGAACCCCCAGCTCGGCACCAGTTTGTTGCCGTCGGCGTCGGTATCACTGACCAGGGGGGCGACGATCCCGAAACCCTCGGTGGCGTTGTGC
This sequence comes from Actinomycetota bacterium, assembly GCA_040006795.1. GTDB lineage: Bacteria > Actinomycetota > Actinomycetes > Actinomycetales > Dermatophilaceae > UBA4719. Next base: position 348 of record JBDTWH010000103.1, on the reverse strand, counting down.
AGGGCGAATCCGATGACCAGCGGCAGGGCCAGGGCGAGCGCACCGCTGGCGGCCGACTCGCCGATCGCCAGACCCTCCGCGAAGTTGTGCAGGCCGATACCCATGGCGATCAGCAGCGAGAGCCGGCGTGCCGGGGACCAGGTGGCGAGCCTGCTCGTGCGTTGGGTGGTGACCTCGGCGACGCCCATTGCACCAGGCCCGTCACCGTCGCGACCTTTTCCACGGGACACGGGCGTCTTCACCCTCATGATCTGATGGGCCATCCAGCTCTCGTAGTACACCAGCGACAGCAGGCCCACGGCGAGGCCTGCGGTGAAGAGCAGGCCATAGCCGCCAGCCGCGCCGTAC
>JBDTWH010000102.1:0-8700 GCA_040006795.1 Actinomycetota bacterium | reverse complement strand
TCAAAGTCGCCGTCACCGGCGCCGCAGGCCAGATCGGCTACAGCCTGCTCTTCCATATCGCCAGCGGCGCGCTCTTCGGGAAGGACACTCCCGTCGAGCTGCGACTTCTCGAGATCGCCCCGGCCCTGAAGGCCCTCGAGGGCGTCGTCATGGAGCTCGACGACTGCGCCTTCCCGACGCTTGCCGGCGTCCAGATCGGCGACGACCCGAACACGATCTTCGAAGGAGTCAACCTCGCCCTGCTCGTTGGTGCCCGTCCGCGCGGCCCCGGCATGGAGCGCAGTGACCTGCTCGAGGCCAACGGCGCGATCTTCACAGTCCAGGGCAAGGCCCTCAACGAGCACGCCGCCGATGACGTACGCATCACGGTGACCGGCAACCCGGCCAACACGAACGCTCTCATCGCGATGAGCAACGCACCGGACATCCCGCGCGAGCGCTTCTCGGCGCTGACCCGCCTCGACCACAACCGCGCCATCGCACAGCTGGCAGCCAAGACCGGCGTCAGCGTCAACGACATCCGCCGGATGACGATCTGGGGCAACCACTCCGCTACCCAGTACCCGGACATCTTCCATGCCGAGGTCAAGGGGCAGAACGCCGCGCAGCTGGTCAACGACCAGGCCTGGCTTGAGGGCGACTTCATCCCGACCGTCCAGAAGCGTGGTGCCGCCATCATCGCGGCCCGCGGTTCCTCCTCTGCAGCCTCCGCAGCGTCCGCGACCGTGGACAACGCACGCGACTGGCTGCTCGGCTCCGCCGTGGATGACTGGCTCTCGATGGCGGTCGTCTCCGATGGTTCCTATGGCGTCCCGGAGGGCCTGATCTCCTCGTTCCCGGTGACCACCAAGGACGGCAGCTACGAGATCGTCCAGGGTCTGGAGATCGACGACTTCTCCCGTGCGCGCATCGACGCGTCGGTGGTCGAGCTGGCCGAGGAGCGCGACGCAGTGAAGGCTCTAGGGCTGATCAAGTAGACCCAGGAGCTCAGCACGCAGGGCATCTGCCCGCCGACACCTTCTGTGCGGCGGGCAGATGCTTGCTGTCTCAGCCCTCGTACTCGTTCGAAGCCGGGTCGTCCGCCTGTGCGCGGGTGAGCTGCCAGACCGCCGGACCCTGCCGCCCGGTTCAGCCCCTCGGCGAAAGATCCAGGGTGATGACGATGACGAACAGCGCGGCAGCCATCCCGAGAAGGAACAAGACATCGCCTGGGCGAGAGCGCACGACCAGCCCGCCGGCCCGTGAGGACGGCAGCGCCAGTCTGATCAGAGCCGCTCCAAACACGGCCCCCGCGATGGTGAACCCACCCAGGCGGACGTAGCCGAGACCAATCATCCCCAGGCCCGCGAACAGGGCGACGACAATCAGCCACAGTGCCCCGAAGTGGGCTCCAAAGCGTGCAGGTGTCACGTGGCGGCCGCACGCTCGGCGGCCTCGACGACGTTCTTGAGCAGCATGGCGCGCGTCATCGGGCCGACGCCACCAGGGTTGGGGGTGAGCCAGCCAGCAACCTCGGCCACGTCAGGGTGAACGTCGCCCACGACCCGCGACGTGCCATCCGCGCCGGACTGCCGACTGACGCCGACGTCGATAACCGCCGCACCCGGCTTGACCATGTCCGCCTGGATGATGCCGGCAACCCCTGCTGCTGCCACCACGATGTCCGCTCTGGACACATGCTGGGCCAGGTCGCGGGTTCCCGTGTGGCACAACGTGACGGTGGCGTTCTCGCTTCGGCGGGTCAGGATCAGGCCCAGAGGTCGACCGACGGTCAGTCCTCGTCCGACGACAACGACGTGGGCGCCCGCGATCGGAACGTCGTATCGGCGCAGCAGCTCGATGATCCCGACCGGAGTGCAAGGCAGTGGCGCGGGCTGTCGGAGCACCAGACACCCGAGGTTGTACGGGTGCAGCCCGTCAACGTCCTTTCCCGGGTCCACTCTGGAGAGCAGGGCGAACTCGTCGAGCCCCGTCGGCTGCTGCACCAGGTATCCGGTGCACGCAGGGTCGGAGTTGAGGTGGTCGACGATGGCCTCGACCTCGGACTGGCTTGCGCCCGTCGGGAGGTCGTACCGGATGCTCGCGATACCGACCTCGGCGCAGTCCTTGTGCTTGGCATTGACATACCAGCGGGTGCCTGGGTCGTCGCCAACCCGGATGGTCCCGAGGCCCGGGACGATGCCCTGCTCTGCCAGCGCCGAGATCCTGCTCTTCAGCTCGTCCTTGATCATTGCCAGGGTCGCTCTGCCATCCAAGATCTGCGCGGTCATGTCCCGAATCTTTCCACAGGGCGGCGCAGGGCGACGGTGCCGGTCCCCGCGCCGTGACAAACTGCACGAGTTCGCAGACACAGGCAGGACTGTCGTGGGTGAGGTGAGCTGGCGGTGGGCGAAGACTGCGGGGCAGGCCGTCCTCCGTCGGGGGTGTCGTCACCGAGCGGGGCCGACGCCCCCGACGGGTACGAGAACCTCGTCCCCATCGACCAGGGTGGGTTCGCCATCGTGTACCGCGCCCTGGATACCCTCTTCGGCCGCACCGTCGCGCTGAAGATCCTTCCGTCGGAGCGCCTCGACGAACGCCAGCGCAGGCGTTTCAACGCCGAGTGCCTGGCGACTGGTCGAGTCTCCTCACACCCGAACATCGTCACGGTCTACGACGCGGGCACGACACGTGGCCACCGGCCGTGGCTGGCCATGGAGTACTGCTCAGGCGGCTCGCTGGCCGGTGAGCTGGCCAGGAGCGGGCCCCTGCCGGTGGCTGATGTCGTCTCGATCGGAGTTCGTCTGTGCAGCGCCCTGAGCGCAGCCCACCAGGCCGGGATCCTGCATCGGGACGTCAAACCCCAGAACGTGCTGCTCACCTCGTACGGCGAGCCCGCGCTGGCCGACTTCGGGATCGCCAGCCTGATGGATGGGGACGCCGCGGAGAGCGCCGCGGCAAGAACCACGGCCTACACCGTCGTCCATACCGCCCCCGAGCTCCTGATGGGCGCGGCGGGCACCGCGGCGGCTGACATCTACTCGCTGGGTTCGACCCTGTACACGCTGGTGGCCGGGCACGCGCCTTTCGCCGAGGCGGCAAGCATCGGACTTGGCCCACTGGTCACCCGGATCCTGTGCAACGACGTTCCGGTGATCGCCCGTCCCGGGGTCCCGCCCGAGCTCGAACAGCTCTTGCGATCGTGCATGGCCGCGCAACCGCAGGACCGTCCGGAGTCCGCCCTCGAGCTCGGTGCCAGCCTGGCCGCTCTCGGCCAGCGCCTCGGAGCCGAGGATGACCCCTCGCGACAGCCTCCCGGTGCGCGCGCCGGCGTGGCGTCGCGGTTCGGCGCCAGCCGCGTCCTCGCCGTCATCGGTGCAGCGATGGCCGTCTTGCTCGCTGCGTTCACGGCGTGGGGGTTCAGCCTCCCCGGTTCCGCACCATCGGGCTCCCGGTCAACGGCCATAGCCCAGACGGGTGCCCAGACGGCGGCCCTGACAGAGCCAGCGCATGCTCCCGACATCTACGCGCCGAAGGGACTCGCCGTGACCCCGGGCCATGACAAGGGCCAGCTGATCGTGACCTGGCGCATGCCGACTCGCGCCGAGGTCGTGGCCACCGTGGTCTACGAAGGATCCGGCCCCGCCAAGGCGCGCGCGATCGTCACCTACAGCAGCAGGGAGGGTATCCCGCAGACAACACTGCGTGGCCTGCCCGCGAGGCGGCGGGTGTGCGTGTCGGCCGCGCATTTCATCACGGTCGGCGACAGGGTGACCAGTGCAGCAAGCCGCCCTGTGTGTGCGATACCGCGCTAGTGCGCGAAGTGACGCGTGCCGGTGAAATACATGGTGATCCCCGCAGCCGTTGCAGCCTCGATGACCTCGGCATCGCGAACGGAGCCCCCAGGAGAGACCACGGCCTGCACTCGGGCGTCCAGCAGCACCTGAAGGCCATCCGCGAACGGGAAGAACGCATCCGAGGCCGCGACAGAGCCGGCAGCGCGATCAGCACCCGCGCGGGTGACCGCCAGGTGACACGCATCCACCCGGTTGACCTGGCCCATGCCCACACCGACGCTGGCACCCGACTTGGCGAGCAGGATGGAGTTGGACTTCACGGCGCGGATGGCCCGCCAGGCGAACTGAAGGTCGGTCAGCGTCGCGTCGTCGGCGCCCTCGCCACAGACGAGCCTCCAGCGCGAGGGGTCATCGCCGCCGGTCTCACCCTCGACCACTGCGTCGATCTTGTCGCGAGTCTGCATCAGGACCCCGCCACTGACAGCACGGAAGTCAACCTGGGTCCCGCGATCCATACCCTCCGGCAACCTCAGGAGACGGATCGCCTTCTTGCGCTGGAGGATCTCCAGCGCTGCCGGCTCGAAGTCCGGGGCGACGACGACCTCGGTGAAGACCTCGGCAACCTGCTCCGCCATCGCCGCGGTGACCGTCCGGTTGGTCGCGACCACGCTGCCGTATGCCGACTGCGGGTCGCACGCGTGCGCTTTCCGGTGCGCCTCGGCGATGTCGGCGCCGACCGCGATACCGCAGGGGTTCGCGTGTTTGATGATCGCCACGGTCGGCCCGGAGTGGTCGTAGGCCGCCCGCTGGGCGGCATCAGCGTCGATGAAGTTGTTGTACGACATCTCCTTACCGTGGAGCTGTTCCGCAGTGGCGAGGCCGGGGCGCCAGTGGGCATAGAGCGCGGCCTTCTGGTGGGGGTTCTCGCCGTAGCGAAGGACCTTGGCCCGGGTCCACGTGGCGCCGACCCACGCCGGGAAGCCTGTGCCGTCACTCGTGTCGGCCAGGACGCTGCCCATCCAGCTGGCGACCGCGAAGTCATAGCTGGCGGTGTGCACGAACGCCTCCGCAGCAAGGGTCTTGCGCTGGCTGAGGGTGAATCCGCCACCGCGGACGGCAACCAGCACAGAGCCGTACTCCGCCGGGTTCGTCACGATCGCGACGCTCGCATGGTTCTTGGCCGCGGCCCGCGTCATCGAGGGCCCGCCGATGTCGATCTGCTCAATGCATTCTTCCTGCGTGGCACCCGAGCTCACCGTGTCGGCGAAGGGATACAGGTTGGAGATGACAAGGTCGAACGGCTCGATGCCAAGGTCGGTGAGCTGTGCCACGTGGTCGGGGTTGCCGCTGTCGGCGAGGATCCCGGCGTGAATCGTCGGGTGCAGGGTCTTGACCCGGCCGTCAAGGACCTCGGGAAAACCGGTCAGGTCCTCAACCCGCATCACGGGGACGCCGGCCGCGGCGATCCGGGCCGCAGTGGAGCCCGTCGACACCAGCGCGACGCCTGCTTCGTGCAGACCCTTCGCGAGGACCTCCAGCCCTGCCTTGTCGTAGACGGAGATGAGCGCCCGACGAACCACGCGCCGCCCGGATGCCTTCGAGTCGTTCACGAGATGGTGACCTTTCGTTCTGTGACGGAGAAACCATTGCGGACCATCCGGCCCACATAGTCGACGAGCATCTGGCGCTCGGCAGTCTTGATACGTTCGTGCAGGATCTCGACGGTATCGCCGTCATGCACGTCAACGGCCCGCTGAGCCACTATCGGCCCGGTGTCGACGCCCTCGTCGACGATGAACAGTGTGCAACCTGTGACCCTGACGCCATACTCGAGCGCGTCCTTCGGTCCGTGAACACCGGGGAAGGAGGGCGAGAGAGCAGGGTGGGTGTTGACGGTGCGCCCACCGAACTGCCTCAGGAATGCCTCGCCGGTGAGCTTCATGAAGCCGGCCAGGACCACCATGCCAGGGCGGTAGACCGCCACCTTCGAGGCGAGCTCCGCGTCCCAGTCCGAACGGGTGGCGAAGTCGGCGACCCTGCACACAAACGTGGGGATCCCGGCACGCCGCGCACGGGCCAGCGCTTCGATGCCGTCACGATCCGCGCCGACCGCAGCGATCCGGACGCCGTACCCCGGATCGGCCGTGGCATCGATGAGAGCCTGGAGGTTTGTGCCGCCGCCCGAGACCAGGACCACGATGGAGCCGGTGTTGGACCCGGTCTCCTCCATGCTCGTCACGTTGAGAGACGATATCGGAAGTCCGGGATGCTCAGTCCGCCCGCCTCAGACGAGCGCCCGATCAAGCCACCCGCCATGCCCACCCTCGCGGTCGCAGTGGCGCACTCGGCCAGGGACCATCGCTGCTCCTCGCCGTCTCGACCGACTCCCGGCTCTCAGGACCGGGTGGCGCGCAGGTGGCTGAGGCCGACAACCACCGCTGCACCCAGTAACAGCTCTCCCATCACGGCAGCGCCGAAGAGCAGTGACGGTGCGCCCAGCCCGCTGAGCCGGGCGGCGCCGAGGGAACCCCCCGCCAGTGCGGTCGTCAACGTCAGGAGCAGTGCAGCTACCAGACAGGCCGATGCTGCAGTCTCGGCTTTGGCCCGCAAGGACGAGAGCCGGGTCACCCTGCGCAGCGCCCGCCAACCGACCAGCGCTCCGGCGGCAACCGGGACGAGTGCACTGAGCCACAGACCCGGAGGCAGCGGACCCGGAGCAGGCACGGCGCCCAGGCCGGGGATGAGCGGCAGCAACCCCGTGCTGGAGTGCGACCACGTGATTGCGGTGCCCTCGCCCAGCGCGAAACCCGGTCCGGCCAACCAGGACGCAGCCCAGAGCGCGACGTTGGGCAGGACCATCACCTGGCCAAGTCCGAGCATCACCGCACCGACGGGATCTGCGCCGAGCGCATCGTTCAGCCGGCCGATCTGGCCCAAGTTCAGGGCGATCATCAGCAGAGTCAGAGCCAGCCCCCCGCAGAAGACCGCGAGCGCTCCCCAGATCCCGGGACGAATGGCGCGGCGCAGATGGATCGGCACCCTGGCCACCAGCACCTCGGCCAGAGCAGGCGCCAGCGAACCGATCTGGCCCCGGAACTCCATCGCCAGAGCAGTCAGCACCGAGAGAGCGCCGATGACGGCCGTGCCCAGACCGGCGCTCCACAGCGAGGCGTGCAGCGGCTCACCAGCCGTTGCGAGCGCAACCCCCAGCCCGACAACTGCATACGAGAGCGCGAAGGTGAGCGTCGCGACGGCCACATCGCGACGCATGTCTCCACACCGCCTGAACCTGCGAGGGCGCCCATCGTCGAGCTGCATGAGTATCCGCCGGGCCGCCATGGTGGCCACGACCACGGGGATGGCGGTCAGCAACAGGGGCGTCAGCGAGATGGTTGCCGGCCCTGAGCTCAACCGTGCTCCGTTGGCGAGCAGCCAGACACAGGAACCGACTGACAGCGCGCGAGACCAGCTCACGGTGCTCTGCGGGCTGGCGACCCAGGCGAGGAGTGCAGGCAGGGCGATGACCACCATCGACACCAGGGCGGCAGAGACACCAGCGATAGCTGAGCGCAGAAATAAGGGGGCACCGGCGAGCGCCTTCGAGGGTGTGCCGATGACGGGGACGCGGCGAACGCGATCGAACAGACTCATCAGGCCTCCTATGGTCCCCGCTGGCGTCCGCCAGAGCGGACAGGGCGCGCCGCGCGGGCAAAGAATGTGCCCGAAGGCGCTATAGAGGGGTGAAAGCCTCGGAACGGTTCGCCCGCCTTGAGTCCCGTCAGGCTCGAGGACCAGCGGACCTCTCCGAGCGGCCGGCTCTTCCTGCGAGGACCCGTCCCCGGCAGGGAGTGCCGCAGCGGCTGATCATCGACATCAGCGACGGACCGGCGGCATCCCTCGCCTGCCGGCCCGTCTGAGGTCATCCGGGTCGTGGTCTCGGTCGCTCAGCGTGAGCGGTGCGAACCCGGCCACAAGGCCTGGCCGCGGAAGCGGGTCAGACCAGGTTCTTCATGACTTCGCGCATCAGCTCCGCGGTGGCCGACGGCGTCTTGCCGACCTTGACACCCGCGGCCTCGAGGGCCTCCTTCTTGGCTGCAGCGGTGCCAGACGAACCGGACACGATGGCGCCGGCATGACCCATGGTCTTGCCCTCGGGGGCGGTGAAGCCCGCGACGTAGCCGACGACCGGCTTGGTCACGTGCTCTTTGATGTATGCCGCGGCCCGCTCCTCGGCATCCCCGCCGATCTCGCCGATCATGACGATCGCGTCGGTGTCCGGGTCGTTCTGGAAGGCCTCGAGACAGTCGATGTGCGTAGTGCCGATGATCGGGTCGCCACCGATGCCCACCGCCGTGGAGAAACCGAAGTCTCGCAGCTCGTAGATCATCTGGTAGGTCAGGGTGCCCGACTTGGAGACCAGGCCGATGCGACCCGCGCCCGCGATGGTGGACGGGATGATGCCCGCGTTGGAGGCTCCGGGGCTGATGATTCCGGGGCAGTTCGGGCCGATGATGCGTGTCGTTCCAGACTGTCGGGCATGGGTCCAGAACTCCGCGCTGTCCTTGACCGCGACGCCCTCGGTGATGACGACCGCCAGGGGAATCTTGGCGTCGATGGCTTCCATGACGGCGGCCTTGGTGAACTTGGCCGGGACGAACACGACGGTCACGTCGGCGCCGGTTGCCTCGATGGCCTCGGCAACTGACCCGAAGACCGGCACGGAGACGCCGGAGTCGAACTCGACCTTCTGGCCGCCCTTGCCCGGGGTCACGCCACCGACGATGTTGGTGCCCGACGCGAGCATGAGCTGGGTGTGCTTCTGGCCCTCGGAGCCGGTCATGCCCTGGACGATGACCTTGGAGCTGGAGGTGAGAAAAATAGCCACGGTGGTTGCCGCCTTTCAGTTCTTGTTGGCGGCCGAAGC
>JBDTWH010000101.1:0-9857 GCA_040006795.1 Actinomycetota bacterium | reverse complement strand
CCACGACGTCACTGGTCATGGGTCGATGCTAACGAATCTGCACCTGGACGAAAGGGGGCTTGACGACCGTGGCGACCACGTCGCGACCACGTACATCAATCAGGACCTCGTCACCCTGCTTGGCTGCCGGGCCGAGCAGGGCCAGGCCGATTCCCTGCTTCAGGGTTGGCGAGAACGTGCCGGAGGTGACCTCACCCAGCATCGTGCCGTCGGCCGCCTTGACCGTGCAGTGATCGCGCGGAATTCCGCGGCCACTGACCAGCAGGCCCCAGGTGACCCGCTTGGGACCCGCGGCCTTCTCGGCGACGAGCGCATCCTTGCCCCAGAACGTGTCCTTCTTCCAGCCGACAGCCCAGCCGGACCGCGCCTGCACCGGCGTGATGTCCAGGCTCAGGTCATGACCATGCAGCGGGTATCCCATCTCGGTCCGCAGGGTGTCGCGAGCACCAAGCCCGCAGGGCAGCCCCTCGTACGGAGCTGCCGCCTCGATGAGCGCGTCCCACAGCGCCGACGAGTCGTCCCAGAGCGGGACCAGCTCGTAGCCGCGCTCGCCGGTGTATCCGGTGCGGCAGACGATGACCGGCTTGCCGTTCCAGTCGGCCTCGACGAAGGACATGTACTCGTGCCCGGTCGGCAGGCCGAGCGCCTCGAGAACCGCGTCGCTCTTCACTCCCTGAACCGCGATGACGCCATAGCTGTCGTGAAGGTTGGTGATCTCCAGTCCCTGGGGCGCTGCCGCCTGCAGCCGGCGCACGACCTCGGCAGTATTGGAGGCGTTGGGGATCAGGAAGATATCGTCGTCGGCCTTCAGATAGGCGATCAGGTCGTCGACCACCCCGCCCGTCTCATCGCAGCAGAGGGTGTACTGCGCCTTGCCCTCGGTGATGCGGCCCAGGTCGTTTGTCAGGCAGGAGTTGATGAAGGCCGCCGCGCCCGGCCCCTTGACGGATGCCTTGCCCAGGTGGCTGACGTCGAAGATGCCAACCCGCTCGCGGACCGCCGTGTGTTCGCGCACCACTCCGCCACCGGGGTACTCGATCGGCATCTCCCAGCCGCCGAAGTCAGCCATCTTGGCGCCAAGCGCCACGTGACGGTCGTGAAGGGGAGAGGTCTTGAGCGGGGAGGCAGTCATGTGGGCAACCGTATCCGCAAACTGCTGAGGCTATTCTCACGGTGGGTCAAGAACGACTCCCGTCCAAGGCGTGACACCCCAGCCGCGCCCAAGAGCCGACCACAAAGGAACTTAACTCTGTGACAACGTTGACCGTGTCAGACCGCACAGCGGCCGAGCTGAAGGGCGATGCCCTCGTCCTTGTCTCGATCGAGACCGAGAAGGGCGCCGCCCTGGCACCCGGACATGGGTTGGGTGAGATGAGCGTCACCCACCTCGAGTCGGCCTTGTCGACGCTCCGGGCCAAAGGTAAGACCGACGAGGTCATCAAGCTCGTCTCTGTACCAGGGGTGACGGCGTCGCTGGTCGTGGTTACCGGTGCCGGAAGGGTCGGCACGAAGGGTGCAGCACTCCATCCCGAGGCCATCCGTCGTGCCGTAGGGTCCGCCACACGCCAGCTCAGTGGCCTGGCCAAGGTCCTCGTGCAAGCACCCGGAGACAGCGTCACCGAAGCCACCGCCGCGGCCGAGGGGGCGTTGCTGGGGGCCTACACCATCACCAGTGCCGCCGCGGGTCCGTCGTCGGCTCCGGTCAAGTCGCTCACCGTAGTGACTCCGGCAGCCGGCGACCGACACCTGCGCGCCGCGATCAAGCGGGCAGCTGCCCTGGGCGAGGCCACGTCCTACGCCCGCGACCTGGTCAACCAGGCACCCAACGAGCTCTACCCGGAGACCTTCGCCGCGCAGGTCAAGAAGCGCGCGACAGGCAGCAATGTCAAGGTCACGGTGCTCGACGAGGCAGGTCTGGCCAAGGGCGCGTTCGGCGGCCACCTCACTGTTGGCGCCGGCTCCGCACGCGGGCCGCGCCTGGTGACCCTGCGCTACACGCCGGCCAAAGCCACCAAGCACGTCGCCTTCGTTGGCAAGGGCATCACGTTCGACTCCGGCGGCCTTGCCATCAAGCCCGCCAAGAGCATGACCACGATGAAGTGCGACATGGCCGGCGCTGCTGCCGTAGCCTCGGCCGTCTTCGCCATCGCCGAGCTGGGCCTGCCGGTCGAGATCACCGCGCACCTGTGTCTGGCAGAGAACATGCTCGGACCCGGTTCCTGCCGCCCCGGCGACGTCGTCACCCTGCGCGGTGGCAAGACAGTGGAGATCAACAACACCGACGCCGAGGGCCGCATGGTCCTGGCCGACGGCCTCGCGTTCGCCTCGGAGAGGAAACCCGACCTCATCATCGACATCGCGACCCTGACCGGGGCCGCGGTCGCCGCGCTGGGGAACCGCACGGCCGCATTCCTGAGCAACGACGACAACCTGCGGGATGCCATCAAGGACATCGCCGACTCGGCCGGCGAGCCATTCTGGCCCTTCCCGCTGCTTGAGGACATCCGGCCCACCCTGGACTCCGCGGTCGCCGACCTGCTGCAGTCGGGTCCGGTCGGCGTGATCTACGCGGGCTGGTTCCTGGGCGAGTTCATCGGCAAGGGCAAGAACGGCCAGGCCATCCCCTGGGCCCACCTGGACATCGCCGGACCGGCGTTCAACGACACGGCGCCCTGGGGCTACACGCCCAAGCAGGGCACCGGCTTTGGAATCCGCACCCTGGTGGGGATCGCCGAGTCGCAGGCCTGACAACACGGGATACAGAAGGAGCCACAAGATGGTGACACCAAGGGAGCCAGCCACGTCAACGTGGCTGGCTCCCTCGTCTGTCTACGCCGGGTGACTCATGAGGAGACGAGCCGGGTGACTCATCCGGAAAGAATCAGCCGCTCTTGCGACGGAACATCTGCTGCGCCTTCGCCGGGCCGTGAGCATCGTGGATCTTCGCCTGATCGCCGTCTTCGGAGACGGCCCGGCCTCCATGGGCATGCTTCTTGTCGAGCGCCTCGCGAAATTTGCGTTTCACGTCCTCAGCAGATCCAGCCACCGGCTGAACAGGCTTGTCGTCCTGGTCAGTCCTGTCACTTCCGGACTTGTCCTTCTCACTCGTCATACAAAGCTCTCCTTCATTGCCGTACTACCAAACAGCTGCCTTGATATGGAACTAGCGCCCCGGGTCCAGACGCCGCTCGGGTTTGGTCGGACTCCTGCGCTGTCTGGAGTTCCACTCGCGCATACGAGATGGATACCCGGTCTGGTTCACGTCATACACAGGTATGCCGAGCTCTCGCGGTAGCTCGAACGCAGCGTCACGTGAGCCCACCGCCCGGCGTGTCCACTCACCGTCATGGGCGATCAGCACGACGGTGGTTGCCGTGACGTTTGTCGGTGGTTCGACGAACGCCTCGACGCCACGCCTGGTGGACACGAAGGACGCAAGGTGAGCGCGGACCGCCCTGTTGTCCACCTTCATCCCCGGTCCGTCCGCGGGCCCCGTCGGATGCGGCTCGGAGCGTCGTTTCCGCCGACCCCACCAGCTCATCCGACGCCTCCGGCTGCGGGCACGTCACATGAGATCATGTGCTAACTCTATGGCCCATCGCCGCAGCCATGCACGACTGGCACTGGTGCCGGCCGGGCAGTGTCCGGGATGGACGGCTAATCCAAGTCGACGCCTACCAGGGCGTCACCGATGGTTGCCCATGCGAACGGCCAGTCATCAGTGGCAAGATGATCTTCGACGTCCGGGGTCACCCAGCGCAGGATGCGCCGAACTCCCGCAGGGCGATGACCGGTCAGACTCACAGGCAAGGGAGCGTTCGCATGTCGGCTACCGCCGAGAACACGTTCGACATCGTCATCCTGGGTGGCGGCAGTGGCGGTTACGCCTGCGCACTGCGCGCCGCCGAGCTGGGCCTGTCCGTCGCCCTTGTCGAGAAGGGCAAGCTCGGCGGCACCTGTCTGCATATGGGATGTATCCCGACCAAGGCGCTGCTGCATGCCGCCGAGGTCGCCGACACGGCCCGCGAGGGCATGCAGTTCGGCGTCAAGACCACCTTCGAGTCGGTCGACATGAGCGGTGTCAACGCCTACAAGGACGGCGTCGTCGGACGCCTCTACAAGGGTCTGCAGGGCTTGGTGAAGTCCAAGAGCATCGAGTATGTCGAGGGCGTGGGGCGGCTCGTCGAAAAGAACGTCGTCGAGGTCGCCGGACGACGGCTGACCGGCAGGAACGTCGTGCTGGCCACCGGCTCTTACGCCAAGTCACTGCCCGGGCTGGACATCGGCGGCCGGATCATGACCAGCGAGCAGGCGCTCTTCCTGGACTTCGTTCCCTCTCGCGTCGTGGTCCTCGGCGGCGGGGTGATCGGCGTCGAGTTCGCTTCCGTCTTCAAGTCTTTCGGCTCCGAGGTGACGATCATCGAGGCTCTCCCCCGACTGGTGGCAGCCGAGGACGAGGCCATCTCCAAGCAGCTCGAGCGATCCTTCCGCAAGCGCAAGATCAACTTCAAGACGAACGTGAAGTTCTCCGGCGTCACCCAGTCAGGCGACACGGTCAGCGTGTCGCTGGAGTCCGGCGAGACTATCGAGGCCGACCTGCTCCTGGTGGCGGTCGGACGGGGACCGGTCACCGCCGGCCTGGGTTACGAAGAGGCCGGCGTCACGGTCGATCGTGGCTTTGTCCTGGCCAACGAGAGCTGCCAGACCAATGTGGAAGGCATCTACGCGGTCGGCGATATCGTGCCCGGGCTACAGCTTGCTCACCGTGGCTTCGCCCAGGGAATCTTCGTCGCCGAGCAGATCGCCGGGCTCAACCCGCCGGTCATCGACGAGATGGGGATCCCGCGCGTCACCTACTGCGACCCCGAGATCGCCTCCATCGGCTACACGGAGGCCCAAGCCCGGGAGAAGTTCGGCGAGATCGAGACCTACGACTACAACCTCGGCGGCAACGGCAAGAGCCAGATCCTGCAGACCACGGGCTTCGTCAAGCTGGTCCGCCAGAAGGACGGCCCGATCGTGGGCGTGCACATGATCGGCGCCCGGATGGGCGAGCAGGTCGGCGAAGCGCAGCTGATCTACAACTGGGAGGCCCTGCCCAGCGACGTCGCCCAGCTGATCCACGCACATCCCACCCAGAACGAAGCCCTCGGCGAGGCCCACCTCGCCCTGGCCGGCAAACCCCTTCACGCCCACGCCTGATCGTATGAGAGCCACGGCCTGGCCGTATCAGTGAGCACAGCCCGCACCTGTAAGCACACGCTTTGACCGTCACACCGCCCAACGAGGAGACCTCACTCATGTCTGAACGCGTGACTATGCCGGCCCTTGGGGAATCGGTCACCGAAGGGACCGTGACACGCTGGCTGAAAAACGTCGGCGACTCGGTGGCCGTCGACGAGCCCCTGCTCGAGGTGTCGACCGACAAGGTCGACACCGAGATTCCCTCGCCGGTTGCAGGCACCTTGCAAGAGATCCTGGTGGCCGAGGACGAGACCGTGCCAGTGGGCACCGATCTTGCCGTGGTCGGTGGCGGCACCGCAGACACGGCGTCCACGTCAGCCCCTGCATCTGAACAACCCGCGGAGCAGGTCAGCCCCATGCCGGTCGCCCAGGAGGCCGTGCCGGTTCCCCAGCCGCCGGCCCCCCAGGCGCCTGTTGCCGAGACGCCAAGCTCGCCCCCTTCCGCTCCTGACGCGCCGGCCGAGGGCGGCACCACTGTCGCGATGCCGGCGCTGGGCGAGTCAGTGACCGAGGGCACTGTCACCCGCTGGCTCAAGGCGGAGGGAGACCAGATCGAGGTCGACGAGCCGTTGCTCGAGGTCTCAACCGACAAGGTCGACACCGAGATCCCATCTCCGGTCGCGGGCATCGTCACCAAGATTCTGGTCCCGGAGGACGAGACCGTTCCGGTCGGCGCCGACCTGGCCGTCATCGGTGGCGCCGGCAGCGGAGGGGTATCCGCGCCGGCAGCACCAGCACAACAGCCAGCCCCGGAAGACACGACCGCGCCTGCACCAGTCGCGCCCGCTGCCCCACCGGCACCAGTCGCGCCCGCCTCCCCGCCTGCACCAGTCACGCCCACTGTGGCGCCGACATCCGCCGCACATGCTGTTGCCCCAGCTCCGGCTCAACAGATCTCGGCTCCTGCGGCGCCCGCGGCCGGTGAAGCCGATGCCTCGGGCTATGTCACACCCTTGGTGCGAAAGCTCGCCAGCGACAACCAGATCGACCTCGCCTCGGTCAGGGGCACAGGCATCGGTGGCCGGATCCGGAAACAGGACGTGCTGGACGCGGTCGCTGTCAACGTGGAGGTAGCCAAGGCCGCGACGGCGGCACCGGCCGCGCCCTCGGCCGGCGCGGCGAGCACGGCCAGCACGGCCAGCACGGCCAGCACTGGCGTATCGCCCAAACGCGGCACCACCGAGAAGATGAGCCGGTTGCGCAAGGTCATCGCGGCACGGATGGTCGAGTCTCTGCAGATCTCCGCACAGCTCACCAGCGTGCTCGAGGTCGACGTCACGAAGATCGCGAGGCTACGCGACAAGGCCAAGGTTGAGTTCGAGGCGCGTGAGGGGACCAAGCTCAGTTTCCTGCCATTCTTCGCGCTTGCTGCGGTCGAGGCTCTCAAGGCCCACCCCACTGTCAACTCCAGCGTCGACGGTGACCAGATCACCTACCACGGCTCGGAGAACCTCGGCGTGGCAGTCGACACAGAACGTGGGCTGCTCGTGCCTGTGATCAAGGACGCCGGCGACCTCAACATCGCGGGGTTGGCCCGCAGGATTGCGGACCTGGCCGAGCGCACACGCACCAACAAGGTGTCCCCGGATGAGCTAGGTGGCGGAACCTTCACGCTCACCAATACCGGTAGTCGCGGGGTGTTGTTCGACACCCCCATCATCAACCAGCCCAACGTCGCCATCCTGGGCACCGGCGCAGTGGTAAAGCGTCCCGTCGTGGTCAAGGACGCGGACGGCGGAGAGACGATCGCCATCCGTTCAATCGTCTATCTGGCGCTGTCCTATGACCATCGTGTGGTTGACGGTTCGGACGCGGCGCGCTTCCTGACCACGATTAAGGCTCGCCTCGAGGAAGGCGCCTTCGAACCTTCCCTGGGACTCTAGAGCCGAGCAGCATGTCCACGTCCGCGCCTCGGCGCGTTGCCATCACTGGTGCTTCCGGTCTGATCGGCAGTGCTCTGTCCGCGTTCCTGAGTGCCCGAGGGGACGACGTCGTCCACCTGGTCCGCCGCGAGCCGCGGACGCGCCACGAGGTCGGGTGGGACCCCGCTGCGCGAAAGCTGAACCCTGGTGACCTCTCCGGCCTCACGTCGGTCGTCCATCTCGCCGGAGCTGGTGTCGGCGATCACCGATGGACCGCGGCATACAGGCAGGAGATCCTCGAGTCCAGGGTCAACGGCACGGCGACCGTCGCGACCGCCCTGGCCGAGCTCGGCGAGCCCATCGCTCTCATCAGCGGCTCGGCGATCGGTGCCTACGGGGATCGGGGCGACGAGATTCTCACAGAGGACAGCGAGACGGGTCAGGGATTCCTGGCCGACGTCGTCCGTGCCTGGGAGGCCGCAACCGACCCCGCACAGGAGGCGGGGCTACGCGTCGCCCACGCGAGAACGGGGCTCGTGCTGACACCCGACGGTGGTGCCATGAAACGAGTCCTGCCACTGGCGAGGCTGGGTCTGGCCGGTCCGCTCGGCTCTGGCCGGCAGTACTGGAGCTGGATCACGCTGCAGGACGAGCTCAGCGCGCTAGCTCACCTCATCGACCACGACATTGCGGGGCCCGTCAACCTCGTCAGCCCGCAGCCGCTACGTCAGGCGGAGATCATGAAGGCCCTGGGAGCGGAGCTGGGCCGGCCAGCGCTGCTGCCGGCCCCCGCGCTGGCTCTCAAACTTGCCCTCGGCGGCTTCGCTGCCGACATCCTGTCCAGTGCACGCATCATGCCCGGCGTTCTGACTGCCTCGGGCTTCGGGTTCGAGCACGAGACCATCAAGAGCGCCATGCGCTGGCTGGCCGACCAGGCTTAGGGCACCGTGAGGGCCAGGACTCGCCAGCCATCGGGCATCATCCTCAGGGAGAAGATGCAGGGCCCGACAATCTCTTGCGAATGCGCAATCTTGCGACCATCCGGTTGACCCGTCCTGTAGGCGGGAGTGAGGATCGTTGCCCGGATCCGCGCGGCGTTCGATGTGCCGTCCAGGAAGGCGACGTCCCTGACGACAAATGAAAGCCCGAGATAGGTCCCTCCGTTCCTCAGCGCGGTGGCGATGTTGGCCTCGTCCACACCTGCCTCGGAGGCTCCCGGGGCATAGACGAGATCCAGCAGGGCCGGGCTCCGCACGACGTAGGCGAGGGCCCGCGCGTCAACCAGTGCCTGCAACAAGCCGGCGGCTGCCAACCGGGGCGAGCTGGATGACGTCAGGATGTCTGCGGGACTCTGCGGCACCGCCTTCGGGGCGGATGTCGTCGGTGTCGGGGTCCGCATCGACGCCGGCATGGTCGCCAGCGGCGGTGGTGCATGCACCGGGGGGGTCGTTCTACCCGTGGCTGGCCGGGCCGAGTGCTGTTGTGCGGCCGAGTGGTCCGGTATCGATGTTGAGGCTTCCGGCGGGAGCCGGAAGAACCAGGTCGTACCAGCTCCGAGCAGGACCACCAGAAGGGCCGCCACGCCGAGGACGAGCTCGGCCCGGTATCTCTTCCTGACCCCGGACGGCGCCTGAACGCCTGCAGCGGCCGCGACGTCTCTGATCCGACGGGTGATCTCGGCTGCCGGGTCAGGCACAGGGGCCAGGGCGACCGACTCGGCCGGCGCTGACTCGAAGACGTCCACCGCGGCTGCGCTGGCAGTGGGTCGCGACTCAGGGTTGGTGGCTAGGCAGGCCGTCAGGACCTCGACAAGCCGAAGGGGTGTCTCGGGGCTGAAGGAGGTGAGGGACCCACCCGCGGCAGCAGGGCCGGGTGCCATTCCAGTGAGGCAGAACGAGCCAAGGGCTGCCATGGCATAGACGTCGGAAGCCGGCGAGGGCGCCGCGCCGCCAGCGAGCTCGGGCGCCCGGAATCCCCCCGCCGCTCCACATCCGGACGCTTTGGCAGTCGCGACCGCACCGAGCGGTACGGCATCATTGCCCATCAGAGATGACACACCCAGGTCACCAATCAGCGGCCTGCCCTGCTCGCTGAACAGGATGTTCCCTGGCGCCAGCTCCCCGTGGACGACACCCGCTGCGTGCAGATCTGCCAGTGCCCTGAACAGCGGTGCCACGGTGGTGACAGTCTCGCCGGCAGTGAGCCGCCCACGCGCCCCCAGGAGCTGGGTCAGGCTGCCACCGTTGATGTCGTCCAGGACCAGCGCAAGACCGTTGTCGGCCGTGGCGACGGCGCCGTGCCGCCGGACCAGGTGCTCGCTGCCGATCCGGTCATACGCTGCCATCTGCTCACGCGCCAGGGCCAGGGCCTGCGCCGGGTCAGCGACCGGGATGACTTTGAGAACGAAGGGGCGCCCGTCCAGGCTGCGAACCGCAGACCACTCGGAGCCGGCCGCGCAGGTCCTCATCTCACCTGTGCTGAAACCTGGCACGAGCGGTTGAAACCTGATGACTCCCCCTATTGTCTGGGCATGGCAACTGACGTACCGACGATCCTGGCGACCTCTGGCGGATACCGGGACCACGACCGGTTGCGCTTTCAGTTCGGCGACCTGCTCCACTATGCCGTGGATCTGTCCGGCACCTCCGCAGTTGTCCCCAGGGTGTGCAACGTGAGCACGGCATCGGGTGACGACCCCCGGTTCCAGATGGAGGTCTCCGAGGCCGGTCGGGTGGCCGGATTCAACCTCAC
>JBDTWH010000100.1:0-6969 GCA_040006795.1 Actinomycetota bacterium | reverse complement strand
ATGTGCAGGGCACCAACGTGGTGGCGTCGATGGTGGTCTTCGAGGACGGGCTGCCACGCAAGGCCGAGTACCGGCGGTTCATCGTCAAGGCCGCTCTGGCACAGGAGGGGCCTTCGGGAGAAGCCAGCCCCCAGATCGATGACACGGCGGCCATGCATGAAGTGCTGACCCGCAGGTTCAGGCGCTATCTCGACGACCGGGTCGAGGCCGGCGACATCGAGGGAATGGCCATCGACCCTGACACCGGCCGACCACGACGGTTTGCCTACCCGCCCGGTCTCGTCGTCGTCGACGGCGGCCTTCCCCAGGTCAACGCCGCGCGGGCAGCGCTGGCGGAGCTGGGAATCGACGATGTCGCCCTGGTCGGGCTGGCCAAGCGGCTGGAGGAGGTCTGGATCCCCGGCAAGGCGTTCCCGGTGATCCTTCCTCGCACCAGCGAGGGTCTGTACCTCCTGCAGCGGGTGCGGGACGAAGCGCACCGGTTTGCCATCACCTTCCACCGTCAGCGGCGATCAAAGGCGATGACCGCCAGTGTGCTGGATGACATCCCGGGGCTCGGCGATGTCCGCCGCAAGGCGCTTCTGCGTCATTTCGGCTCGGTCAAGCGGCTCACGAACGCGTCAGCGGAGCAGATCCAGGAGGTGCCCGGCATCGGGGTCGCCCTTGCTGCCACCATTCATCTGACGCTTAACCAGCCGACGTCCGAGACCCCACCGGCCGTCAACGTGACCACCGGCGAGGTCCTTTCGTGAGATGAGTTGCCCGACCAGAGATGTTGACATGAGCAGTGTGCCAACCAGACAGCGAGGACAGAGATGACAACGGCCTCTCCCCACCATGACAGCAGACAGCCTCACAGCGGTTCGGATCCGGTCACCGGCAAGGACCTGGACCCGGGCATGACCGAGCTGGTCATCCTCACCGGCATGAGTGGCGCCGGTCGCAGCACGGCGGCCAAGGTTCTCGAGGACATCGGCTGGTATGTCGTCGACAACCTTCCGCCGCAGCTGATCCTCCCGATGGCCACGCTGGCAGCTCAGGCCGCCGATGAAGGCGTCTGGAAGGTCGCTGTGGTGATCGACGCCCGCAGCCGCACCTTCTTCGCCGCCTTCCGTGATGCTCTGCAGTCCCTGCGGGGGATGGGCTGGGCGCCGCGGGTGATCTTTGTCG
Source organism: Actinomycetota bacterium (assembly GCA_040006795.1). Lineage (GTDB taxonomy): Bacteria > Actinomycetota > Actinomycetes > Actinomycetales > Dermatophilaceae > UBA4719. The sequence continues at coordinate 5,799 of JBDTWH010000100.1, read as the reverse complement.
ATGCCACCGACGAGTCCCTCGTGCGACGGTTCGAGAGCGTACGTCGCCCGCACCCGCTGCAGGGTCAGGGAAGGATGCTGGACGGCATCATCCAGGAACGCGAGCTGTTGGGTGACCTGCGTTCGGAGGCGGACGTCGTGATCGACACCTCAGGCCTGAACGTGCACCAGCTCTCGGCCAAGGTGTCGCAGATCTTCGCCGGTGGCGATGGTCCTCGGCTGCGGATCGCCGTGATGTCCTTCGGTTTCAAGTACGGCATCCCCCTGGACGCCGACCTGGTCTTCGACATGCGCTTCCTGCCCAACCCGTACTGGATCCCCGAGCTTCGTTCCAAGAGCGGCAAGGATCCGGACGTGGCTGCCTACGTGATGAACAAGCGGGGGGCAGGCGAGTTCGTCGACAGGGTCGTCGACCTGATGGAGCCGATGATCGTCGGCTACCAGCGTGAGGGAAGGCGCTACATCACCCTGTCCGTGGGCTGTACCGGCGGCAAGCATCGCTCGGTGGCCGTTGCCGAGGCGCTCGCGGACAGGTTGAAGGGTGAGGATGTCGCCACCATCCTGGTTCATCGCGATCTGGGTCGCGAATGACCAGTCCGGTCGTGGTGGCGCTGGGGGGCGGACACGGCCTGGCCGCCTCGCTCACGGCCCTCCGGCTGCTCACCGACCAGCTCACCGCGGTGGTGACCGTGGCCGACGACGGCGGCTCCAGCGGTCGGCTGCGCGAAGAGTTCGGCGTCCTCCCGCCCGGGGACCTGCGGATGGCCCTGGCCGCGCTCTGCGATGACACGGAGTGGGGGCATCAGTGGCGGGACGTGCTCCAGCATCGGTTCGCCGGTGAAGGTCAGCTCGGCGGGCACGCTGTGGGCAACCTGCTGATCGTCTCGTTGTGGGACCTTCTGGGGGACACGGTGGGTGGTCTGGATCTGGTGGGCAGACTGCTCAACGCTCGCGGCAGGGTGCTTCCGATGGCCTCGGTTCCGCTCAACATCGAGGCCAACGTCATGGGTGCGGACCAGGCTCGGCCATTCGAGATCTCGACGGTGCTCGGCCAGGCAGCGGTCGCCACGACAGCTGGGCGCGTTCTCTCGGTGCGGCTCAACCCGCAGGAGCCACCGGCCTGCGAAGAGGCGGTGGGGGCCATCCAGGCTGCCGACTGGGTGATCCTGGGACCGGGCTCGTGGTTCACCTCGGTCATCCCCCACCTCCTGGTGCCCGGCATCCGTGACGCCCTGGTCAGCACTCCCGCCAAGAGGGTCCTCACTCTGAACCTCGTGATGAACACCGTTGAGACTGTTGGTTTCTCGGCGAAGAACCACCTTGAGGTCCTGGCCTCGCATGCTCCAGGGCTTCGTCTGGACTTCGTGCTCGCCGACCCCGACATCGTGCCTGACGAGACGTCGCTCAGGCGCGTTGCCGCGGACCTGGGCGCCGAGCTCATCCTGGCCAGCGTGGGAGACCACAGACGCCAGGGGCAGCATGACTCGCTACGCCTCGCCGCCGCATACAGGGACATGATCCGCTGAGGACCACGGCCTCAAAGGTGCGCCGGTGAGCCGACCGCCCTCTTGTCGGGAAGACCCCGAACGGGGACTCGGCAGGCTCTGCACGCAGACCAGTGGCAGGATGAACCCATGGCTATGACGGCGAAGGTTAAGGACGAGCTGAGCCGCCTCACCGTCACCAAGCCGTGCTGTCGCAAGGCGGAGGTGGCCACGACCCTGCGATTCGCCGGGGGGCTGCACATCGTCGGGGGCCGGATCGTCGTCGAGGCGGAGCTGGACACGGCTGCGGCGGCGCGCAGGCTGCGCAAGGACATCTCGGACGTGTATGGCCACAAGAGCGAGATTCTGGTGCTGTCCGCAGGCGGACTTCGCCGTGGCAGTCGCTACGTGGTGGGGGTCAACCAGGACGGCGAGGCGCTGGCCCGTCAGACCGGGCTGATCGACGGCCGCGGTCGGCCCGTCCGAGGCCTTCCGCCCCGGGTGGTCAGTGGATCGGTCTGTGACGCCGAAGCAGCCTGGCGCGGCGCGTTCCTGGCACACGGGTCCCTGACCGAGCCCGGCCGGTCGGCTGCCCTGGAGATCACCTGTCCCGGACCCGAGGCGGCGCTGGCGCTGGTGGGTGCTGCGCGGCGACTGGGGCTGCAGGCCAAGGCCCGTGAGGTGCGCGGTGTCGACCGGGTCGTGATCCGGGACGGCGACGCGATCGGTGACATGCTGACCACGCTCGGCGCCCATGAAGCCAAGCTCGCCTGGGAGGAGCGCCGCATGCGGCGTGAGGTGCGGGCCACCGCCAACCGCCTGGCCAACTTTGACGATGCCAACCTGCGCCGTTCTGCCCGAGCTGCCGTCGCGGCCGGGGCCAGGGTCGGCCGGGCCCTGGAGATCCTGGGCACGGACGTGCCAGAGCATTTGTGCGAGGCCGGCAAGCTGCGCCTGGAGCACAAGGAAGCCAGCCTTGAGGAGCTCGGTCAGCTGGCTGCCCCCCCGATGACGAAGGATGCCGTGGCCGGCCGGATCCGCCGGCTGCTCGCGATGGCGGACAAGCGGGCCAGCGACCTTGGGATCGCCGGCACGGACGCCAATCTCACCGCGGAGATGCTGGACGCCTGAGGCTGTCCACCGACCTGCCCCCGGCTCATCTCCTGCTGAGAGGGTGCGTCTGCACCCGCCTTCCGGATCCCCTAGGCTTGTGCCTGACGAAGATGTCATCCGGGTGCGGTCCCCGCCGCATCGTTTAGATCGTCCAGGAAGGCTCAACCTCGTGACTGTACGCGTTGGTATCAATGGCTTTGGCCGCATCGGCCGCAACTTCTACCGCGCCGTGGAGGCTACCGGCGCCGACATCGAGATTGTCGCTGTCAACGACCTGACAGATACGAAGACTCTCGCGCACCTGCTCAAGTACGACAGCATCCTCGGTCGCCTCGGCAAGGACGTCGTCGCCGGTGATGGTGAGATCACCGTCGAGGGGAAGAAGAGCATCCCCGTCTTCGCGGAGCGCGATCCTGCCAAGCTGCCCTGGGCGAGTGTCGGCGCGGACGTCGTCATCGAGTCGACGGGCTTTTTCACCGAGGCCGCCAAAGCGGGCCAGCACATCACCGCAGGCGCCAAGAAGGTCATCATCTCCGCGCCGGCCAAGGGCGAGGACATCACCATCGTGATGGGCGTGAACCACAAGGACTACGACCCTGCGGCGCACAACATCATCTCCAACGCCTCGTGCACGACGAACTGCCTCGCGCCGATGGCCAAGGTCATCGACGACACGTTCGGCATCGAGCGTGGCCTGATGACGACGATCCACGCCTACACCAATGACCAGAATGTCCTCGACTACCCGCACAAGGACCTGCGTCGCGCACGCGCCGCCGCCCTGAACATGATCCCGACCACCACGGGTGCAGCCAAGGCCATCGCCCTGGTCATGCCGCAGCTCAAGGGCAAGCTCGACGGCTACGCCATGCGCGTGCCCCTGCCCACAGGCTCGGCCACGGACCTGACCGTGCAGCTGAAGACCCCGGCCACCAAGGAAGAGATCAACGCCGCGATCAAGGCAGCATCAGAGGGCGTGTTCAAGGGGATCCTGTCCTACACCGAGGACCCGATCGTCTCGACCGACATCGTCACCGACCCGGCCTCGTGCATCTTCGACTCAGGTCTCACCTACGTCAACGGCAACATGGCCAAGGTGGTCGGCTGGTACGACAACGAGTGGGGTTACTCCTGCCGCCTCGTCGACCTGATCAACTACGTCGGCAAGACGCTCTGAACCCACGATGAAGACAGCACACGACCTGATCGCGGTCGGTGACCTGCGGGGGAAACGGGTCCTGGTTCGCTGCGACCTGAACGTCCCACAGGATGCCGACACCACCATTACCGACGACGGTCGGGTGCGGGCTTCGCTGCCGACCATCAAGGCCCTGACCGGGGCAGGCGCCCGCGTTGTCGTGTGCGCCCACCTGGGCAGGCCCAAGGGCGCACCCGATGCGAGGTACTCGCTGGCACCGGTGGCCCAGCGGCTCCACGAGCTCCTCGGTGCACCGGTCGCTTTCGCCACCGACACCGTGGGGGAGTCTGCGCGGTCCGTTGTCGGCGCGCTCCAGGAGGGGCAGGTCGCGCTGCTCGAGAACCTGCGGTTCAACGTCGGCGAGACCTCCAAGGACGACGCCGTACGCGGTGCGTTCGCTGACGAGCTTGCCTCTCTGGCAGATGTTTTCGTCAGCAACGGGTTCGGTGTCGTGCACCGCAGGCATGCGAGCGTGTATGACGTCGCGCAGCGGCTGCCGCACGCCATGGGCGGGCTCGTGCAGGCCGAGGTCGAGGTGCTCAGGCGCCTCACCGAGTCACCTGAGCGGCCGTTCGTCGTGGTGCTCGGCGGGGCCAAGGTCTCCGACAAGCTCGGCGTGATCGACAGCCTGCTCAAGCTCGCCGACAAGCTGCTGATCGGTGGCGGGATGAGCTACACGTTCCTGGCAGCGCAGGGATACGAGGTCGGCAGGAGCATCCTCGACGTCGACCGGCTGGACATGGTGAAGGGTTATCTGAGGCAGGCGCAGGAACGCGGCGTCGAGATCGTCCTGCCGACCGACGTCGTGATTGCGAAGGACTTCTCCGCGGACAGTGCGAACAGCATCGTGCCGGTCGGCGAGATCCCGGCCGACATGGAGGGCATGGACATCGGTCCCGCGACCCGCGAGATCTTTGCAGCCAAGATCGCCGAAGCTCGGACGGTGTTCTGGAACGGCCCGGTAGGCGTGTTCGAGCTGGCGCCGTTCGCCGCCGGGAACCTGGCCGTCGCGAACGCGGTGGTGGCGGTGACCAAGGCCGGCGCGCTGACGGTCATCGGTGGCGGTGACTCGGCTGCAGCAGTGCGACAGTTCGGATTCACCGACGATCAGTTCGGGCACATCTCGACCGGCGGGGGTGCCAGCCTCGAGTACGTCGAGGGCAAGAAGCTCCCCGGTCTCACAGTTCTGGAGGACTGAGCCTCATGGCAGCTAGCAACCGCACGCCTCTGATGGCGGGCAACTGGAAGATGAACCTCGACCACCTGCAGGCCACTCACCTGGTCCAGAAGCTTGACTGGACTCTTCGCGACGCCAAGCACGACTACAACGCCGTCGAGGTTGCGGTGCTCGTGCCGTTCACCGACCTGCGCAGCGTGCAGACACTGATCGACGGCGACAAGCTGCTCCTCAAGCACGGGGCACAGGACCTGTCCGTGCATGACGCAGGTGCCTACACGGGCGAGATCTCAGGTGCGTTCCTGTCCAAGCTGGGCTGCACCTACGTCGCGGTCGGCCACAGTGAGCGCCGGCAGTACCACGCCGAGAGCGATGCAGTCGTGGCTGACAAGGTCAAGGCGGCATACAGGCACGGGCTGATCCCGATCCTGTGCTGTGGCGAGGGCCTTGAGGTGCGCAAGGAGGGTCAGCAGGTCGCGCATGTGCTGTCGCAGATCGACGCGGCTCTTGACGGTGTCACTGCAGAGCAGGTGCGCTCCATCGTCGTAGCCTATGAGCCGATCTGGGCCATCGGTACCGGCGAGGTGGCGACCCCGGCGGACGCGCAGGAGGTCTGTTCGGCAATCCGCACGAGGCTGGCCGAGCTCTACTCCGGCGACATCGCCGACGGCATCCGGATCCTCTACGGTGGTTCGGTCAAGGCGAGCAATGTGGCCGCGATCATGGCCCAGACCGATGTGGATGGCGCGCTGGTCGGCGGTGCCGCGATCGTGGCTGACGAGTTCGTATCCATCTGCCGCTATCGAGACCACGTCACCGTGGCCTAGG
>JBDTWH010000099.1:0-5169 GCA_040006795.1 Actinomycetota bacterium | reverse complement strand
CGAAGTCCAGCAGAGGGGTGTCGACGTCGTGCCCGATCGCGCTGACCACCGGGGTAAGCGCCCGGGCCACCGCTCTGATGAGGGCCTCGTTGCTGAAGGGCAGCAGGTCCTCGAACGAGCCACCCCCCCGGGTGATCACGATGACATCGACACTGCGGTCGGCGTCGAGCTCGCTCAGGGCGGCACTGACCTCGGGCACGGTGTTCGGTCCCTGGACGGAGACGGTCCGGATCTCGAACTGGACGGCGGGCCAGCGTCGGCGGGCGTTCTCGACGACGTCTTTCTCGGCCGCGCTGGACCGGCCACAGATGAGCCCGACCTTGTGGGGCAGGAACGGCAGCGGGCGCTTTCGGTCCGGGTCGAAGAGCCCCTCCGCGGCCAGGACGCGTTTGAGGTGCTCGAGCCTGGCGAGCAGCTCGCCGACTCCGACAGGCCGCACCTGGCGGGCGGACAGCTGAAGCGTGCCGCGTTTTGTCCAGAAGGTGGGCTTGGCCTGAACCACGACGCGGGCGCCCTCGGCCAGCGGCACGGGCAGGGCGTCCAGAGTGCTGGCGCGCACCGTGACGTTCAGCGACATGTCCACGTCCGGGTCCCGCAGTGTGAGGTACGCCGTGGACTGTCCGGGACGTCGGCTGACCTGGACGACCTGGCCCTCGACCCACAGGGACGACATCTTGTCGACGTAGTCCGCGATCTTCACACTCAGCAGCCGCACCGGCCAGGGGTCCTCGGCGGTGGTGTCGCCAGCGTGTTCAGGGAGAGGCTTCGGGCTGCTCACGGGCCCACTCTATGAGGCGACTTACGATAGTTGGGTGACTGCTATCGCGAAAAGAGTGTTGCTGGCTGCCCCGCGTGGATACTGCGCAGGGGTTGACCGGGCTGTGGTGACGGTCGAGAAGGCCCTGGAGCTCTACGGTCCGCCGGTCTATGTCCGCAAGGAGATTGTTCACAACAAGCACGTGGTCACCACGTTGCAGAAGCGCGGTGCGATCTTCGTCGACGAGACCCAGGAGGTGCCGGAGGGTGCGACGGTCATCTTCTCGGCGCACGGCGTCGCGCCGGTCGTTCACGACGAGGCACGGGCGCTGTCGCTGAAGACCATCGACGCAACGTGCCCGCTGGTGACCAAGGTCCATCACGAGGCTGTGCGATTCGCCGATGAGGACTACGACATCCTGCTGATCGGTCACGAGGGGCACGAAGAGGTCGTCGGCACTGCGGGGGAGGCCCCCAACAACGTCACGGTTGTGGAAGGTCCAGACGACGTGGCCAACGTCGTTGTCCGTGACCCGGCAAGGGTGGTCTGGCTCTCGCAGACCACCTTGTCGGTGGACGAGACCATGGAGACGGTGAGCAGGCTGCGCGAGAAGTTCCCGCTGCTGCAGGACCCGCCCAGTGACGACATCTGCTACGCCACCCAAAACCGTCAGATGGCGGTCAGGCAGATGGCACCCGACACCGACCTGATGATCGTCGTGGGATCTCGCAACTCCTCGAACTCGGTGCGGTTGGTGGAGGTAGCGCTGGAACACGGGGCTGCGGCGGGCCACCTGGTGGACTTCGCGGATGAGATCGACCCCTCTTGGCTCGAGGGGGTCGACACCGTTGGTGTCACCAGTGGTGCGAGCGTGCCCGAGGTGCTCGTGCGGGGCGTCCTGACCTTCCTGGCCGGGCACGGATATGAGGATGTGCAACCGGTGACGGCTGCCGAGGAGAGCGTGTTGTTCTCGTTGCCCCACGAGCTGCGTGGAGATCTCAAGGCCAGGTCCGGGGTCGAGGCCACTACGCTGCGTCACGACGCGGGCTCGCTGCACTGACCTGTTGCGCTGACCCCTTGCGCTGACCTGTTGCGCTGGTCCGACGACAGTGCCCTGACAGCGTTGATCCGGCTGACAGCGTTGATCCGGCTGACAGCGTTGATCCGGCCGAGCTGAGCTTCGCGTTCTCAGGCGGTATGCCGCGCGGAAGTCCTTGCTCCCAGCTCATCCAGCTGACTCAGGTTCAGCTCGGGCCGGGCCACGTCTGAAAGCACTTCTGAGTCCAACGCCGCGATCAGCTCGGTTGCCGTAAGTGGGCGGGGAGCGATCTCAACCGGCGCTGTTTCGGGCAGTGTCGTCTGAGCCAGGCCAAGCTCATGCATCTTGCGTGCCGTCACCATCACCCGCGACTCCAGCGCGCCGACCAGTGCGTTGTAGCTCTCGACGGACTTCTGCAGAGACGCTCCCATCCTGGTGGCGTGGGTCCCCAGGGTCCCCAGCCGGGAGTACAGGTCGCTGCCGAGCTTGAGCAGCAGCTGCGCGTTGGCGGTAAGGGCGTCTTGCTGCCAGGTGAAGGCGACAGTGCGCAAGAGGGCGAGCAGTGTGCCGGGGGAAGCCAGGACGACGCGCCGGGCCTGGGCATAGTCAAAGAGCGCGGGATCGGCTGCCAACGCCGCGGCGAGGATCGCGTCGCCCGGGATGAAGCACACCACCATCTCGGGGGTGTTGGTGAAGGCAGACCAGTACGCCTTGGTCGCAAGGGAATCCACGTGTCCGCGAAGGGACGTCGCATGCGCCGCCAACAGCCGGGCGCGTTCGGCGGACTCGATCCCGTCCGCCTGGGCACCGAGGAAGGCGGTCAACGGAGCCTTGGCGTCGATGACCAGACACTTGTCGCCGGGGAGCCGGACAACCACGTCTGGACGGACTCCACGCTCGTGACTGCTCACGGCGCTGACCTGTTCCTCGAAGTCGCATCGGGCCAGCATGCCCGCGTGCTCCAGCACTCGGCGGAGCTGGACCTCGCCCCAGTTGCCCCGGACGGTCGACGCATTGAGAGAGCCCACCAGTGAGGCGGTCTGGGAGCGTAGTGCGTTGGTCGAGGTCGTGACATCAGCCAGCTGCACGCTGACCTGGGAGAACTGCTCGACGCGATCCCGCTCCAGCGTGCCAACCTGGCGCTCGACCCGCACCAGCGCATCGCGCAGAGGCGCCAGCATCGTGGCCGTCTGGGCGTCGTCGCTAACTGTCGCCTCGAGGTCGATCACCCGCTCACGCATCAGGTCGCGCTCGGTGGACAGGGCCGCGGAGCGCCCTTCGAAGAGCACCCGGGCGACGAGCCATGTGAGCACGGCACCGACGAGCACTCCGACCAATGCGGCAATCATGATGTCCATGTCTCTACCGTGGCAGACGGCACCGACAGCCACCTTCTCGACACGTCGAACGAGTGCGCTTGAGGTGCGTGGCGGCATACCGTCTCGAAAGCCACTAAACTCCTGTCTTTGTGGCACTCACTATTGGCATCGTCGGCATGCCCAACGTCGGCAAGAGCACCCTTTTCAACGTCCTGACCAAGAACGACGTGCTCGCAGCGAACTACCCGTTCGCCACGATCGAGCCCAACGTCGGGGTGGTGGCGTTACCCGACCCGCGGCTCGAGGTGCTGTCCGACCTCTTCAGCAGCAAGCGCGTGCAGCCGGCGACGGTGTCCTTCGTGGACATCGCCGGCATCGCTCGTGGCGCCTCCGAGGGTGAGGGTCTGGGCAACAAGTTCCTGGCCAACATCCGTGAGGCCGATGCCATCTGCCAGGTCATCCGGGTCTTCGTGGACGACGATGTCGTGCACGTGGAGGGCAAGGTCAGCCCCAGGGACGACATCGAGACAATCAACACCGAGCTGATCCTCGCCGACCTGCAGACCCTCGAGAAGGCCGTGCCGAGGATGGAGAAGGACGCTCGGGTGAACAAGGACAACAAGGCGGCCCTGGACAACGCGGTTGCCGCCCAGAAGGTGCTTGAGGCGGGCGACACCCTGTATGCCGCAGGCACCGCTGCCGGAGTGGACCTCGACGCGATCCGAGAGCTGTCCCTGCTGACCAGCAAACCGTTCCTGTACGTGTTCAACCTCGATGAGGACCAGCTGAGCGACGACTCGCTCAAGGCGACGCTGTCTGCTCTGGTCGCCCCCGCCGATGCGATCTACCTTGACGCCAAGCTCGAGATGGACCTTGCGGAGCTCGATCCCGGGGACGCTGCTGAGCTGTTGGAGTCCGTCGGTGTCCAGGAGACCGGGATGAACCAGCTGGCGCGGGTGGGCTTCTCGACCCTCGGGTTGCAGACCTACCTGACCGCCGGGCCCAAAGAGACCCGGGCCTGGACGATCCATCGTGGCTGGACCGCTCCGCAGGCTGCCGGCGTCATCCACACCGACTTCCAGCGGGGTTTCATCAAGGCTGAGATCGTCTCGTTCGACGACCTCATCGAGGCGGGTTCCATGGCTGCGGCGAAGGCAGCGGGCAAGGTCCGTATGGAAGGCAAGGACTACGTCATGGCTGACGGCGACGTGGTCGAGTTCCGCTTCAACGTGTGATCTGGCGCATTTGCGCAGGTCAGAGGCTTGAGGTGATCCCAGTGGCCCGGTTTTGGCCCGCCGATTCCAACATGAGACTGGCAGCCGCTTCGCGAGTTCGGTCCTCGGCGCTGGGCCACAGATGGCTGTAGGTGTTCAACGTCGTGGTCGCTCGGGCATGGCCCAGGGCGCGCTGGACGGTGACGACATCGCATCCGGCGGCGATCAGTCCTGAGGCAAAGTAGTGCCGAAGGTCGTGGAGCCTGACCCCGCTGACACCGGCTCGCTTAAGTGTCCTGCGCCAGCGGTGGCCAATCGTGTTCTGGTGTGGCGGATCCTCCCCGTCGCCGCGAAAGATCCACGACTTGGGCTCGGGCCCAACGCCATTGCGGGCGATGTGGCTGGCAAGGAGCTCGACCAGATCAGGTGCGAGGAAGACGGTTCGCTCGCTGCCGCACTTGGGAGGCCTGAGTTCGACGCTGCCCTGGGCGGCGCGCTGGACCTGTCGCGCCACGGCCAGCTTCTTGCGGAGGAAGTCGATGTCGCCGACCTGGATGGCTGCGGCCTCGCCGAGACGGAGGCCTGCGAACGCAGCGAGAGCGATAAACGCCTTGAATGAAGGGTCTGCCGCCTGCATCAGCGCCCCGACCTGTTCGTGTGTCGGCAGCCGCATTGCGGCCTCGCGCCGCCGTTGGCGTGGGATGGACACACTGCTGCGCCGGCACCGCGCCGACGACACCGTCACCAAAGCGATCGCCCGGGTCCTGCGAGCAGATTTGGTGGTCGTTGATCTATGCCGACACCGCAACTATGCCGAGGTTCGCGCTGCACGCCTTGGGA
>JBDTWH010000098.1:0-63958 GCA_040006795.1 Actinomycetota bacterium | reverse complement strand
TGACCCAGTCCCAGAAGGAGATCTCCCAGCGCTACGACTTCAAGAACGTCGGGGCTTCAATCGAGTGGAGCGGAGAGAGCATCCTGATCAAGGCCAACTCGCCCGAACGCGTGCTGGCGGCCCTGGACGTCTTCCAGACCAAGCTGATCAAGCGCAACGTCTCGCTCAAGGCCCTGGATCTGGGCGAGAAGGAACCCCAGCTCTCCGGCAAGGAGTACCGTCTCGAGGCCTCGCTCAAGGACGGCATCAGCCAGGAGGACGCCAAGAAGATCTCCAAGATGATCCGCGACCAGTTCGGCAAGTCCGTGAAGCCCCTCATCCAGGGCGACGAGCTACGGGTCTCGGGCAAGTCCAAGGACGACCTGCAGGCGGTCATGCAGATGCTGCGCGGCGCCGACCTGGAGGTAGCGGTCCAGTTCACCAACTACCGCTGATCCTGATCACGGCAGGTATGCCGTGCTACTCACCCGAAGAGCGCCCGCGACGCCAGAGCCTCCCGCAGCTCGGAGTCGGCGTCCACGATGGCTCGCCGCACCGAGGCCGTCAGGTCTGGGCGCCCCAGCACGGCCGCTGACTGGGCTGCTGTGGAAGCCTCGACCACAGTCGCCGGATAGGCCAGCCCGGCAACTCTTGACAGGGCGTCTTCACCGACGCGCCCGGCCATTGCCGGCACATCGGAGAAGTAGCGAGCGACATAGGGTCGGATGATGTCCTGGTCCCTAGCGTGCCAGAACCCTGCTGCCAGTGCGTTCATCTCATAGTTCGATCGTCCGTGCTCCCCGGTCAGCTGATCCCACGCCCATACCTTGGCCGCCGGGTCGGGCGCGGAGGCCTTGGCATTCAGCCATTTCAGGTTGCCCGCCATGGTGTGGTCCTGCTCCAGGGCGACGTGCAGCCCGGCTGACCCGATGGCTCCTCGTCGGGCCAGGTTGCCCAGCACCAGCCAACGGAAGTCGGAGTCCCCCTCCAGCCCCTCTGGAAGCCGCTCAGCGCGTGCCCAGCGGCCCAGCAGGTCTTCGTCGGCCGAAGAGCTCGCCACGTACCGTGCGGCCAGCAGAGCCCGTGATGAGCCTGCCTCCGCTTCAGCAAGCATGGTGGTGGCAGCCATGGCGATCACGGCCTGGGCATCGTCCTGCTCGCCGGGCGGGATGAACGAAGGGATGATCCGGTGGGTGATCAGCAGGCCCACCCGGTTGATGATCGACTGGTTGCTCTCGGTCGCCCAGGAAGTGGCCAGGACGGCGAGCAGGTGGCGTGGGTCGACCTCGGCCAGCGCGACCCCGTCGATCAGGGCCGTCCAGACGACCGCCCGGGCCTGCGCCTGTGGCACGGCCGACAGCTCGGATGGCGCGGCGGCGATGGTGGCCTTGTCGAGCTTGATGGTGGCCCAGGTCAGGTCTGTCGCGTTGGGGATCAGCATGTTCGCGACCGGCTTGCCCAGGAGCCCAGGCAGAGGGGTCTCGTCCTGGTCCACCGTGGTGAGCACCCGGAATACCTCTGTGCCGCGCGAGAACCCGGCGACATCGATGCTGTGCGGACGGTCTGCCGGATAGGCCGGCGGCGGCGTCCTGCGCATGGTGGCCGACGTCATTGGACCCTCAGCTGAGGTCGTGTCCACCGAGATCGCGTCGAGGCCCGCCGTACGCAGCCAAGCATCGGACCACCCGCCCAGGTCCTGCCCGCTCGCTCTCTCCATCGCGCCGAGGAAGTCCCCCAGCGATGCGTTGCCGTGAGCGTGCTGGCGAAGGTAGTCCGCCACTCCCGAGATGAACGCGGCGTCGCCGATGTGGGCGATCAGCTGACGAAGGGTGGCAGCCCCCTTCGCGTACGAGATGCCGTCGAAGTTCTGCAGCGCAGACTGTGCGTCTGGTGCAGGCAAGCCGGCCACCGGGTGGGTGGATGGCATCCGTTCGGCCGCGTAGCCCCAGGGCTTGCGAGCCATCGAGGAGTCAACCCAGGCATCGGTGAACTCCGTTACCGCACTGAGGGTTCGGTGTGACATGTACTCGGCGAAGGACTCGTTCAGCCACAGGTCATCCCACCACTGCATCGTCACCAGGTCGCCGAACCACATGTGCGCCATCTCATGCGTGATGGTGCTGGACCGGGTCAGCACCTCATCGTGGGTCGTCCCCCCGCGGAACACGTACTGGTCCCGCAGTGTCACACAACCAGGGTTCTCCATCGCGCCGGCGTTGAACTCCGGGACGAAGACCTGGTGGTACTCCCCGAACGGGTACCGGATGCCGAACAGCGAGTGGTAGTAGTCGAATGCCTGCCTGGTAATGGTGAGCATCTGCCCGGCCTGTGCCTCCAGCGCCTCGCGCAGTGAGGCCCGGGCGTGGATGCCCAGCGGTATGCCGTCATGCGTCGAGGTGACCGAGGCATAGGGGCCGGCGCAGACGGTGAAGAAGTAGGTCGCCAGCGGCTTCGTCGTCGCCAGCACCCAGGTGCCCTCTCCGGTTCGGGTAGCCGCACCGTTGCCCAGCACGATCCACTCGGGCGGCGCGGTCACGCTGACGTCGTAGGGAGCCTTGAGGTCAGGCTGGTCGAAGCATGCGAAGACCCGCGGGGCGGCGTCCAGGAATGAGTGACCGTAGACGTAGTGCTGCTCGTCCGCCGGATCGACCGCACGGTGCAGGCCCTGGCCGTCATTGCTGTAGCTCATCGTCGCGGTCGCCACGACCTCGTTCTCGGGGGCCAGCGCGGTCAGCGTGATCCGCTCGCCGTCGAAGCCCGTGAGATCCATGTCCACGCCGTTGAGGATGACCCGCTGCAGCGTCTGCGGCTGGACGTCCAGGAACGTCGACGCCCCGGGTTCGGCGCAGCTGAAGCGAACCGTGCTGACAGACTCGAAGCTCGTTGAGCCCTGGGTCAGGTCGAGATCGACCCGGTATCCGGTGACATCGATGAGGGCGGATCGCGCCTCGGCTTCCAGACGCGTCAGGTTGGTCATGCTCGCACTATCTCAGAGCCACCGGAGGCGACTTGTGCCGGTCGGCTCAGGTGGGGTCTTTCAGGCCCCGTGGGACCAAGCCGGACGTGTCAGCCTCCTGGTACCGCGAGGCTCAGTACCCGCGGTATCCGGAGGCCATCGCCTCGAGGCGGGCGATACGGTCGGCCATCGGTGGGTGCGTCGCGAACAGCCGCGAGACGTCCTGGGCGCGGAAGGGGTTGGCGATCATCATGTGGCTGGCGTTGACGAGGTCGCGCTCGGGCGCCAGCGGCGCGGCCGCGGTCCCGCGCTCGAGCTTGCGCAGCGCAGACGCGAGAGCCAGCGGGTCGCCCGTGAGCTTCGCACCATCCTCGTCGGCGTCGTACTCACGGGTCCGGGTGATCGCCAGCTGGATGGTCGTTGCGGCGAGCGGCGCGAGCAGTGCCATGGCCATCATGGCGACCGGGTTGCCGCGGTTGTCGTCATCGCCGCCACCACCACCGAAGAAGCTCAGGAACATGAACATCTGGGCGACACTCGTGATGACGCCGGCCATGGCAGCGGCCACCGAGGCCGTCAAGATATCCCGGTTGTAGACGTGCATCAGCTCGTGACCCAGGACGCCACGCAGCTCGCGCTCGTCGAGCAGATCCAAGATCCCCTGGGTGCAGCAGACAGCGGCATGAGAGGGGTTCCGGCCGGTCGCGAAGGCATTGGGTGCTTGGGTGGGCGAGATGAACAACCGTGGCATCGGCTTGGTCGCCGCAGTCGAGAGCGCCCTCACGATGCGGTACATCGCGGGGGCCTCAGCCTCGGTCACCGGCCGCGCGCGCATGGCCTTGATGGCGATCTTGTCGCTGTTCCAGTACCCGTAGGCCGTCATGGCGACCCCGAAGAGGGCGAAGGCCCAGAGATAGCTGCCCCCGGCGATCACCGATCCAAGCGCGAGCAGGATAGCGAAGATGCCGCTGAACAGCAGAGTCGTCTTGAGCCCGTTGTAATGGTTGTGCATGTACTTCCCAACGTGGCGAGTCTCGCCGGTGTTCCGGACTACTGACCGAGCAGGCCCAGCAACATCTGCGGGCTGAGGCTTGTCAGCACCACCGCCACCGCCGTGAAGCCGATGGCCGCGATCGTTGCCGGGTGCACCCGGACGGAAACTGCGGTCGCCGTGGCCGGCCCGCCTGAACCCGGTGCCGATGCTCCGACCTCCGGTGAGGGGATGGCTTCATGGGTGATGATGACGTCGGGCCTCGAGATCACCGTCAGCAGCCAACGCAGGTAGACGGCCACGCCGAGGACGGCGTTGACCGCCGCGATGACGGCAAGCCACCAGAGCTCGCTGGTGACAACCGGCTGCAACGCGGCGACCTTTGCCACCAGTCCGAGGAAGCCCGGCGGGAGGCCGGCCAGGGACAGCAGTGCCAGCCCCAGGGCGCTTGCCAGGACAGGGTGCTGCACCAGCAGACCCCGGTACTCCGCCAGGTCGCGAGCCCGTGCCGCTCCCCTGATCTGAACCAGCGCGGCAACCACCGCAAAAGCCAGGAGCGTCGCCAGGACGTAGGCCAGGAGGTAAGCACCGGACGCGTGCACCGCCGCCGAGGAGACCGCTGCCAGCGGAAGGACCACCCAACCTGCCTGTGCGACCGTCGACCAGGCGAGCAGCCGGACGACGCCGGTCTGTCGCAGCGCCATGATGTTGCCCAGCGTCATGCTGATGGCCGAGACGATGGCGATCGCCGTCAGGGGCGGCGCCCCAAGCGGGGCGACGGCCCGGATCACCACGAGCAGGGCCGCAAGCGCGGCAATCTTGGAGACGCCGGCGAGGAAGGCGGCAATCGGCAGGGGGGCCCCGTCATACGCCTCGGGGGTCCACGCGTGGAAGGGCACCAGGGAGAGCTTGAAGCCAATTCCTGCAATGACGACAACCACCGCGAGAACCAGGATCGGGCGTTTCGACGGGTCGTTGATCGCCGCCAGAGCTGCCGCCGGAGTCAGGAAACCGCTACCGGTGGCCGTGAACCACAGAGCAGCCGACAGCGCCAGCAGCCCGAAAGAGACCAGGGAGGTGGTGAGCAGGTCGATCGACCCGGAGATCGCCGAACGCGCGCCTCGCAGAGCGACCAGCGCCACCGTCGGGAGAGTTGCGAGCTCGAGGGCGACGAGCCACGAGCCGACATCGCGGGCGCCGGCAACAGCCGCGGCGCCAGCAGTTGCCGCCAGCACGAGGCTTACGACGACCGCGGTACCGCCGGGTGACTCCTTCTTGTCGTCGGGCCAGCTCAGCAGCAGGGTGACCACGGCGGCCAGCAGCGCGGCCAGCTGCAGGGTCGAGGCCACCGAGTCGGCGGAATACATGCACAGTCCGCTGCCGGGCAGGCACAGCGTCTGGCGTGTCGCTCCGCCGACCATGGCCAGACCGGCGAACGTGGCCACCGCGCCGATGAGGAGGCTGACCACGGCAATCACATAGTGCGCGCGGCGCAGGTGCTGGACCGCAACATCGGTGACCAGGACAACGGCCGCTCCGATGGCGGGTGCGAGCACCGGCAGCAGAGTCACGGCGTTCACGCTGACGACAGCCTGGCTCATCGGGGCAGCTCCATGGTGATGGCGGCGGCGTCCTTGATGGTCGAGTGCAACAGCAGTCCAGGCGCCACGCCCAGGACCAGCACCGCGGACATCAGGACGGCGAGTACGGACCATTCGGCGCCGCTGGCGTCCTGATGTGCCGGTGTTGTCCGCTCACCAGACCAGATCAGCTTGAGCACGCGCAGGGAGTATGCCGCAGCCACTCCGGCGCCGAGAACTGCCACGACGACCAGAAAACGCATCAGGCCCTGAGGACGGTCGGGCGAAGGGTTCCAGGCGGAGTACATGGCCAGGAACTCGCCCCAGAAGCCAATCAGGCCGGGCAGGCCGAGCGACGCGGCGAAGCCGACGACGAGGGCGATACCGAGGCGCGGCGAGATCTCACGCAGCGCGGCACGTGCGGTGGCCAGGTCTGCGGAGCCCCAGCGTTCCTTGAGACCGCCGACGAGGAAGAAGAGCAGTGCGGAGACCACACCGTGAGCGATGTTGGCGAACAGCGCTGCCTGCAGCCCGACGGTCGTACCGCTGGAGAGACCAAGAACCACGAAGC
The DNA here is from genome assembly GCA_040006795.1 of Actinomycetota bacterium. Taxonomy (GTDB): domain Bacteria; phylum Actinomycetota; class Actinomycetes; order Actinomycetales; family Dermatophilaceae; genus UBA4719. The sequence continues at coordinate 57,881 of JBDTWH010000098.1, read as the reverse complement.
CCATGTGCGCAACGGACGAGTAGGCGATGAGCCGTTTGAGGTCGTTCTCGACCAGACAGGCGAGGCCTCCCCAGACGATGCCGATGACACCGACGACCGCGAACGCGGGTGCCAGAGCCCCGAATCCGAGGGGCAGCGGCGCGATCGCCAACCGGACGATCCCGTAGGTGCCCATCTTCAGCAGAACCGCCGCCAGCATCACCGAGCCGGCAGTCGGGGCGATGGTGTGTGCGGGCGGCAGCCATGTATGCAGCGGCCAGACCGGAACCTTGATCCCCATCCCGACCAGGAGCAGCGCGGCGATGATGATCTGCGTGCTGCGCGCCATCCCGGCGCCATGAGCGGCGGCGAGGGCGTCCAGGTCGGCTGTCCCCGATGCCTGCACCAGGGCGAGGATGCCGATGAGCATGAGTGTGGAGCCAAGAACGGTGTAGAGCACGAAGCGCCCTGATGCGTCGCGCCGGGCCGCGAGATCGTGGGAGTCTCCGTAGCGGGCGATCAGCACCCACATCGGGACGAGCACGATCTCGAAGGCGACGTAGAAGATGATGGCATCGCGAGCGTAGAACGTTGCCAGCGCGCCGAGCTCGACGAGCTGCAGGCATCCGTAGAACGACGCGGGCGAGCCGCCATGCGAGGGCCGCGACTGGGCGTGGACGACGACCGCGACGCTGAGCGCGGCGGTGAGAAGCAGCAGGGGCGCACTGATGCCGTCAACGGCGAAGTGCAGCCTGACACCCAGCGAGGGAAGCCACGACTGGTTCAGCACAGGCCGGGTAATCACCGTTGCGATGACGAGGGCAGCCGTGAGCACACTGGCGTAAAGGCTGATCGTGTTGGCGTTGGCTTCGGACTGGGGAGTTGAGACACGCCCGGACACGAGCAGCGCGGTGCCGGTCACGGCCGGGATCACGAGTGCGGCGATCAGCAGGATTACCACAACGTCACGCCCGAAACGCCGACCGCGAGGAGGCCGAGCAGCAACCAGACAAGGTACGAAGACGGCTTGCGGGTGTGCACCCGCTCACCCTCAACACCGATCCAGCGAGTCACCACGACACTGCCGCGCACATAGGCGTCGATGATCTCGCGGTCTGCTTTCACCACGATCCAGGCCAGCTTGACCACCGGTGACACGATTGCGACATAGATATCGTCCACTCCAAAACCCTTGTCGAACAAAGCCATTCGGCGGGAGCCGAGAAGGTCGGCCGCATCACCACTGACATTCATTGCAGCCATCCGCCGCACCACGAACCAGGCCGCCAGGACCAGCAGCACCGAGGTCAATGCCAGGTACCAGACGATGTGAGGTTCGACCGCGACCAGGGGCGTGAAGATGATCAGCCCGCCGACCACGCTCAGCAGGGCAAGGGCCCCGATCGAAAGGCGGGCACCGGCGAATATCTCGGAGTGTCCGTGCCCGTGGTCGACCTCTACCTCGGCCGGCGCTGGCGCGGTCGCCGTCGCCGTCGTCTGTCCGGTGGTGGAGCGAGAAGCCGCCTCCGTGAAGATCTCGACGAGAGTGACGTCCACAACCGTCCGAGACGCCTCGATCGTGGCCTGGCGCACGGCCTCCTCCTCGGGCTTCAGATGGGTCAGGACCATCCAGGCGCGGGTGCAGTAGGCAGCAGTGAGCACCACCGTCGCCATGAACGCGACAAGGACGATCCACCCTGCAGCAGTACCAATTTCGGTGACGTTGTCGAAGGCCGCGCCCAGCACGTACTCCTTGGAGACGAAACCGACCAGCGGCGGGAATCCGGCAAGGGACAGAAGGCCGATACCGAGGGGCCACCTCAGCTGCGGGTGATAGCGCACCCCACCCGAGAGCTTGGTCGCCGCCGTGCCGGCCACGAGGACACTGAGCCACCCGATCGAGAGGAACAACAGCGCCTTGAACATCGCGTGCGACAACATGTGGAACACCGCTGGCCCGGATCCCACAGACTGCGGGGCCACGGCCAGGGCAGACAGCATGATCGCAATCTGGCTGAGGGTGGAGTAGGCCAGCATGCGTTTGAGGTCCGACTGACCAAAGGCGATGATCGCCGCACCGACCATCGTCACGGCCGTGATCACCGCGAGCACGAGGCGAGCCGGGTCCGACAGGACGAAGATGTCGAAGAGACGCGCCAGCACGAACGTGCCTGCGGCCACCATGGTCGCCGCGTGGATCAGCGCCGAGGCCGGGGTCGGGCCTTCCATCGCATCGGGCAGCCAGTCGTGGAAAGGGAACTGTGCCGACTTGCCGGCGACGCCGACCAGCAGGCACAGGAGCGCGGCCGTCAAGGTCGAGCCCGAGAGCTGCGGCCACTCGGCAATCACGACCGGGATGGACGTGGTGTCGACACCGGAGGCAAGGATGATCAGGCCGATGACGAACGCCAGGTCGGCGATCCGGGTGACCAGGAACGCCTTGGTGGCAGCCTTTCGTGCCGACTCGAGCCTGCTGTTGTGGCCGATGAGCAGGTACGAGCACCAGCCCATGACCTCCCAGCCGATGAGGGTGAGCACGAGGTCGCCGGACAGGACCACCAGGAGCATGGCCGCGAGGAAAAGGGACACCGAGGCGACGAAGGCCCCGAAGCGATCGTCCTCGTGCAGGTACCAGTTCGAGAAGAGCTGGACCGCGAGTCCCACGATGCCCACGGCGACAACCACGATCGCGCTCAGGTCGTCCACGAAGAGGTTCAGCGGCATCTTCAGCTGGCCCAGCGGCAGCGGTCCAACCGTGGGGACCTGTTGCGTGTACGGACCGTGGTGGATGCCATACAGAACGTAGAGGCCGGCAACGAGGCTGAGCGCCGCGCCGGTGGATGCGATCAGCGCACTGGGCCGCCGGCGCCGGGCGACGAGCAAACCCAGGATCGATGCGACGAAGGGAACAAGGACAACCAGCCGTGAGGCCAGGGAAACAGAGTCAGTCATGAACCGGGCTCGCTCAGGTCGATGTGGCCACGGTCGCGGAACAGTGCCAGGATCACGGCCAGCGCGACCCCCATCTCGGCAGCGGCGATGGTGATGAGGAAAAGCGCCATGACGTGGCCGGTCCGCAACGTGTCGCCACGCACCGAGCCCATCGTCACGAAAAGCAGGTTTGCAGCATTGAGCATGAGCTCGACGCCGATCAGGACCAGCACCGCATTGCGCCGGGCGATGACCCCGTAGGCGCCGGCCCCTGCGAGGACGCAGACGAGCATGAGCGGAAGCCACAGATGGATCATGCTGACTCCCCCTTGCCCGCCGGGATCGGAGTCCCGGAGCTGGAGAGCCGGCCGGGAAGTCTGGAGTCTGGAACCCTGCTCGGCATCCTTGAGACCGCCAGCGCGGCGATCAGGGCCACCAGCAGCAACAGCGACAGCAGCTCGAAGGGCCACACCCAGGCGCCGAACAGCTGGGTCGCGATGCCTTTCGTGTCGCCGGCTATGGTCGGCCGAAGCTCACCGCCCAGGGCAGGAAGGAGCACCGAGGCGAACAGGACGCTGGTGCCGGCACCAATCGCCGCTGCAGCAATCCGTTGTACCTGGCTGGAGCTCTGCTCCGGGCTGGAGCCCATCGGGGCACGGGTCAGCATGAGCGCGAAGAGCACGAGCACGACGACCGCGCCGACATAGACCAGCAGCTGCACCAGGGCCACCAGCTCGGCGCCGAGGATCAGGTAGCAGCCGGCGAGAGTGCCAAGGGTGACGACCAGCCACAAGGCCGCGTGCACGAGATGCTGGGTGGTCACCGCCAGAACCGCACTCGCCGCCGTGATCAGGGCGACCGCACCGAACAAGATGTCCAGCGTCGTCATGGGCGTGCCTCCGGGGCCTTTCGAGCAGGTTTGTTGGCCGCAGTGATCTCCGCAGGCTCAGCTGAGCTGGGGTCGAGCGCAGGCGGCGGCGGCACGGTGGGCATCCACTGCCCGAGCCTGGACTTCTCGTGCAGCAGGTCCAGGACGTTGACTTCCGCGTACTCGAACTCCGGACTCCAGTGAAGGGCGTCGAACGGGCAGACCTCGATACAGATGCCGCAGTACATGCACAACGAGAAGTCGATGGCGAACCGGTCGAGCACGTTGCGCTGACGCTCACGCCCGCCCTCGGTGGTCGCGGGAAGCGTCTCCTTGTGGGAGTCGATGTAGATGCACCAGTCAGGGCACTCACGGGCGCACAACATGCAGTTGGTGCAGTTCTCCTCGAGCAGCGCTATGACACCCCGGGTGCGCGGCGGCAGGTGCGGCTGCGCGTCCGGGTACTCGGCCGTGTGCGTCGGCCTGGTCAGAGTCCTGGCCGTGGCGGCCAGTCCTTTGAGAAGGCCGGGTATGGCGCCACGTTCTCCCGGCTGGTTTCTGTGTGAATGCGACGGGTTGGTCATGAGCTCAACACCACCCATCCTGCGGTCAGGGCCAGCTGAGCCAGCGCGACGGGAACGAGGATCAGCCAGGCAAGGCGCTGCAGCTGGTCCTCACGAAGGCGTGGCCAGGCCACGCGCAGCCAGATGATCAGAATGGCGATGCCATAGCCCTTGAGGATTGTCCACAAAGGCCCCATGGAGTCGGAGAACGGACCCCGCCAGCCGCCAAGGAAGAGAACCGCGAACAGCAGAGCCATCACGACGATGCCGGCGTACTCCGAGAGCAGGAAGAAGGCGAACCGCAGACCGCTGTACTCGGTGAATGCTCCCATCACGATCTCTGAGTCTGCGATCGGCATGTCGAAGGGAGGACGCTGGAGCTCGGCCACCGCGGCGATGAGAAAGACGAGGGCCCCCGGCAGCTGCCACACGAGCCACAGAGGGCTCCACGCCTCCGCGATCCCTGTCAGTGACACCGACCCTGCGGCGAGAGCCACGGACGCCACCGAGAGAACCAGCGGAAGCTCGTAGCTGAGGAGCTGCGCGGCCGCGCGCATGCCACCAAGCAGCGCGTACTTGTTGGCGCTCGACCAACCTGCCATCAGCAGCCCGAGGATCCCGACCGCACTGGCCGCCAGGACGAACAGCGCGCTCGCGGGGGCGTCCGCCCCGACCACGGTGGCTGACAGCGGAATGACGCTGAGCGCCACGAGATACGGCACCAGGGCAACGCCGGGCGCGATCTTGAACACCCAGCGATCGGCCGCCCGCGGAACGATGTCTTCCTTCTGGATGAACTTGGCCGCATCGGCGACGAGCTGGGCCCAGCCGTGGAATCCACCGGCATACATCGGGCCGAGCCGACCTTGCATGTGCGCCATCACCTTGTGCTCGGTCTGACCCACGAGCAGCGGCAGTGTCAGGAAGACGATCAAGACGCTCAACGAGCGCAGCACAACCTCAAGCACAGGATTCAACGCGGTCCCCAGGTGGTGTCGGGCACGCCCGGTGCCATGATCTTGCGCCGGCCCGGCTTCTCAGCCGCAGGACCTGCATGTGACGGTGCGCCCTCGCCCGGCTCCTTGGCGCCGGGCCAGGCCTTGCTCGCGCGCGCTGCCAGGACAAAGGACTTGCGCAGGGGCGTGCCCTCAAAGCCGTTGGGCAAGAGGATCGGGCGTATGCCGAGGCCGGTGCCGTCCTCGAACCCCTCGAAGTCGATGCCAAACATCTCGTAGGTCTCGCGCTCGTGCCACGCGGCACCCGGAAACAGGCTTGTGACGCTGGCCGGCGTCTGACCATTGGGCACCCGGGTCCGGATGAGAACACGGGCCAGCGCGCCATGACTCTGCTGTGCGGTCGAGCTGTTCATGAGGTGGCAGACGAGGTCGAACCCGGGACTCTCCTCCGCATCTGTCTGGTCCACGGCGGTGAGCCAGTCGAAGAAGTTGAACCCCTCGGTGCGGGCCGCGCTCAGCGCATCCGCCCACTCGTACAGGGGCACGTCGCGACAGGGGGTCTCGATCACAGCTGCTCAGCTCCGGTACCAGCGGTCACGTGAGATTGGGCCAGCAGGGGCCGGGTGACCTCCCCGGCTCCGGCGCGCCGCGAGCCGGCGTACTTCGCACGGATGCTCTTGTTGGAGAGCGTCTCGGCAGCGATCTTCTCCTGCAGCCGGATGATGCCCTGCAGCAGAGCCTCGGGCCGTGGCGGACAGCCGGGCACGTAGACATCGACGGGGATCAGCGTGTCGACGCCCTTGGTCACGCAGTACGAGTCCCAGTAGGGGCCGCCGCTGTTGGCGCAGGAACCGAAGGAGATGACGTACTTGGGCTCGGGCATCTGGTCGTACAGCCTGCGGATCGCGGCAGCCATCTTGTCGGAGACGGTGCCGGACACCACCATGAGGTCGGCCTGGCGGGGGCCGGGCGCAAAGGGGATCACCCCGAGTCGGATGAAGTCATGGCGCGCCATGGACGCAGCGATGAACTCGATCGCGCAGCAGGCCAGCCCGAAGTTGAAGACCCAGAGGCTGTAACGCCGGCCCCAGTTCAGGACGACCTTGATCGGGCGGGGCGCATCATCGTTCAGCACCCCGATGCCGGGCATGGGCAGCTCGACCTTCACTGCATCATCGCCGTCTGCGGAGTATCCACTGTGTTCACTGTCTGTAGCTCCAATGTGATCAGACCCACCTGAGCAGCCCGCGGCGGGCTGCATGGGCCAGGCCGATCAGCACCACGAGGATGAAGATGGCCATCTCGGCCAGCGAGGCCAGGCCGAGGTCAGAGCTGCGGATCACGGTGGCCCACGGAAAGAGGTAGACCGCGTCAACTGCGAAGACGACGTACAGGAAGGCGTAGAGGAAGTAGCGGACGTTGGTCTGGGCCCAGCCCTCGCCGACGGGATCGACACCACACTCATAGGTGGTGAGCTTCATGGCGGTGGGCGCACGGGGAGCGAGTATCAGACGGGCGCCCATCGCTGCAACGAAGAGGAGCGCGCCTGCCAAAACGACTCCAGCAACAGTCAGATATGGGGACACGCGGGACAGCCTAACCAGTGGCCTCGGCGCAGATTCAGGCGGCATCGGCATGAAGGCACCGGCGCTCCTGGCGTCATCCTCCAGATGTCACCCGGGTCACGGTGGCGCCGGACCTGACCTGAAAGCCACCCGCCGAGCACTCAATAGTCCAGATTGCAGACGCCAGCGGATCGGCTGGCCGGCGGGGAGGTAACATCGGGGAAGCCCCAACGTCATTCGGGCGTGATGGGACATCCTAGAAATCTGGTGGAAAAGCACGCATGAGTATCAAGCGAGTTCAACGTCTTGACAGTGTAGTCATTCGTTTCGCAGGAGACTCGGGTGATGGGATGCAGCTCACCGGGGATCGTTTCACCTCAGAGACCGCGGCACTCGGCAACGACCTGTCGACCCTGCCCAACTACCCTGCAGAGATCCGGGCACCTCAGGGCACCATTCTGGGCGTGTCGAGCTTCCAGCTCCACTTCGCGGACCACAACGTCCTGACCCCCGGCGATGCACCCGACGTGCTCGTGGCGATGAACCCGGCTGCACTCAAGGCCAACCTTGGCGATCTGCCGCGGGGCGGCACGATCATCGTCAACACCGATGAGTTCACCAAGCGCAACCTCGGCAAGGTCGACTACGAGGTGTCCCCGGTGGAGGACGGCAGCCTCGACGGCTACCACGTGCACCCGCTCGCACTGACCTCGCTCACCGTCGACGCACTGGCCGACTTCCCGTTGTCCCGCAAGGACAAGGAGCGGTCCAAGAACATGTTCGCTCTCGGGCTCCTGTCGTGGCTGTACACCCGCCCGACCACCGGGACCGAGCAGTTCCTGAAGAGCAAGTTCGGGTCCAAGCCCGACATCCTCGAGGCCAACCTCGCGGCCCTGATGGCGGGCTTCAACTACGGCGAGACCACCGAGGACTTCGCCGTCACCTACGAGATCGCCCCCGCGGAGATGCGGGCCGGCACCTACCGCAACATCACCGGCAACACTGCCGTCGCCTACGGCCTGGTCGCTGCCGCTCAGCTCGCCGGCCTGCCCCTGGTCCTGGGCGCGTACCCGATCACCCCGGCGACGGACATCCTTCACGTGCTCTCGAAGCTGAAGCGGTTCGGCGTCACGACCATGCAGGTCGAAGACGAGATCGCCGCCGTCGGCGCGGCGATCGGAGCCTCCTACGGCGGGGCGCTGGGCGTCACGCCCACCTCCGGTCCCGGCGTCGCCCTCAAGTCCGAGGCGATCGGCCTCGCGGTCACGATGGAGCTGCCCCTGGTCATCGTCGATGTCCAGCGTGGTGGACCCTCGACCGGGCTGCCGACCAAGACCGAGCAGTCGGACCTGTTGCAGGCCATGTTCGGGCGCAACGGTGAGTCGCCGGTCGCGGTCGTCGCACCCCAGTCGCCCGGCGACTGCTTCGACGCGGCCCTGGAAGCGGTCCGGATCGCCACGACCTACATGACGCCGGTGTTCCTGCTCTCCGACGGGTACCTCGCCAACGGCTCTGAGCCGTGGTGCATCCCGGACGTTGCCAGCCTGTCGCACAGCCAGACCACCTTCGCCACGGAGCCCAATGACGTTGATGCCGATGGCAACTGGGTCTTCCACCCGTTCCTGCGGGACCCCGAGACCCTGGCTCGGCCATGGGCGATCCCCGGCACCCCGGGCCTGGAGTACCGGATCGGCGGCATCGAGAAGGCCGACGTCACCGGCGACCTCTCCTATGACCCCGACAACCACGACAAGATGACCCGGCTGCGCCAGGCCAAGATCGACGGCATCGCCAAGAGCATCCCGGACCTGGTGGTGGACGACCCGTCCGGCGATGCCGATGTCCTGATCCTGGGCTGGGGCTCCACCTACGGGCCGATCGCCGAAGCCGCCCGGCTGGCGCGCAACAACGGCGTCAATGTCGCCCGCGTGCATATACGCCATCTCAACCCCTTCCCGCCCAACCTGGGTGAGGTGCTACGCAAGTACAAGCGAGTGATCGTGCCCGAGATGAACCTCGGTCAGCTCGCCATGATGCTGCGCGCGAAGTACCTCGTGGACGTGCAGTCCTACACGCAGGTGCGCGGACTGCCCTTCACCTCCGTCGAGCTTTCGAACGTTCTGGCCGAGGCCAACCAAGCCAATCTGAGCGGAGCCACCCGATGACCAATGTCGACCTCGGTATGCCGGGTGCTGGCACCCTCCATGTGCCGCACCTGCTCGAAGACTCACCCAAGCAGTCCAAGAAGGACTTCTCCAGCGACATGGAGCCCCGCTGGTGCGCGGGCTGTGGCGACTACTCGATCCTTTCCGCAGTCCAGGGGTTCCTGCCCGAGCTCGGGCTGAAGCGCGAGAACGTGGTCTTCGTCTCCGGTATCGGATGCTCGTCGCGTTTCCCCTTCTACATGAACACCTACGGCGTGCACTCCATCCACGGACGTGCCCCGGCCATCGCGACCGGCCTGGCGACCGCACGAAAAGACCTTTCGGTCTGGGTCGTCACCGGTGACGGGGACGCGCTGTCGATCGGCGGCAACCACCTCATCCATGCGATGCGGCGCAACGTCAACCTCAAGATCCTGCTGTTCAACAACAGGATCTATGGCCTGACCAAGGGCCAGTACTCCCCCACCTCGGAGTTCGGCAAGGTCACCAAGTCGTCCCCGTTCGGCTCGGTCGACAGGCCCTTCAACCCGGCGTCGCTGGCCCTGGGAGCAGAGGCCACCTTCGTCGCTCGCACGATGGACACTGACCGCAAGCACCTCACGACGGTGCTCCGTGCGGCTGCGGAGCATCGCGGCACCGCGCTGGTGGAGATCTACCAGAACTGCCCCATCTTCAACGACGGCGCCTACGAGCTGATCAAGGACCGCGAGCAGGCTGAGGCCAGAGTGGTCCACCTCGTCGACGGCGAGCCGGTGCGGGTGGGTGCCAACCAGCTGGTGGCGCGCGGCGACTCCGGCGAGCTGGTGGTTGTTGCCGCCGAGGGCGCCGACATGTCCCGGGTCGTCATTCACGACGCCGGCGCCGATGACCCGTCGATGGCCTTCCAGCTCTCCAGGCTCGAGGACCCGACGTTTACGCACATGCCGATGGGCATCTTCCGCAACGTCACGCGGCCGAGCTACGACGACCTCGTGCGTGACCAGATCGATGAGGTCGTCACCAAGGCCGGCGGCCCGCCGACGGACGCCGACCTGTCCAGCCTGCTCCACGGCAAGGACACCTGGAACGTCGGCTGACAAACACCTCCACGGACGCCCTCCAGGACGCACGACGCGGCACCATCTATGGTGCCGGCGCCTACGCGATCTGGGGGGTGTTCCCTTTGTACTTCCATCTGCTGGCTCCTGCCGGCGCATGGGAGATCCTGTCCCACCGCATCCTGTGGACCCTGCTCTTCTGCTGGATGGTGCTCGCCGTCCGTCGTGACTTCGGCTGGTGCCGTTCGGTGTTCGGCAACCCGCGGATGCTCGGGGCAGTCACCCTGGCCGGGGTGCTGCTTGCCGCCAACTGGACGATCTACGTCGCAGCGGTGGTGGCTCACCACGTCACCGAAGCGTCGCTGGGCTACTTCCTGAACCCGATCGTGACCGTGGCGATCGGCGTCGTGGTCCTTCGCGAGCGGCTGCGGCCACTGCAGTGGGTCGCGGTGGCGATCGGGCTGGTGGCCGGGGTCTATCTCACGATCGACTTCGGGCGCCCTCCCTGGATCGCGGTGGGCCTGGCTTTCTCGTTCGCCCTCTACGGCCTGATGAAGAAGCGGGTGGGCACCTCGCTGGGCGCCCTGCAAAGCCTGACCTCAGAGACGGTGATGCTGGTGCCGATCGCCATCGCCGTCCTCGTCTGGGTCGAGCTCACCGGCGCGGCCACCTTCACCCTGGACCTGCCGACCCACCCACTGCTCCTGGCCTCAGCCGGGCTGGTGACAGCGGGGCCTCTGCTGCTGTTCGGTGCCGCAGCCCGACGGGTACCTCTGGTGACCATCGGCCTGCTGCAGTTCATCACCCCGGTTCTGCAGCTGCTCTGCGGGGTCCTGCTCCTGGGCGAGACCATGAGCACCAGTCGCTGGATCGGCTTCGGGATTGTCTGGGTGGCGCTGCTCGTGCTGACGTTCGACTCGGTCCATTCGGTCCGCGCCCGTCGCAGACTGGCCGAGGCAGCCGGGTATGCGGCCGTCTGAGGTCCTGACGGACCTGACGTCCTTGGTTAGACGGCGCGGTTCGCCACACCCGCGACGAGGTCCGACAGGGCGGTAACGCAGTCATGAGCCAGAGAGTGCGCTGGAAGCCGTCTGGCCAGAGGGGCCAGGAGGTCCTGCGCTTCCAGCGCCACGGCATTCGTCCGCGTGCGTGCCTCGTCCATGGCGGGATGGGCTCGGAGCAGGCCCAGTGTCTCGGCATGCAGCTTGTCATCGCGGCGGTCGGAGCCGACGCCAAGCAGCTCTTTGAGGCGATCATCGGCCGGATCCTCCGACTGGAGCACCAGGAGCACCGGGAGGGTCGCCACACCCTCGCGCAGGTCCGTGCCGGGCTCCTTGCCGGAGTCCCCGCTCTCCGATGAGATGTCGAGCAGGTCATCGGCAAGCTGAAAAGCGATCCCCAGGCGCTCGCCATACCGGCTCATGATGTCCACCGTCTCCGGCGGGCAGCCACTGAACATCGCTCCATAGCGGGCAGCCGTGGCGATGAGCACCCCGGTCTTGTCCGCCAGCACGCCAAGGTAGTAGTCGATCGGGTCGACATCGCCGGGCGCCGGACGTGCATCGCGAATCTGACCTGAGCACAGTCGCACGAAGGTCTGAGCCTGGATCTTGACAGCCTCCGCCCCCAGTCCCGCGACGAGCTCGGAGGCTTTGCCAAAGAGCAGGTCCCCGACCAGGATCGCATCGGAGTTGCCGTACGCGGCGTTGGCGCTGGGCACGCCATGGCGCAGCCCGGACTCGTCCATCACGTCGTCGTGATACAGCGAGGCGAGGTGGGTCAGCTCGACGCCGGTCGCCGCCGTGACGACGTCATCGTTGCGCCCCGTGCCCAGCTCAGCGGCCAGCAGCGTCAGCATCGGCCGGAAGCGCTTGCCCCCCTCGGACAGATGCATTGACGCCTTGGCGATGAAGGGGTCGTCGTGGTCGACGACGCTGCGCAGCAGGTCGTCGACGGCCGCAAGCCCGCCCTGCAACCGTTCGCCGAGCTCGGCCGACGCGGTGGGAAACGCCAACGCCGGGGATACCCCGGTCACCGCAGGAACAATGATGAGCGGGACGCGAGGTCCAGCAGCGGGCCCGGGACAACCCCGAGCACCAGCGTCATCAGGACTCCGAGGGAGACCGCCGCCGTGGTGAGAATGGAGGGCGAGACCACCCGGACCGAGTCGCCAGACGGCTCGGAGAAGTACATCAGGACGACCACCCGGACGTAGACGAATGCCGCGATGGCACTGGCCAGCACCCCGACGACGGCAAGAGGCGTCGCACCGTGGTCGATCGCAGCCGAGAACACGGCGAACTTGGCCGTGAAGCCAGACGTCAAGGGGATCCCCGCGAAGGCCAGGAGCAGGAACGCGAAGGCGCCGGCGACGACGGGGTTGTTCTTGCCCAACCCGGCCCACTGCGACAGATGGGTGGCCTCCGAGCCACCGTCACGGACCAGCGACACGATCGCGAAAGCCGCGATGGTGCTGAAGCCGTAGGCAACGACGTAGAACATCACCGAGGAGATGCCGATCCTGTCGAAGGCCAGCAGACCGGTCATCACGAACCCGGCGTGCGCGATCGAGGAGTAGGCGAGCAGCCGCTTGATGTCGGTCTGGGTGACCGACAGGACCGCGCCCACCACCATCGTCAGGATGGCGACACCCCAAAGAGCTGGTGACCAGTCCCAGCGACTGTCTGCGACACCGACATAGATGAAACGCAGGATGGCGCCAAACGCGGCGACCTTCGTGCAGGCGGCCATGAAGCCGGTTACCGGCGTGGGAGCCCCCTGGTAGACGTCGGGGGTCCACGAGTGAAACGGCACGGCACCGATCTTGAAGAGCAGTCCGACCAGCACGAGCAGCACTCCGGGGATGAGAAGCCCGTCCATGCCCGACTGCGCGCCGATCGACGTGGCGATGACGCGAAGGTCCATGGAGCCTGAGTAGCCGAACAGCAGGGCAGACCCGAACAGGAAGAAGGCCGACGAGAAGGCACCCAGAAGGAAGTACTTCAGAGACGCTTCCTGGGAGAGCAGCCGGCGGCGGCTGGCCAGCCCCGAGAGGATGTACAACGGCAGTGAGAGAACCTCCAGAGCGACGAACATGGTCAGCAGGTCGCCCGCCGCCACGAACAACAGCATCCCGGCGATCGTGAACATCGTCAGGGGGAAGACCTCAGTCGTGGTCGCACCGGCGCGCACCGCGGCGCTCTCCTGGGCCGAGCCCGGGGCAGCGGCGCCCTGGGCGGTGAACGCGTCCGCGCCAACACCGTCGAAGCGCTCAGCCATGGCGAGGACGCTGAGGACGGACAGCACGAGAATCGTGCCCTGGAGGAACAGCGCCGGGCCGTCGATGACCATGGCCCCGGCGAGCGTGCTTCCCTGGTGATCCACGCCGAGCACCACTGCGACCAGCGCGCTGACCAGGCCCAGGAGCGCGATCCCCACCTGCAGGGCATAGCGCGACGCCCTGGGTGCGAACGCCTCCACGAGGACGCCGATCATGGCCGCGCCAAAGATGACCAGTATCGGCAGAATCGCGCCGTAGTTGATCTTTGCGGCCACGAACACCGTTGTCAGCCCGGACAGGGAGGCAATCACTTGACAGCTCCTTCAGCAGTGCCGGCGTTCGTCGGGGCAGGATCCGTGACACCGACGTAGGTCAGCGTCCTGGCGACGGCGGGGTTGATCACGTCAAGCACCGGCTTGGGGTAGAAACCCAGGACGAGGAATGCGGCGATCAACGGGGCGACGACCCACCTCTCACGGTGGGACAGGTCGGGGGTGCCGGCGGCCGACTCGGGCTTGGGTCCCGTCATCATCCGCTGGTACATGAGCAGGACGTACAGCGCCGCCAGGATGATGCCCAGGGTTCCCAGGACCGCGGCGTACCGGTACCGCTGGAAGGTCCCCACGAGAACGAGGAACTCGGAGATGAAGGAGTTCAGGCCAGGCAGTGCCAGGGCGGACATGCCGGAGAACAGGAAGACACCGGCCAGCACCGGGGTCACCCGCTGCCAGCCACCGTAGTCCGGGATGCGCTTGCTGCCACGGCGCCGGATCAGCATCGCCGCCACGAGGAACAGCGCGGCCGTCGTGAAGCCGTGGTTGACCATGTAGAGAGCTGAGCCGGCGGTGCCCACGGAGGTGAGCGCGAAGATGCCGAGCACGATGAAGCCGAAGTGACTGACCGAGGTATAGGCGATGAGGCGCATGATGTCGGTCTGGCCGATCGCGAGCAGTGCTCCGTAGAGGATCGAGACGACCGCCAGCACGATGATCACCGGGGTGGCCCACTTGCTGGCCTCGGGGAAGAGCTGAAGGCAGAAGCGGATCATCCCGTAGGTGCCGACCTTGTCGAGCACGCCTACCAGGAGCACGGCCGTTGCCGGGCGAGCCTCTGTTGCGGCGTCGGGGAGCCAGGTGTGTACCGGCCACATCGGCGCCTTGATGGCGAAAGCCAAGAAGAACCCCAGGAACATCAGTCGCCCGGCCGTCTGGTCAAGCCGCAGACCTGTCAGATTCTTGACCAGGAAGCCCTCGGTGCCACCCGGACCGTAGTGGTGGAGCGCGATCACCGCCACCAGCATGACCAGCCCGCCGAGCAGGGAGTACAGCAGGAACTTGACGGCGGCGTACTGCCTTCGCGGGCCACCGAAGGAGCCGATCAGGAAGTAGACCGGGATCAGCATCGCCTCGAAGAAGACGTAGAACAGGAACACGTCGGTCGCCGCGAAGACACCGATCATGAACGTCTCGAGAACCAGCATGAGTGCGAAGTAGCTCTGCTGGCGCTTGCCGGCCTCGGGCTCGTCATGCCAGGCGGCCAGCAGGCAGACAGGGACCAGGATCGCGGACATCAGGATGAGAACCAGCGCTATGCCATCCACGCCGACGGCGTAGCTCACGCCGAACGCCTTGATCCAGGGGTGCAGCTCGGAGAGCTGGAACTGCTCGGTGGAAACCAGCTTGAACTGCAGTGCTGCGGCGATGGTGAACAACAGAGCCACCAGGGAGAACGCCAGGGCGATCTGCCTCGCCCTGGACGCCAGGCTCGCTGGCAGGAAGGCGACGACGAGCGCGCCGACCAGTGGAATCACGCCGATCGTGGTCAGCCACGGAAAGCTGGACATCACTGCACCACCCAGACGGCACCGAGAATCACGACGACGCCAACCAGCATCGTCAGGGCATACGAACGCACGAAGCCGTTCTGAACCCGGCGCACGCGCGCCGAGGTACCGCCGATCAGGGCAGCGAGACCGCCGACCGCCCCGTCAACACCGTTGTTGTCGAAGAAGACCAGCGACCGGGTGAGGTGCAGGCCTGGACGCATCAGCAGGGCCTCGTTGACGTCGTCCTGGTAGAGGTCCACGCGTGCGGCCCGGGTCAGCGGTGAACCCGCGGGGGCAAGCACCGGAACCTGCTCCCGCCAGTACATGAACCAGGCCACCCCAATGCCCACGAGGACGATCCCCAGCGTCACGAAGATCAGCGTCGTGGCGGCAATCACCGGCTCGCCCTCGCCGGGCGGGCCGACGACGGGCTGGAGCCAGTCCTGGATGGCATTGGTGGGGCCGAGGATCAGGCCCAGGAAGGCCGAACCCATGGCCAGGATGATCATCGGGACGGTCATCCTCCTGGGAGACTCGTGCGGATGGGCGTCCTTGGGCCACCGCTTCTTTCCCTGGAAGGTCATGAAGAACAGACGCGACATGTAGAAGGCGGTGATCCCGGCGCCGATCAACGCGGCGGAGCCGAAGATCCACGGCCGCCAGCCCTCACCGATGAAAGCGGCCTCGATGATCTTGTCCTTGGAGTAGTAGCCCGAGAACGGCGGGATCCCCAGGATGGACAGCCAGCCGATGCCGAACGTGATCCAGGTGATCTTCATGGCGCCCGACAGGTTGCCGTAGCGGCGCATGTCGACCTGGTCGTCCATGCCGTGCATGACCGACCCGGCGCCGAGGAACATCCCCGCCTTGAAGAAGCCGTGGTTGAGCAGGTGGAAGATGGCGAAGACATAGCCGACCGGTCCGAGCCCCGCGGCCAGCATCATGTAGCCGATCTGGCTCATCGTCGAGGCTGCCAGCACCTTCTTGATGTCGTCCTTGGCGCAACCGACGATCGCCCCGAAGATCAGGGTGATCGCGCCAACGATGACCACGGCTGTCTGCGCCGTGGGCGCGCCCTCGAAGATCGCGTGGCTTCGCACGACGAGATAGACACCGGCGGTGACCATGGTGGCGGCGTGGATGAGCGCGGACACCGGTGTCGGACCGGCCATGGCGTCCCCGAGCCAGCTCTGCAGCGGGAACTGCGCCGACTTGCCACAGGCGCCAAGCAGCAGCATCAGACCCATGGCCGTCAGCGCGCCCTGGCTGGCGCCGGGGATCCCGGCGGCGACACCGGCAAAGCTGACCGAGCCGAACGTGACGAACATGATGATGATCGCCACCGTGACGCCGAAGTCGCCGACCCGGTTGGCAAAGAACGCCTTGTTGGCCGCGGAGGCGTTGGCAGGGACGTGGTTCCAGAACCCGATCAGCAGATAGGAGGCCAGGCCCACGCCCTCCCAGCCGACGTACAGGAGCAGGTAGGAGTTCGCCAGGACCAGCAGCAGCATCGAGGCGATGAACAGGTTCAGATAGCCGAAGAACTTGCGCTTGTCCGGGTCGTGCTCCATGTAGGCCAGCGAGTAGACCAGGATCAGCGAGCCGACGAAGGTGACCAGCAGCACGAATGCCATGGAGAGCGGGTCGACAAGCATTCCGGCGTCGAGCTGGAAGCTCCCGGCCGGGATCCAGGAGTACAGCGTGAGATTCTCGGCACGCAACGCATCGCCGCGGCTGAGCATCGAGACATAGATGAGCGCCCCCAGGCCAAAGCTGGCCCATGACAGCACCGTTGCCAGCATCGGGCCGAACCGGTTCGTGCGCCGGCCCCCGAACAGCAGGGTGGCCGAGCCGAGCAGCGGGATGGCGACGAGCAGCCAGGCCAGGGTTGTCACACCCGAGGCACGCTGTACGGCTTCGGCGCTCAGCTGGACAGCATGAACAGCGGGAAGTTGCACCAGATGCATGTTTTTGTGCCCCTTACAGCTTCAACAGGTTGGCGTCGTCGACTGAGGCCGACCGGCGGGCACGGAAGATGGACATGATGATGGCCAGCCCCACGACGACCTCGGCCGCGGCGACGACCATGACGAACAGGGCGATCACCTGACCGTCCAGGGAGCCGTGCATGCGGGCAAAGGTCACGAAGGCCAGGTTGGTCGCGTTGAGCATGAGCTCGACGCCCATGAAGACCACGATGGCGTTGCGGCGAACCAGCACCGTGGCGCCGCCGATGGCGAACAGCACCGTCGAGAGGTAGATGTAGTTGACCAGGCTCATCGGTTCATCCCCTCCTCGATGTCGCGCGCGATCGCTCGCTCGACCCCGGCGAACTCTTCGGGGCTGGTGACCTGCTCGCGTGCGCTGAGCACCCGCGATACGGACGCCTCACTGGGAGTTCCGTCAGGCAGCAGGGCCGGGGTGTCGACCGCGTTGCGACGGGCATAGACACCGGGAGCCGGCAGTCCGGCCAGGTTCTTGCCCAGCCGGAAACGTCGCTCGGACCACTGGCGCTGGGTCGGCCGGGGAGTGAGGCGTTCCCTGTGCGCCAGGACCATGGCCCCCAGGGCCGCCGTGATGAGCAGGGCGCTGGTGATCTCGAATACCCACACGTACCTGCCGAAGATCAGATCGGCGATGCCGGTGATGTTGCCCCCGGCATTGGCTTGCTGCAGTCCGACGGGAGCATTGAACGTCACCGAGCCGACCGCCGCGATGAGCACGCCTGCCAGTCCCGCTGCCAGCAGGAGTCCGGCGACCTTCTGGCCCCTGATGGTCTCGACCAGGGAGTCCGACGAGTCGACCCCGACCAGCATCAGCACGAAGAGGAACAGCATCATGACGGCGCCGGTGTAGACGAATATCTGCACGATCCCGAGAAAGTCGGCGCCCTGGGCGATGTAGAGGACGCCGAGGTTGATCATGACCACCGCCATGCCGAGGGCGACATGCACGGCCTTCCTGACAAATAACAGGCCGAGCGCTCCGAGCACGCTGATCGGGGCCAGGACCCAGAACAGGACTGCTTCACCACCGCTGGTCATTCTCTACCTGCCTCAGTTGATATGCCTTCTCTTGCCAGGTCGGCCTCACGGGCCTGCGCCCACTCACGCTGCTCAGCGGTGGCTTGCGTGACGTTGCCCTGGTAGTAGTCCCGCTCGTGCATGCCGGCCGCCATGGGGTGTGGTGCGGCGACCATTCCCTCCTGGAGCGGCCCGAGCAGCTGATGCTTCTCGAAGATCAGCTTGCTGCGGCTGTCGTCGGCCAGCTCGTACACATTGGTCATCGTCAGGGCACGGGTAGGACAAGCCTCGATGCACAGGCCACAGAAGATGCACCGCAGGTAGTTGATCTGGTAGACGCGTCCGTAGCGCTCACCGGGTGAGAAACGGCCACCCCCGCCTTCGCTGTCATCGTTGTTCGCGCCCTCGACATAGATGGCGTCGGCCGGGCAGGCCCAGGCGCACAGCTCGCAGCCGACACACTTCTCCAGTCCGTCAGGGTGCCGGTTGAGCTGGTGTCGACCGTGGTATCGCGGCTGCGTCGGACGCTTGACCTCCGGATACTCCTCGGTCTCGAGCTTGCGAAACATCGTCGCGAAGGTGACACCGAATCCGGCGACCTGCGGGAACAGCGACGAGAGGAAGCCCGCCTTCTCATGGTCGTCAGCCACGGTTGACCTCCTGACCGGTCAGCTCCCGGTCGGTAGAGCCGGTCTGGGACAGCTCACCCTGCAGACTCGGCTCCCGCAGGCGTTGGCCGGGTAGCGGCGGAATCGGGTAGCCGCCCGCGTACGGGTCGACCTCCTCGGGTCGCTCGACGACGACGTTCCGGGCGTCGTGCCTGCCCTCCATCACCCACACGACGGGCAGGACGACCACGGCGACGACGCCCACCACGATGAGGGCCGCCATACCGGTGTTGGGACCGAAGAAGGCCAGCTGGGCGCCCCGGATGAAGGCCACTGCCACGACCCACAGCAGGGTCACCGGAATGAGGAACCTCCACCCAAAACGCATGAACTGGTCATAGCGCACGCGCGGCAGCGAGCCCCTCAGCCAGACGAAGAAGAACATGAAGCCCCACAGCTTGATGACGAACCACAACAGCCCCCACCAGCCCTGGTTGAACATGCCGTCGTTGATCGCCGCAATGCCCGGAGGGGCCTGCCAGCCACCCAGGAACATGGTCGCCGCCAGGGCGGAGACGGTGAACATGTTGACGTACTCGCCCAGGAAGAACATCGCGAACTTCAGTGAGCTGTACTCGGTGTGGAACCCTCCGGTGAGCTCGCCCTCGCCCTCGGCAAGGTCGAAGGGCAGCCGGTTGGTCTCGCCGACCATCGTCACGACATACACCAGGAAAGAGGGGACCAGGGAGACGATGAACCAGAGGCTCGCCTGGGAGGCAACGATCTGGGAGGTCGACATCGACCCGCTGAACATGAAGACAGCCACCAGCGACAGGCCCATGGCGATCTCGTAGGAGATGATCTGGGCCGTCGAGCGCAGACCACCCAGCAGCGGGTATGTGGAGCCCGAGGACCAGCCGCCCAGGATGATGCCGTAGACGCCGACGCCGGCAACGGCAAGCACCAGCAGCACGGCGACAGGGGTGTCGGTCAGCTGCAGGGGCGTTCGGTGACCGAACATGCTGACCATCGGGCCCATCGGGATGATCGCGAACGAGACGAAGGCCATGGCTCCCGCGATGACCGGGGCGAGCAGGAAGATGACCTTGTCGGCGTTCTTCGGGATCAGGTCTTCCTTGAACGCCAGCTTCATCCCGTCAGCCAGGGTCTGCAGCAGGCCGAAGGGGCCGGTGCGGTTGGGGCCGGGGCGCTGCTGCATGCGGCCGATGACACGACGCTCGAACCAGATGACGAGCAGGGTGTTGACCATCAGGAAGATGAAGACGAGCAGGGCCTTGATCAGCGAGAGCCACCAGGGGGTGTCGCTGAAGTCGGCTATCGGGTTGTCTGTTGTTGCCAGTGAGGCGAGCAGGCTCATGCGACACCGCCATTGGTGATGGAGACCGAAGTGCCGGCATCGACGCCAAGCGTCGAGCGCACGGTGGACCCGGGAGAGTTGGTTGGCAGCCAGATGACGTCATCAGCCATTTCCCTGACAGCGATCTGGATCATCATCGCGCCCGTGCTGGTGCTGACCCGCACCGTCTCGCCCGCGACCAGCCCGTGAGCGGCAGCCGTCCTGGTCGACAGCACCGCCCGGGCCTTGGGCGCGGTGCCGGCCAGGAACGGTTCGCCATCCTGCATCCGGCCGGAGTCCAGCAGGTGATGCCAGGTGGCCAGCACCGCCTGACCTGAGTACGGTGCCGGCACCTCGACCGGCTGGACTGTCGGTGCTGGAGGGCGGGCACCGGTCCACGGGCCCAGGGCGCGCATGTCGGCGCGGGTGGCCGACAACGTGCGTACGCCGAGCGACTCGCCCATCTCGGCGGCCAGCAGGTCCACCACACGGTGGTCACTCATGACGTTGGTTGTCAGCGCCTCCTCGAAGGACCGCACCCGGCCCTCCCAGCTGACGAACGTGCCGGCCTTCTCCTGATGGGCTGCCACCGGCAGGACCACATCGGCCAGATCGGTCACCGCGCTCTCCCGCAGCTCCAGGGAGACGACAAAAGCTCTGGTCAGGGCGTCGAGCACGTCCCCGGTGCCGACCAGATCCGCGGGGTCGATGCCACCGACGACCAGACCACCGAGCTCGCCGGCCCCGGCCGCCGCGATCATCGCCGAGGTATCCCGGCCAACCGTCGAGGGCAGTCCCACGACGTCCCACGCCACACCGACCTCGGCCCGCGCCGCAGACGCGGTAACCGGACGACCGCCCGGCAGCAGGTTGGGCACTGCGCCGCTCTCGAGGGCGCCACGCTCTCCGGCGCGTCGGGGGATCCAGGCCAGCCGGGCGCCCGTGAAGGACGCCAGCGCGGCAGCACCGGACAACCCGCCCGGAACCGTCGCGAGCCTCTCACCCACGAGAATCAGTGCGCCCTCGGCCATGAGGCCAGCCCGTGCGGCGGCTATGTCACCGGATCGTGCAACGCCTGAGTCCTCGCCGGTCACCATTGCCTGCAGGACCTGGGCCTCGGTGCCGGGAGTAGCGGTGATCAAGGTGCCGCCTAGCTTGTCCAGGCCTCGCGACGCCAGGGGGGCGACCGCGAATACGGCAGTCCTGTTCTTGCGGGTCGCCTTGCGCAGGCGCAGGAACACGATCGGCGACTCGTCCTCAGGCTCGAGGCCCACGAGCAGCACGGTCTTTGCAGCCTCGATGTCGGCATACGTCACGGACCCGCCGACGCCGTCGTCGGCCGGACCGGTGGCCACGACGTTGCTGGCCAGGAAATCGGCTTCTTCGACCGAGTGGGGACGGGCCCGGAAGTCGATGTCGTTCGTCTGCAGGACAATTCGCGCGAACTTGCTGTAGGCATAGGCGTCCTCGGCGCTGACCCGGCCGCCGACGAGCACGCCGACGCCCCTGGCGTCACGCGCGGCGAGCAGTCCCCTGGCCGCGGCGTCCAGCGCCTCGGGCCAGGAGGCGACCTGCAGGTTGCCCTCCTCGTCACGCACCAGCGGCTCGGTGATGCGGTCGTCACCGTTGGCATAGGTGAACGCCCAGCGGCCCTTGTCGCAGTTCCACTCCTCGTTCACCGCCGGGTCGTTGGCGGCCATCCGGCGCAGGACCACTCCGCGGCGGTGATCCGTACGCGTTGCACAGCCGCTCGCGCAGTGCTCGCAGATGCTCGGGGTTGAGACCAGGTCGTAGGGGCGCGAGCGGAAGCGGTATGCCGCTCCGGTCAGGGCGCCAACCGGGCAGATCTGGACCGTGTTGCCGGAGAAGTAGGACTCGAACGGCTTGTCCTGGTAGATGCCGATCTGTTGCAGGGCACCGCGCTCGACCAGGGCGATGAAAGGGTCCCCGGCGATCTGGTCCGAGAATCGCGTGCAGCGTGCGCACAGGACGCAGCGTTCACGATCGAGCAGCACCTGCGAGGAGATGCTGACCGGCTTGGGGTATGTGCGCTTGACGTCCTCGAAACGGCTCACGGCCCGCCCTGTTGACATGGCCTGGTTCTGCAGGGGGCACTCGCCGCCCTTGTCGCAGACCGGGCAGTCCAGCGGGTGGTTGATCAGCAACAGCTCCATCAGGCCGCGCTGGGCCTTCTCGGCCATCGGCGAGGTCTGCTGCGACTTGACCGACATGCCCTCGCTCACCGTGGTGGTGCAGGAGGCCATCGGCTTGGGCATGGGCCGCAGCGAGCCATCGGGGCCTGGTGTCGCCACCTCGACCATGCACTGGCGGCAGGCGCCGACCGGCTCCAGCAGCGGGTGGTCGCAGAACCGCGGGATCTGGATGCCGATCTGCTCGGCGGCGCGGATCAACAGGGTGCCCTTGGGGACGCTGAGGCTGACCCCGTCGATGGTCAACGTGACCAGGTTGGTCGTGGTAACGGTCATGCGGACACGGTCTCCTTCGCGAACAGCGTCGAGGCAGCCGGCGGGAAAAGCTCGGCGGCGGGGGTTGTCATGCCCGCCTCGAACTCTTCGCGGAAGTACTTCACCGAGGAGGTGATACAGCTCGTCGCACCGTCACCGAGCGGGCAGAACGAGCGGAACCAGATGTTGCCACAGATGTCCAGGAGCTTGTCGATGTCGTCCTGACTTCCCTTGCCGTACTCGAGCCGCTCCATGATCTGCTTGAGCCAGAACGTGCCCTCGCGACACGGGGTGCACTTGCCACAGGACTCGTGGGCGTAGAAGTCCGTCCAGCGCGAGACCGCCCGGACAACGGACACCGTCTCGTCGAAGATCTGGAGGGCACGCGTGCCGAGCATCGACCCCGCTGCCGCCACGGACTCGAAGTCCAGCGGAACGTCGAGGTGCTCGTCGGTGAACATGGGCGTCGACGAACCGCCCGGAGTCCAGAACTTCAGCTTCTTGGTGGGATCGCGCATCCCGCCTGCCATCTTCAGGAGCTCACGCAAGGTGATACCCAGCGGCGCTTCGTACTGCCCCGGATGGGCAACATGGCCTGACAGGCTGAAGATGCCGAAACCGGTCGACTTCTCGGTGCCCATGTCGGCGAACCACTCGGCGCCATGGAGCAGTATCGGCGGGATGGACGCAATGGACTCGACGTTGTTGACTACGGTGGGCCGCGCATAGAGGCCGGCAACCGCCGGGAACGGAGGCTTGAGACGCGGTTGGCCACGTCGGCCCTCGAGGGAGTCGAGCAGGGCGGTCTCTTCACCGCAGATGTACGCTCCGGCGCCGGCGTGCACCGTGACGTCAAGGTCGAAGCCGCTCCCGAGGATGTTCTTGCCCAGGTACCCCCGGGTGTAGGCCTCTTCCACCGCGCGTAACAACCGGCGGTAGACATGGACGACCTCACCGCGCAGGTAGATGAAGGCGTGACTGCACCCGATGGCGTACGACGTGATGGCCACGCCCTCGATCAGGAACTGTGGCGCCGCCATCATGAGCGGGATGTCCTTGCAGGTGCCGGGCTCGGACTCGTCGGCGTTGACCACCAGGTAGCGGGGCCCACCGTCAGGAGGAGGCAGGAACCCCCACTTCATCCCGGTCGGGAACCCGGCGCCACCACGACCACGCATGCCGGAGTCCTTGGTCAGCTGCACGAGATCGGGCGGCGCCATCGTCAGGGCCTTGCGCAGCGCCTGGTAGCCGTCATTCCTCTCGTAGGTAGCCAGCGTCCAGGACTGGGGATCGTCCCAGAACCTGGTGAGAATGGGGGTCAGCTGGGTGCTCACTTCTGCGCCTTCCCGGCCGTTGTCTGGGTGGTTGCCTGGGAGTCTGCCTGTTCGGCCTGTTCGGCCTGCGCGGCCCGGGCGACCTTGAGCCCGGCCAGCGATGCCGGACCTGCGCCGACGCCTTCGTCGGCCAGGCCGTCATGGAAACCGGCGAGCACCCGCGAGACCTGTTTGAAGCTGCAGACCCTGGATGCGCCACGGGTGGGAGTCACCTGCGCCCCGGAGCGCAGGTCGTCGACCAGAGCCCTGGTGGAGGAGGGCGTCTGGTTGTCGAAGAACTCCCAGTTGGCCATGACCACAGGTGCATAGTCGCAGGCCGCATTGCACTCGATCCGCTCGAGGGTGACCATCCCGTCGGCGGTGGTCTCGTCGTGACCAATGCCCAGGTAGTCGCTGACCGAGGCCCAGATCTCGTCGCCGCCCATGATCGCGCAGAGAGTGTTCGTGCAGACCCCGAGCGTGTACGTGCCGTTGGGGTGGCGTTTGAACTGCGTGTAGAAGGTCGCGACGCCACTGACCTCGGCGCCGGTCAGGCCGAGCAGGTCCGCGCACAGCTCGATGCCCCGGGGGGACACATAACCGTCCACCGACTGCACCAGGTGCAGCAGCGGAAGCAGGGCGGAACGCTCCCGCGGATACCGGGCGACGATCAGCTCGGCGTCAGCCAGCAGGCCGGACAGAACGTCATCCGGGTAGGGCTCGGTGTCCGGTGAGGGCACCACGCCGTAGTTCGGGGTGTCGTCGCTGTGCGTCATCGGTCCACGCCTCCCATCACGGGGTCGATCGAGGCGACAGCCACGATGACGTCGCCCACCTGGCCGCCTTCGCAGACCGCGGCGACGGCCTGGAGGTTGTTGAACGACGGCTCGCGGAAGTGCGCACGATAGGGGCGGGTGCCACCATCGGAGACCACGTGCACCCCCAGCTCGCCCTTGGGCGACTCGATGGCGACATACGCCTGCCCGGGGGGGACCCGGAAGCCTTCGGTGACCAGCTTGAAGTGGTGGATGAGCGACTCCATCGAGGTGCCCATGATCTCGCGGATGTGGTCCAGGCTGTTGCCCATCCCGTCGCCGCCGATGGCCAGCTGCGCGGGCCAGGCGATCTTCTTGTCCTCGACCATGACCGGGCTTGTGCTCGACTGGGCGCCGGCCAGCTTGGCCGCGGCCTGCTCGGCGATCTTGAGTGACTCGTACATCTCGTCGATGCGGACCCGCAGGCGGCCGTAGGCGTCACAGGTGTCACGGACCGGCACCTCGAAGTCGTAGTCCTCGTACCCGCAGTACGGGTCGGACTTGCGCAGGTCATGCGGTAGTCCGGTGGAGCGCAGCATCGGCCCGGTGATGCCCAGGGCCATGCAGCCGGTCAGGTCGAGGTAGCCGACATTGACCATGCGGCCCTTGACCAGCGGGTTCTCGTTGAGCAGGCGCTCGAGCTCGCCGATCCCGCGACGGATCAGCGGAATGGCCTCGCGGATCTTGTCGATGGCGCCACGCGGCAGGTCCTGCGCCACTCCGCCGGGGCGGATGTAGGCATGGTTCATCCGCAGGCCGGTGATCATCTCGAAGATCGTCAAGATCCGCTCACGCTCACGGAAGCCGATCGTCATGATCGTGGTCGCGCCCATCTCCATACCACCTGTGGCCAGGCAGACCAGGTGGGAACCGACCCGGTTGAGCTCCATCATCAGCACCCGGATGGTGCTGGCCCGCTCGGGGACCTGGTCGGTGATGCCGAGCAGCTTCTCGACGGCCAGGCAGTAGGCGGTCTCGTTGAACAGCGGCGCGAGGTAGTCCATCCGGGTGCAGAACGTCGTGCCCTGCGTCCAGCTGCGGAACTCCATGTTCTTCTCGATACCGGTGTGCAGGTAGCCGATGCCCGCCCGGGCCTCGGTGATGGACTCTCCGTCGAGCTCGAGGATGAGGCGCAGCACGCCATGGGTGGAAGGGTGCTGCGGGCCCATGTTGACAACGATCCGCTCCTCATGAAGAGAAGCCGACTCGTCGACGATCGCGTCCCAGTCGCCGCCGACCGCGTTGTAGACGCGGGCGCCCTCGGCGTCCCTCGCGTCCGCAACCGACGTGGCGTAGATGTCGCGGTTCGGTTCTGTCATACGGCTCTGCTCAGTCATCACAGTCACGACCCCATCAGTTGTACGACCTGCGCTGGTCCGGCGGCGGGATGGTGGCGCCCTTGTACTCCACCGGGATGCCACCAAGTGGATAGTCCTTGCGCTGAGGGTGGCCGGGCCAGTCATCCGGCATGAGGATCCTGGTCAGGGCCGGGTGACCGTCGAACTCGATGCCGAACATGTCCCAGGTCTCGCGCTCATGCCAGTCGTTGGCCGGGTAGACCTCAACGATCGAGGGGATGTGGGGGTCGGCGTCGGGGCAGGTGACCTCGAGCCGGATCAGCCTGCCACCGTGGGTGATCGAGCGCAGGTGGTAGACGGCGTGCAGCTCTCGGCCGGTCTCGTGCGGGTAGTGGACCCCGGAGACGCCGGTGCACATCTCGAAACGCAGGGAGGGGTCGTCGCGCAGTGCGCGGGCGACACCCAGCAGATGCTCGCGGGCCACGAAGAGGGTCATCTCGCCTCGGTCGACCACGACCCGGTCGATGGCCTGCGCGTATGACGCGTCGCCGCCGACGAGGGCACGCTCGAGGTGGTCAGCGATCTCGTCGTAGTACCCGCCGTAGGGGCGGACAGCGGCAGCCGGGAAGAGCACGGGCGCCACCAGGCCGCCATACCCGCTGGTGTCCCCGCCATCGGAGACACCGAACATCCCCTGTCGTGAGCTGACGACCACCGGCTCGGGGTTCGTCCCGGGAGCCGCCGG
Source organism: Actinomycetota bacterium (assembly GCA_040006795.1). Taxonomy (GTDB): domain Bacteria; phylum Actinomycetota; class Actinomycetes; order Actinomycetales; family Dermatophilaceae; genus UBA4719. Next base: position 31,088 of record JBDTWH010000098.1, on the reverse strand, counting down.
CAGGTTGTCCTTGTCTTCGCCGTCGCTCATCTCAGAAGACCCTTCATGTCATGCGTGGGTGTTGCCGCCAAGGCCGCAGCCTCCGCCGCGTGAGCCGCGGCGACCCGGTTGACGCCGAGCGGGGTGTTCTGGATCTGCTCGTGCAACGTGATGATCGCATTGAGCAGCATCTCCGGCCGCGGGGGACAGCCCGGCAGGTAGACGTCCACCGGGATGATGTGGTCGACGCCCTGCACGATGGCGTAGTTGTTGAACATCCCGCCCGAGCTGGCGCAGACGCCCATCGAGATGACCCACTTGGGCTCGGGCATCTGGTCATAGACCTGCCGCACGACGGGAGCCATCTTCTGGCTGACCCGTCCGGCCACGATCATCAGGTCGGCCTGGCGTGGCGTGGCGCTGAAACGCTCCATGCCGAACCGGGCGATGTCGTAGTCGGGCGTGCCGACGGCCATCATCTCGATGGCGCAGCAGGCCAGACCGAACGTCGCCGGCCAGACCGAGCTCTTGCGGAAGTAGCCGGCGAGCTGCTCGACCGTGGTCAGCAGAAAGCCGGCGGGCAGCTTCTCTTCGAGTCCCATCGCTCAGTCCCTCCTCAGTCCCACTCGAGCCCGCCACGACGCCAGACATAGGCGTAGGCGACGAACACGGTGAGGATGAACAGCAGCATCTCGACAAGAGCGGTAAGCCCCAGCCCGGCGAAGTGCACCGCGAACGGGTAGAGGAAGACACTCTCGATGTCGAAGATGATGAACAGCATCGCGGTCAGGTAGTACTTGACGGGCACCTTGCCGCCGCCGAGAGCCTGCGGCGTGGGCTCGATGCCGCACTCGTAGGCGTCGACCTTGGCCCTGTTGTATCGCTTCGGCCCCAGGATCGCGCCGGTCGCGACGGACAGGATCGCAAAACCAGCGCCCAGTCCGGCCAGGAACAACAGTGGGACGTACGGATTCGTCATCGGGGCGCGATCCCCTTTCGGTTGCTGGTGGAGGCATTCAGACCCATCTGCGGCTGCACAAGCCTAGGTGCGGCTGGAAAGCTCATGCGGCCGGGGCCATCTTGGACAGGGCGCGGATCAGCCGGTCGCCCGCGTCGCCGCCGTGCGGCTCGGCCAGGTTGGCCATGATCTTGAGCAGGAACTTCATCATCGTGGTGCGCGGCAGGCCGTACTTCACGGCCAGGCGCATGACCTCGGGGTGCCCGATCATCGTGGCGAAGCTGCGGCCCAGGGTGTAGTAGCCGCCGAGCGCGTCCTTCATCACGCGGGGGTAGGACTGCAGAACCTTCTCGCGGCCCGCATCGCTCTGCCGGGCGAACGCCTGGGCGATGACCTCTGAGGCCAGACGGCCTGACTCCATGGCGTAGGCGATGCCCTCGCCGTTGAACGGGTTGACCATGCCGCCGGCGTCACCAACCAGGAGAAGGCCGGCGGCGTAGTGCGGCTGACGGTTGAACCCCATCGGCAGGGCGGCGCCCCGGACGGGGACGGTCATGGTCTCGTCGTTGAAGGTCCACTCGGGGGGCAGCGTGTCGACCCATCGCTTGAGGATGTCCCTGTAGTCGACCTTGCCGAACGCGGCCGAGGTGTTGAGGATGCCCAGGCCCACGTTGGAGGTGCCGTCGCCAACGCCGAAGATCCACCCGTAGCCCGGAAGGAGGACCCGCTTGCCGGTCTGTGCGTCCTTTGACCACAGCTCCAGCCAGGACTCGAGGTAGTCGTCGTCATGGCGCGGACTCGTGTAGTAGGTGCGGACGGCAACACCCATGGGTCGGTCGTCCCGCTTGGGCCGGTTCATGGACATGCTCAGGCGGCTGGAGTTGCCATCGGCCGCCACGACCAGCGGAGCATGAAACTCGAGGTCCTCACCGGTGGGCCGGCCCTCGGGATCCATGGCCCTGGCCCGCACGCCTCTGATGGCGCCGGTGCGCTCATCCAGGATGGGGTCGGCGACGTTGGTGGACTCGTGCAGGCGGGCGCCGTGCTTGACGGCGTGCCTGGCCAGGATCTCGTCGAAGTCCTGCCGGGTCCGGACCAGCCCGTATGGCGGGAAGCTCGCCAGGTCCGGCCAGCTGAGCTCGAGCCGGTGGCCGCCGCCGACGATCCGAAGGCCCTTGTTCTTGATCCAGCCGTCTTCGGCTGGTGTCGGGATGCCGAGGGTGATGAGCTCGCGCACCGCGCGGGGAGTCAGGCCGTCCCCGCAGACCTTCTCGCGCGGAAAGCTCGCCTTCTCCAGCAGCAGCACGTCAAGCCCTGCCATCGCCAGGTAGGCCGCCGTCGCCGATCCGCTCGGCCCGGCGCCCACGATGATGACGTCGGCGCTCTCGCCCTGCTGGGCGGACGAGGAGGAGGCGGACAGCGGCTGAGCCGATGCGGGACTACCGGCGCCAGCTGTGCCGTCCGCGATGGCGCTGTTGATGCTGTGACTCACAGGAGGGCCTCACAGTGGGGGTTTCTGCTGAACTTGAGATCGGGCTGTGCTTGTGAAGATTTTCACGAACTCGGCAAAACTCTACGCTTGAATGAGTTTCCATCGTAGTGAGGCGGGCTTGGTCAGCCTGGGTCAGGACCCCTTGCGGGCACGGTGCAGGGCGACGATGCCTCCGGACAGGTTTCGCCACTGCACGTCCTGCCAGCCTGCGGCGGCGATCAGGCGCGCCATACCCGCCTGGTCCGGCCAGGCCTGGATCGACTCCGCGAGGTACACGTACGAGTCGGGGTTGGAGCTGACCTTGCGAGCGATCGAGGGCAGTGAGCGCATCAGGTACTTGGAGTAGACGGTGCGGAATACCGCATTGCTCGGATGGCTGAACTCGCAGATGACCAGGGAGCCCCCGGGCCGGGTGACCCGCAGGAACTCCTCGAGCGCCTCGCTGGTTCCCACGACGTTTCGCAGCCCGAACGACATGGTGACCGCATCGAAGGCGTCGTCGGCGAACGGCAGCCTCAGCGCATCCGCGGCCGTGAAGGCGAGGTCAGGCCGGCGCCGGTTGCCGACCGCAAGCATCCCCAGGGAGAAGTCGGCGGGCACGACGTTGACGCCCGTGTCCGCGAACGGCTCGCTGCTGGTGCCGGTACCGGCAGCGATATCAAGCACCGTGTCACCGGACTTGGCGCCCACGGTCTCTCGCACGAGCCTGCGCCAGCGACGGTCCTGCCCCAGCGAGAGCACGTCGTTGGTCAGGTCGTACCTCGCCGCGACGTCATCGAACATCGAGGCGACGTCGCCTGGTTGCTTGTCGAGGCTGGCGCGAGTCATGTGACCATCTTGGCTGATCAGCCCGCGCGTCATGCCGGCAGCCGTGCATGCACGTGCACCCCGCGGCCGTCGTAGGCTTGACGGTCGTGACCTCCTTGCCGCACGCAGAGCCAGCCCGAGCCGGGTCGCGCGCGGCGCCTGTCCCGACCCTGGTGGCCCGCACGGTCACGATTGACGACCCCGGTGCCCTGCTGTCGCTCATCCCCGAGACCATGGGCCCGCAACAGGTTTCCTCGTGGGTGCGCCACGGTGAGGGGATGGTCGGCTGGGGCCGTGCTCTCGTGCTCCGTACCAGCGGCGCCCGGCGGTTCAAGGAGTCGCAGGCATGGTGGCGGTCGGTAGTCGACCACGCCGTCGTCCGCGACGACGTGCACCTGCCGGGCACCGGGCCGGTCGCGTTCGGTTCCTTCTCGTTCTCGCCGGACTCCCCCGCCGGCGCAGTGCTCGTCGTGCCCGAGGTGGTCGTGGGGAAAAGAGGTTCGCGATGGTGGATGACGACGATCGGGGTGGACTCACACCTGCCGGGTGGCCTTGCCCTGTCAGTGGTTTCTCCACCGGCCGCACCTGTGGACGTCACCTTCTCCGACGGCGCACTCTCGGGTGCGCGGTGGTCGACGGTTGTGGCCGACGCCGTGGCGCGGATCAACGCAGGCGAGATGGACAAGGTGGTCCTGGCGCGCGACCTCGCGGCCAACGCCGGCTCCGAGATCGACCCGCGCTGGCTCCTGCTGCGTCTGGCTGAGCGCTACGAGAACACCTGGGTATTCGCGGTCGACGGGCTGGTGGGCGCCACCCCGGAGCTGCTGGTGAGACTGGACAAGGGACTGGTCACCTCACGGGTGCTGGCCGGGACCATCCGTCGTACCGGTGACGACGAGCATGACCTCGCGCTGGCCGCGTCCCTGGCCCGCTCCTCCAAGGACCTTGAGGAGCACGAGTACGCCGTTCGCTCCGTGGCCGAGGCCCTGGAGCCGCACTGCTCGTCGATCAACGTTCCCGAGTCTCCGTTCGTCCTGCACCTGTCCAACGTCATGCACCTGGCAACGGATGTGGCGGGCGTGCTGACCGACGGAGCGACGTCGCTGGCCCTGGCCGCTTCGCTGCATCCCTCGGCAGCCGTCTGCGGGACCCCGACACCCGTCGCCCACGCCGCGATCCGCGAGCTCGAGCAGATGGACCGTGGACGCTACGCCGGGCCGGTTGGCTGGATGGACGCGTCGGGGGACGGCGAGTGGGGAATCGCGCTGCGTTGCGGGGCCTATGACCCGGCGAACGGGGGACAGATCCGGCTGTTCGCAGGCTGTGGCATCGTCGCCGGGTCAGACCCCGACTCAGAGCTGGCGGAGTCCGACGCAAAGTTCGTACCCATGAGAGATGCCCTGACTGCCAGGTGAGTCGGCAACTCAGTTGCGCTCCTCCGTCACGCCGGTAAGGCTCGGCACATGAGCATCTCGATCGTGCCCCTGACCGCCGCCGACGGGCAGCGACTGCTCGCCGTCGACCGGGCAGCCTTCTTCTTCGACCCGAACGCCTATCCGGTCGACGTGGTCACGAGCCACTTCGACTGGGCACGCACGTTCGGCGCGTCCCAGGAGGGTTCGGACGAGCTGGCAGGCGTCTACACGTCATACGACATGGCCGTGACGGCGCCCGGGCCGCTTGACGCACTGTCCCTGGTCTCGATGGCAGGGTTGTCCTGGGTATCGGTGCACCCTGATCATCGGCGACGCGGCATCCTGCGGCAGATGATCACCCATCATCTCTCCCGGCTGCATGAGCAGGGTGTTGCCGTGAGCGGGCTGCACGCGGCCGAGCTGCAGATCTATGGCCGCTTCGGCTACGGGGTCAGCTCGGTCGAGCTGGACCTCGAGCTCGAACGCGGCACCGTCTTCACCGCGCCGGCCCTGGAGGATGCTGCCGGACACGTCACGACCCGGTTTGTCAAGGCTGATTCGGACGACGCGGCCCGCACGATCCAGGACCTCCATCTCCTATGCGCACGAAGGGCATTGGGCGCCGTCAGCCGACCGGAGCTGATGGCCCGGCCGATTCTCGTCGACCTGCCGCTGGCCCGTCAGGGGCACGAGCCATGGCAGGTGCTGCTAGCCCACGTCGATGGCCAACCGACGGGTTACGCGGTATTCAGTCGCGAAGCCAAGTGGGAGGACGGGCGCCCCAAGGGGAAGGTCACCGTACGAGAGCTTGCATCTGCCGACTCTGCGACCCTGCTCGCCCTGGGCCGCCGACTGGTGGACTTCGACCTCACGTCGTCGATCACGATCGGCGGCCTTGGGGCTGACGATCCCCTGCTGTGGTGGGCCGGTGGCCCGCGAGGGGTAGGGGTCAAGACGTTCGACTCGCTGTGGCTTCGTCTGGTCGACGTCGGCGCGGCCTTGTCGGAGCGCGGCTACTCCAGCACCTGCGACGTCGTTCTTGATGTTGTGGATCCTGTCTGCCCGTGGAACCAGCGCAGGTGGCGACTGAAGGTCGGCACCGATGGGGTGGCCACCTGTGTGCCCTCTTCGGACGACCCTGACCTGCGGCTCCCTGTTCAGGCGCTGGGCGCTGCCTACCTGGGGTCCAGGAGCATTGCTGCCCAGGCGCATCAAGGTCTGGTCACCGAGCTCACGACGGGCTCGCTGCGGGTCCTCTCGCGGGCCATGAGCCGCGATCGTGAGCCCGTCGCGGCCATCGAGTTCTAGTCAAGCCATCATGGGGCGTGCCGCCAGCCGGCGCTCATCATGGCGCCACCGGCAGCGTTCGTATCAACCTGTTTGGCCGGGCACCCGCTAGCGCAAAGCGTGTGCCACGGCCGTGCGCAGCTCGGCATGCAGATCCCGGTGCCCGGAGCGGTCGACCCGGACCTCGACGACCCAGAGGCCACCGGGGGGTTGCAGCAGCGCGGCGCTCAGATCAGCCGAGGTTGTGGCCAGCGTGTGCCTCACCCCGTGGGCACGACAGATGTCGGCGATGGAAGCACCGGTGGGTGTGCCGAAGACCCGCTCGAAATCGGCCGCTCTGCCTGGCTCGCCGGGCTCCAGCAGGGTGAAGATGCCGCCTCCGTCGTCGTTCGTGACGACGATGGTCAGGTCCGGCCTCGGCTCATCCGGACCCATCAGCAGACCATTGCTGTCGTGAAGGAAGGTCAAGTCTCCCAACAGCGCATATGCAGGTCGCCGCGACTGCGTGAGCGCCAGGCCGATGGCGGTCGACACACACCCATCGATGCCGGCGAGCCCTCGGCTGGCCACGACGGTCAGCGGTGCGTCTCTGACCGACGGCGCCAGGGCAAGGTCGACATCTCGGGCTGAGTTGGAAGATCCCACGAAGAGCACTGACTCCGCAGGAAGCCCGGCCAGGACCGTGGTCGCGATGGCCGGACCGCTCGGCCAAGACCTCGCGATGACCTTCTCTGCTGCCAGGGCGGCTAGCTCGCCGGCGTCGGACCATTCGCGCGCCCAAGGCTCATCGACCACTCGCCCGTGGAAGGGTGGAGCCGTCACGGCCCCGAACGAATGCACGACCGACGCAGCATGCCACGGATCAGGCCATCTCGACTGAGCTGAAACGACCTCAACCACTACTGCCGGGTTGCGCAACAGAGCGCCTACTGCGCGGGAGAGCGTGATCCGTCCGACGACGAGCACCCGCTCCGGCAGATGCCGCTCGAGCCAGTCACCGGCCGTCATGAGCAGGGAGCCATGAGGGACCAGGGCGCCGCGCTCGTGGGCGCCGAAAGGCTCGGCGATGACAGGCCAGCCCGCGTTGACTGCCAGCGCCACCGCGTTCGCGGCCATGGCCGGGTCGGGCAGATCACCAAGCAGCACCAGGGTCTTGGGAGTGCTGGTCAGCGGCGTACCCGTATGACTGGCCGGATGCACCCAGACCCATTTTGCCCCGTCGGCACGCCCTTCGAGGCTCTCAGGCCATCCACTCTCAGGCCGTCCATCGGCAGGGGCCGCATCGGGCACCAGCGGCTCACGCAGGGGAACATTGAGGTGGACGGGTCCGGCGTCCTGCCCGCCTGTCCCGGACGCCGCCGCGCAGAGGCGGGCCACGACCGAACGCCATTGCGCGTTCTGGCCGCCGCTGCGCTCTGGGGCCCCGAGCTGGTGAACCATGCGGACCGCTGTGCCGAACAGGTCGCTCTGGTCGGTCGTCTGGTTCGCCCCGGTCCCCAGGAGCTCCGGCGGACGATCAGAGCTGACCACTACCAGCGGCACCGCGGCGTGGCTGGCCTCCAGGACGGCGGGGTGAAGGTTGGCGACCGCGGTACCGGATGTCGTGAACACCGGAACAGGCAGGCGGGTGAGCTTGGCCAGACCAAGGGCCAAGAAGGCAGCAGAGCGTTCGTCGACGCGGACGTGCAGCCGGAGAAGGCCGGCGCGGTCCGCGTCCTGCAGTGCGTAGGCGAAGGGAGCAGAGCGGGAACCGGGACAAAGAACCGCCTCGCGTACTCCCTGACGGACCAGCTCGTCCACGACAACCGTGGCCAGAGCGGTCGATGGGTTCATATCGGCGATCCTGCCACACGCCCTGACGCAGCCTGGATCGACGGAGCTCGACGCAGACCGCCGCAGCGGGGGTGATCTGCCTGAGGAACGCGCGCGGTCAGCGGTGCTAATCTCGCCGACATCAGGAGGATCGCCAGACCTGCACCGAAAGGCCCAGATGACGTTGAGCTCGCGCTTCAGGGCGTCGACGATCTCTCCAGACCGATAGCCTCGACGATGAGGGAGCTGGTCACGTTGGAGTACCTCATGAGCGGCAGTCATCTTAACGTGCCACAACCAGAGGAGCATGCATGCGACGCCGCGGTTTGATATGGCGTAGCGACAGCAGGCCGGCCGGCATGGGCTCAAAGGTGACTGGCACGAAGGTGCTGATTCTGGGATCGACCTTCCCGCGGTGGCAGGATGATAACCAGCCCCAGTTTGTGCTTGATTTCGCACAACATCTGGCTCAGAATCATGCCGTCACGGTGCTGGCACCGTATGAGAAGGGCTCAAGGATTCATGAACGACTGGGTGCGGTAGAGGTATATCGCTTTCCCTACGCCTGGCCGGGTACGGAAAAACTAGCTTACCGGGGCGGGATGGTGAATACCTTCCGCAGCAGTGCGTCAGCAAAGGTTCAGCTCCCGCTATTTCTCCTGGGGGAACTGGTATTCGGTCTATATCTGGTGGCCGCCAAGAGGATCGATGTGCTCAATGCGCACTGGCTTTTCCCGCAAGGCTTTGTCGCGTCTGCCATCAAGAAGATCAGCCGCAGAAAGCTGGTTATCACGACGCACGGAGGAGACGTCGAGATACTTAAACGACCCGAAGCGAAACGACTGCTGGAATGGCCACTAAAAACTGCCGATGCCGTCACATTTGTTTCCCGCCGCAACCTGGCGATGGCCGACGAGCACACGACCCTGCCCTCTGACAGCTGGTCTGTCATGCCAATGGGCATTGACCCCCCTACGAACCAGCCAATGGGCATTGACCCCCCTACGAACCATCAGGGTCGTGAGCGGTCGACGATGAATGTGCTTTTCTTGGGCAGGCTGGTCGAGATAAAGGGTGTCGCCTACCTGATTCAGGGCGTAGCCAAGGCCAACGAAGAGGGCCTCGGCTGTCACCTCAACATTCTGGGTGACGGGCCTAGTCGCCAGCAGCTCACACAGCTGGTGGCCGATCTGCACTCGACAGAGTCCATAACATTTTGTGGTTTCATCGGTGGACAAAGTAAAGACAAGTACCTGGCTGACTGCGATATCGTGGTGATACCGTCGATTACCGACGACCAGGGACATGAAGAGGGCCTACCGGTGACAGCCCTCGAGGCGATGGCCTACGGAAAGGTTCTGATCGCGACCAGAACCGGCTCCATGCCAGAGCTGCTGGAAGGTGGCGGCGGGATACTGATCGAGCAGAAGGATGCCCGAGCCATCTGCTCGGCAATCAAACATATTGCGGCCAGTCCGGATGAGGCAGCCAGAATCGGCGAGGCAGCGCGTCGGAAAGCCAAAGACTATGACTGGACGGAAATCATCAGGAGATTTGACCTGATCCTGGACCACATCTGACTCATTGCGTTCTCACCTGCGAGGGATCGACTGAGTCATCTCAAAGCAGGGCGCCGTGCTGAGCACCAAGGTGCCTGACCGCGTCGGCGCCGGCTGCCAGGGCGGCCTGCATGGCCTCGCGGCGATCAGCCCCGGCGACCAGTGCGGCACTGAGGGCGCCGCAGAAGGCGTCGCCCGCCCCGGTGGTGTCGACCACCTCTGCCGCCTCGACTGCCGGCCCCGTCAGCCGCAGCCCATCCCAGGACGCGCCTGCTGCGCCGAACGTCACCAGCAGGGACCCCGGCACTGCCTCCGAGTCGGCGAGCCACAAGGCCTCGTGCTCGTTGACCACCAGCGGGTCGGCGAGGGCGACCACGTCAGGAGCCAGGCCGGCGTACGGTGCCAGGTTGAGGACAACCCGCGCGCCTCTTGACGACGCGCGGCGCACCGAGGCCGTGACGACCTCCAGCGGGACTTCGAGCTGGAGCAGCACGACGTCGCCAGGGCCCACCGACTCCAGCACGTCGAGGTCCTCTGGTGACACGCAGGCATTGGCCCCGGCGACCACGACGACGGTGTTCTCGCCGGCGTCGTCGATCGTGATGAGGGCATGGCCGGTGGCGCAGCCGGGCGCGACCCGGATCGACGAGACGTCAATTCCCAGCGTCGCCAGCCTCGCGACGTACGCGGACCCGGCGTCGTCCGGCCCCACGGCGCCCACCATCGCCACCGTCGCGCCGGCGACCGAAGCTGCCACTGCCTGATTGGCGCCCTTGCCTCCCGCCATTCGCACCAGAGCGGTGCCCAGGACTGTCTCACCCGGCTTCGGGTGCCGCCCGACATGCGTCACCAGGTCGATGTTCAGCGAACCGACCACGACGACCCGGCCCATCAGCGCCTCTCGATGTTCACGGTTCGCAACCACAGCTCGGCATACCGCTGGGCGTCCACCGAGAGGGCAACCTCCACGGCGGTCGGTGCCACCCCGTACGGATCGTGGGCGGAGTCCCCTGACCATTCGCGACGATCCACGATCGTCCGGCCGCGGGAGTACTCCCCGGCCAGCTCCACCCGGACAGGAAGGCTCTTGGTCGTCAGGCCGGCTCGATCGATCACGGCGCACACAGCGCCCGCGTCACCGATGGTCACGGCATGCTGACCGAAGCGACCGCTCTGGAACTCGATGAGCCGCCCGGCCAGCTCGGCCGGCCCACGCCCACCGATCGCGATGAGGGCGGCGGCTTGCTCTCGGGTGACCACGACGTCGTAGAAGACGTCAAGGCCGTACATCACCACGGGGATATCGAGCTCGGCAGCTGACTCGAAGACGATGGCTGCCGCTTCGGGGTCGTGCCACACGTTGAACTCGGCGGAGGCGGTGGCATTGCCCACGTTCGCAGCACCACCCATCACCACGATCTCGCGCAGGCCGGCAGCGCACTCCGGATAGGTGCGCAGCAACAGGGCGATGTTGGTCAACGGAGCCAACGTCACCAGGGTGACCCGATCGGCTGCCTCCCCGGCAGCCGCCTGACCCAGCAGGTCTCGCAACAGCTCCACCGCGTGACGCGGATCGGGGTGCCACTCGGGATCCGGCGATGGCCAGCCCAGGTCCGCCATGCCATCGAGGCCGTGGACGTGCCTGGCGTGGGTGAGCGGCGCCAGCAGCGGCCTCGCGGCTCCGCGGGCGACCGGTATGTCCGGGCGGCCGGCGGTGTCGAGCACTTTCACCGTGTTCCTGACCACCTCGTCGACGCTGGCGTTGCCACCGACGCAGGTGACGCCGCGAAGCTCCAGGTCCGGGTGCAGCGCCGCAAGGAGCAGCGCGCAGGCGTCGTCCACCCCGGTGTCGACATCGAGGACGACGGGCACGGGCCGGGTTACCGGCGGGGCCACCTGCCGGCTCATACCTGGACCAGAGTCACCGGCATGGAGGAGTCAGCAGGCAGGTCGAGCAGTGAGGGAAGACGACCTCTGGCCACCATCTCAGCCCCCAGCGCCGCCACCATCGCACCGTTGTCGGTGCACAGCCCTGGTCGTGGAACGCGAAGCCGGATCCCCGCCGTATCGCACCGTTGCCGGGCCATGGCACGCAGCCGGCTGTTTGCCGCGACGCCACCGCCGATGAGCAGGTCGTTCACCCCATGCTCCCGGCACGCCAGAACGGCCTTGCGCGTCAAGACGTCCACGACAGCCTCCTGGAAGCTGGCCGCGACGTCCGCCACCGGCACGGGCTCACCGGCCCGCTCACGTGCCTCGACCCAGCGGGCCACCGACGTCTTGAGGCCGGAGAACGAGAAGTCGAAACGGTGCCGCTCCATGTCGCGCCCGGAGCTCAGGCCACGAGGGAAGGCCACGAAGGCAGGGTTGCCTTCGGTGGCAACCCGGTCGACGTGAGGACCGCCGGGGAAGGGCAGGCCCAGGACCCTGGCAACCTTGTCGAACGCCTCACCTGCGGCGTCGTCGATGGTGCTCCCCAGAGATCGCACGTCATTGGTGACATCCGGGACGAGCAGAAGACTTGAGTGTCCCCCGGATACGAGCATCGCCATCGTCGGCTCGGCCAGAGGGCCATGCTCCACGATGTCCACGGCGACGTGCGCGGCCAGGTGGTTGACGCCGTAGAGCGGCTTGCCCAGGGCAACCGACAGCGACTTGGCCGCCGCCACACCGACCAGCAGCGCTCCGGCCAGCCCCGGACCCGCGGTGACGGCGATCGCGTCCAGATCGTCCAGGCGGATGCCTGCGTCACGGCACGCCTTGTCGATCATCGGCACCATTGCCTCGAGGTGGGCACGGCTGGCCACCTCCGGCACCACCCCGCCAAATCGCGCATGCTCTTCGACGCTGCTCGCTATCGCGTCAGCGAGCAGCGTGTGACCGCGGACGATCCCCACTCCCGTCTCGTCGCATGACGACTCGATACCAAGCACCAGCGGGCCGTCGCTCACTTCGGCACATCCTGCCTGGTGGTCGGGTGGTTGGCCGGGTACTCGGCTGGGTCCCGCAGATGCATCCGCATGACCAGTGCGTCCACGTCCCCTGGCTGGTAGTACCTGCGGCGCACCGTCAGCGTGGCGAAGCCTGCTGCGCAGTAGAGCCGTTGCGCCACAACATTATCCGCCCGCACCTCCAGCATCAGGTGCTCCGCGCCGGCACGTTGGGCCTCGGCGATGAGCCAGTGCAGCAGCACCGTGCCCAGCCGCTGTCCCTGGGCCGCGGGGGCCACCGCGATGGTCATGACGTCGGCGACCTCACCACCGCAGTCGACGCCGGCATACCCGCCCACGGTGCCACTCTGCTCGCCGATGACATATGAGCGTCGCGGGCGGGCGGCCAGCTCCGCCCACCAGGTCCCCTCCGACCAGGCATCGTCAGCGAACAGCGCGGGCTCCAGTGCGCTCAGGGCAGGGATGTCTCGCCAGGTCATCTCGCGCAAGGTCGTCTCCGGCAGGGGGATCTCGGGCGACGGCGTCTCGGGCCAGGCTGTCTTGGACGTCGTCTGCGGGAGGGTCATGGCATCACCAGCTTGCGCGGGGAGAGCGGCATGGTATCCGGGCGCCGCAGGTACATCGGCTCGGCCGCGGGAAGCTCCAGTCCGGCCGCCATACGCCGCGCGGCCAGGCCTGCCAGGGCTCCCGCGCTGACATCCAGGGGGCCCTGCGCGTATCGGCTGAGCCAGTCGGGGTACAGGACGGCGCCGCGGCCGACCACGGGCAGACCTCGGACCTCGTCGGCGATCGCCTCAGCCTTGGCGACCATCGGCTCGCCTCTGCGCAGCACGCCGTCAGCCGTGATGTCATACCGGGCCCAGTAGACCTCCTTGCGGCGTGCGTCGGTTGCCACGACACAGGACTGCCCCAGCCGGGCGGGGTCCTCGGTCCAGGCCTGGTGGGCAAGTGCGTCCAGACTGCACACCCCGAACACCGGTATGCCGCACGCGAAGGCAAAGGTCCGAGCCGTGACCAGGCCGATACGCAGCCCGGTGAAGGGTCCCGGGCCCGTGCCTGCGACCACAGCTGTGACCTCCGCCGGGGTTCGACCTGCCTTGGCGAGAACGCCGGCGATCCCCGGAGCGAGGTACTCCCCATGCCGGCGTGCGTCCAGGATGCTCGACTCTGCCAGCACTGCCTCACCGTCGTGCAGGGCGACGGTGATAGCGGACGTGGCGGTGTCGATCGCAAGCAGGAGCACAAGCTCAGGGTAGTGAGAGGAGGTCATCCAGCTGTGAGCCGGCTCCGCGGCCGGTCCACCGGCCTCCGTGGCCGACCAGGCGCACGGTCCGGGCGTCGTCTCCGCTCAGAGTCACTTCGAGATAGTCCTCGCTGAGCTGCTCGGCCACACCATGCCCCCACTCGACCACTGTGACGGCCTCATCCAGAGATGCGTCAAGATCCAGGTCATCGAGCTCGGCTAGGCCGCCCAGCCGATAGGCATCCACGTGGACGAGGTCGGGACCACCCACCAGGGAAGGGTGAACGCGGGCAATGACGTAGGTGGGCGAGGTGATCGGGCCGCGCACGCGCAGGCCGTGCGCGATTCCCTGGGTCAGAGAGGTCTTGCCTGCGCCCAGTCCGCCGGTGAGGACGAGCAGGTCTCCGGCCTCCAGCAGAGCTCCAAGCCTGGCGCCCCAGGCTTTCGTGTCCTCAACCGAGGGCAGCCGGACCCGACGAGACAGGCCGACTACAGGCCCTTCAGGAGGCATCGCGGCGTCCCTGGAGTGCCTTCACCCGTCGTCTCTTGGCCAGGTCGGTGATCGTCCGGCGGATCCGCGGCTTCTCGCGTTGGTCCAGGTGGGCGGCCGCGGCTTCTTCCGCGCGGCCGATGAGCGCCAGCAGCTGCTCGCTGACCACGTCGCCATGCTCCAGCATGATGATGTGACCGGCATCGTTGACCAGGACGTGCTCGGCACCCGGGATCAGCTTGACGATCTCCTCGCTGTGCTCGGGCGGCGTCAGCATGTCCTGGATTCCGTTGATCACCAGGGTCTCCACCCCGATGAACTGCTCGAGAGCCTCGCGCTTGTCGTGGGTCTCGAAGGTCTCCATGAAGTCGGAGATGACCTCGATGCGGGTCGTGAAGATCATGTCCGCGGTCAGCTGCACGATGCTCAGCGGCACCGGGGAGGCGAAGGAGTAGAGGTCGACGAAATACTCCTCGACCTCACGACCCGCCTTGAGCACCGAGTTGACCAGCCCCTGCCGGCCGGCCAGCCGCCCCACGGCGAACGGCCCCAGCCGGTGGACCGCCTTGCCCAGAACCTTGCCCAGGCCCCAGGAGACGGCGGAGATGCCCCCTGGGCTGGTGGCCACGAAAGCGACCCCGATGACACGCTCCCTGATCACCTCGGGATGGTGAGCCGCCAGGGCCATCAAGGTCATTCCGCCCATCGAGTGACCGACCAGAATCAGCGGGCCCTGTGGTGCGACAGCATTGATCACCGAGTAGAGGTCGTGCCCGAGCTGGTCGATCTCATAGGACTCCCTGGACCCGGCTCCGGACTTGCCGTGCCCCCGGGCGTCCCAGAGCACGACGCGATACCCCGCGGCCTTGAGCGCCCGCCGCTGGAAGACCCAGCAGCGCAGGCTCAAGGTGTAGCCGTGGCAGAACACGACCGTGGGAGCCCCCTCGCGGGTGGTCCCGGCCGAACCATCGGGTTCGTCGATCTCGACGTGCAGGGGCACCCCGTCGTCGGCGAAGACGACCGTCTGCAGGGTCGCCTCCTCTTCGTAGTCGTCCACCGTATCCAACGCCCTGGCCGTCTTGAGGGCGCGGTTCAGGCGGTCGGCGACAATGCCCGCGGCGGCCGTGGTCCCCGCCGCTGCCAGGCCGATGCCGATTCCGGTGAGGGTGCGGCGCCGGCGGTTCACCGCTGAGCTCCGACGTAGACGCGGGGAACCCGAAGGCCGATGCGGGAGACGATCTCGTAGGAGATGGTTCCCGTCAGCTCCGCCCAGTCCTGGGCCGTCGGCTCCCCTGACTCGCCCGCCCCGAACAGGGTCACCCGATCCCCTGGCTGCGCCTTGCTCGCGGGACCGAGATCGATGACGAACTGATCCATGCAGACCCTGCCGGCGACCGCATGACGGTTGCCACCCACGCTCACCGGTCCCACGCTGGTGGCATTACGGGGGATGCCGTCGGCGTACCCGATCGGCACCAGGCCCACGGTCGTGTCCTGTGGGGTGACGTACAGATGCCCGTAGCTCAGGCCCTGACCCGCCGGGATCTGTTTGACGACAGCGAGATCCGCACTCAGGGTCATGGCCGGGGTCAACCCGAAGGACTGAGGGTCGCCCAGTGCCGGGACCGGCGACAGCCCGTAGACGGCAAGGCCGGGCCGGACCAGGTCATACGCTGCGCCGGGATTGGTCAGCGTGGCGGCGGAGTTGGCGATGTGCCGGACCTCGAGGTGACATCCGGCGCGCTCGGCGTCACGCACAGCCTCCGCAAAGCGTTCCTCCTGGAGCCGAACCGTGGGATGCGTCGGCTCGTCCGCGTAGACGAAGTGGGACCAGACACCAACGATCCGCACCAGATCCTCGGACTCCAGGCGCCGGGCAGCATCGAGCAGCACTTGCCAGTCGTCGCCGAACGCGCCGTTGCGTCCGAGCCCGGTGTCGACCTTGAGGTGGATCCGGGCGGTTCGCCCGAGACCACGGGCAGCCTCGGCGATCTCGGTCAGGGACCACAACGCCGACACTGACAGGTCTATGTCCGCGGCGATGGCGGCTGCGAAGTCGGAACCCGGAACGTGCAGCCAGGACAGGAGGGGCGTACGGACCCCGCTGTCACGCAGAGTCATCGCCTCGCTCAGCTGAGCGACTCCCAGCCACGTCGCGCCGCCGTTCAGAGCCGCCCGGGCGCTGGGCAACAGGCCGTGGCCGTACCCGTCGGCCTTGACAACAGCCATGACGGCAGCCGATCCGGCATGTTTGCAGAGCACCTCGACGTTGCGGCAGATCACGTCAAGATCCACGGTGGCACGCGCCGTCTCACGGCAGGGTGGCGAAACCGCGCCGCCGGCGGCCGACCCAGAATTCTCTTCTGTCATGGTCAAAGTGTCTCAGGACCGAGCGCTGCGGCGGACCAATAACGCTGCAACAACCCCCGGAATGGCATGTGCCACATCCAGTGCACGCACAGGTCCCCCGGGGTTGGAGGCATCCCCGGCCAGCCCGTGAACCAGCGCTGCGACGCTGCCCGAGTCCAGCGGGGACCGCCCCGACGCGAGCAGTGTTCCTGTCAGGCCCGCCAGCACGTCTCCAGATCCGGCGGTTGCCAGCCAGGCGGGCGCGTCGGACTGGGAGCGAACAGCCAGACCGGACGAGCCGGGAGAGACCACCAGGGTCGTGGCCCCCTTCAGGAGGACCGTGCTGTTCGTCAGGTCGGCCAGCCGCCGGGCGTAGGCCAGCGGCGCGCCGTTGACCGCGGTGCGCTCCAGGCTTGTCTGCAGGCCCTCGAGCCGGCTCAGCATGGCCGCAAGCTCACCGGCATGAGGTGTCAGCAGCGTTGGCGTGGTGCGCGGTCCGGTGATCAGGTCGAGGCCACCCGCATCCACCACGCATGGCAGACCGCAGTCCAGGGCCGACTGCGCGGCGTCGCGCTGAGCCCGGCCCAGGGCAGACTCGTCACCGGCATCAAGGCCCGGCCCGACGAGCCAGGCCTGCACCTGGCCAGTGCCGATGACCGCCTCGGGCACCTGGGTACGAACGAGCATCGTGGGCGTCGGCGGCCCGACGTAACGCACCATCCCGGCGCCCGAGCAGACGGCCGCGGTGACGGCGAGCAGCGCCGCCCCGGTGTACCTCTCGCCGCCGGCAACGATGCCGAGCACGCCGCGGGAGTACTTGTCGTCAGCCGGACCCGGCTGCGGCCAGAGCCACGAGACATCATCGGCGGTGACTCGCTCAACCACCGGGTCCCGGCCGATCTTCACGCCGATGTCCAGGATGGTGAGTCGTCCGACGGCAGGCTCGGTGGCGGGCATCAGATGCACCGGTTTGGCCGCGATGAACGTCACCGTCTCATCGGCGAACACGCACGACCGTGCGAGCGCCTCGCCATCGGGATCCGCCCCGCTGGGCAGGTCCACCGCAAGCACGTAGGCCGAGTCGCTCACCTCGCGCAGCAGGGCCTCGATCTGCGGCGACAGGCCTGGCCGGCCGCCTATGCCCACGATCCCGTCGATGACGAGATCGGCGTCATGCAAGGTCGAGGAGACAGCCGATGCCGTATCGGCGCCGGCACCCACCGCATCGAGAACCAGGACGCCGGCGTCGCGGACAGCCTGGAGGCCGCCCTCGTGCAGTGTCTGCGCCACGCTGAGCACCACCGCGATGGCGCCATCGCGGGCCAGCGACGCAACGGCATAGAGGGCGTCGCCGCCGTTGTTGCCCGCGCCGACCAGCGCGACCACCCGTCGCCCACCGGCGCCGCCCAGCCGCTGCGTCGCGACCCTCGCCAGACCCGCTGCCGCCCGCGACATCAGCTCGCTCTCAGGGAGCCCGCCGGTCGTCACGGCCGCGGCCTCGGCCTCGCGGACTGATGACACTGCATACGCGCGGATCACGAAGCCTCAGCTCTCGGCAATGACGACGGCCGAGGCGATCCCGGCATCATGGGACAGCGAGACGTGCAGGCCCACCACCCCGAGGGCATCGGCCCTCGCCTCGACGGTTCCCCACATCTTCAGGTGGGGGCGCCCGTCCTCGTCACGCAGGACGCTGGCATCGGCCCAGCGCAGGCCAACCGGCGCACCCAGAGCCTTGGCCAGCGCCTCCTTGGCCGCGAACGTGGCCGCCAGGGAGTTGAGCCCCATCGAACGCTCCGACTCGATGAACAGCCGCTCCAGCAGGCGTGGCGTACGTCGGAGCGTCTGGCCGAAACGCGCCACGTCGACGACGTCGATCCCGACCCCGATGATCATTCGACAGTGACAGACTTGGCCAGGTTGCGCGGCTGGTCGACGTCCAGCCCTTTTGCCGACGCGAGCTCGCAGGCAAAGACCTGCAGGGGGACGACCGTCACCAGGGGCGCCAGCAGCGTCGGTGTCACCGGGACCCGGATGACCACGTCAGCGAACGGCACGACCCCCTCGTCGCCCTCCTCCGCGATCACGATGATGCGGGCCCCTCTTGCGCGGATCTCCTGGATGCTGGAGACGACCTTGTCGTGCAGTCCGTGCTCGCTGCCAGGCGAGGGCACGATGACGAAGACCGGCTGCCCAGCCTCGATCAGGGCGATGGGTCCGTGCTTGAGCTCTCCCGCGGCGAAGCCCTCGGCGTGGATGTAGGCCAGCTCCTTGAGCTTGAGCGCGCCCTCAAGTGCCACCGGATAGCCCACATGACGGCCCAGGAACAGCACCGAACGCGTGTCGGACATGAACCTGGCGATCTCACGGATACGGTCGAGGCCGTCCAGGACGGTCTGGATCTTGGCCGGCATCGCACCCAGCTCCTTCATGACCGACTGCGCCTCGTCGGCGTAGGTTCCGCCACGCAGCTGGGCGAGATACAGGCCCAGGATGTAGCAGGCGGTGATCTGGGCGAGAAAGGCCTTGGTCGAGGCGACCGCGATCTCTGGTCCGGCGTGGGTGTACAGCACGGCGTCCGACTCACGCGGGATCGTCGAGCCGTGGGTGTTGCAGATGGCGATGACGCGGGCACCCAGCAGCCGGGCGTGCTTGACGGCCATCAGGGTGTCCATGGTCTCGCCGGACTGAGAGATCGCGACCACGAGCGTGCGTTCGTTGACAACCGGGTCGCGGTACCGGAACTCGTGGGCCAGCTCGACCTCGCACGGGATGCGGGTCCAGTGCTCGAGGGCGTACTTGGCGACCATGCCGGCATACGCGGCGGTGCCGCAGGCGATGAACACGATCTTGTCGACCGCGCGCAGGTCGGCCTCGTCCATCCGCAGCTCGTCCAGCACCAGGGCTCCGGCCTCGTTCGTGCGACCCAGGAGCGTATCGGCCACGGCGTGGGGCTGGTCGTGGATCTCCTTGGCCATGAAGTTCGGGAAGCCGCCCTTCTCCGCGGCGGCCGCGTCCCAGTCGACGTGGTACTCCTTGCCCTTGCCAGGGGTCCCGTCGAAGTTGATGATGCTGGCACCGCTGGTCGTGATCGTGACGATCTGGTCCTGGTCGAGCTCGAGCGCCTCGCGGGTGTAGCCGATGAAGGCCGCGACGTCGGAACCGAGGAAGGTCTCACCGTCGCCGATGCCCACGACCAGCGGGCTGTTGCGGCGGGCGCCGACAACGACGCCGGGCTGGTCCGCATGAACCGCCAGCAGGGTGAACGCGCCGTTGAGGTCAGCGACGACCTGGCGCATGGCCTCGGTGAGGTCACCCACCTCGTCATAGGACCGTGCCAGGAGCTGTGCGACGACCTCGGTGTCGGTCTCGCTCAGGAACTCGACGCCGTCATCGACCAGAACGGAGCGCAGGCCGTGGAAGTTCTCGATGATGCCGTTGTGAATCAGCGCGAGCTTGCCGTCCAGGCCACCGCGGTGGGGGTGCGCATTCTCGTCGGTCGGGGCTCCGTGGGTGGCCCAGCGGGTATGTCCGATGGCGGTGCTCGAGGTGGGCAGCGGGACCTCGGCGAGGGCCCTGACGAGGTTTGCCAGCTTCCCGGCGCGCTTGGTGGTCACGACATGTTCCCCGGCGATCAGGGCCACGCCGGCCGAGTCGTAACCGCGGTACTCGAGCCGCGCAAGGCCCTCCATGATGACCTCTTGAGCCCTGCCGTCGACCTCTGGCCCGACATATCCAACGATTCCGCACATGGGGGCCAGCCTAACGGGAGGCGCCCGGCGCCCAGGCCAGGCGCACTTCCCGCAGGTGTCCGACATCGCGGGTCAGACACAATGGTCGAATGCGCCCGTCCCATGCCCATTCCCTGCTGTCGCCGTACGTCGAGCTCGACCGTGCGGCTTGGGCGCGGTTGCGCGACCACCACCCGCTGAGCCTGACCCAGGCTGACGTGACGCGGCTGCGGGGCCTGGGCGAGCGCCTGGACCTTGCCGAGGTCGAGCAGGTCTACCTTCCCCTGTCGCGCCTGCTGAACTTCTATGTGGGTGCCACCGAGGGCCTTCACCGGATCACCACCGACTTCCTGGGCGAGCAGCCCGAGCGCACCCCGTTCGTCATCGGGGTTGCCGGCTCGGTGGCGGTGGGCAAGTCCACCACCGCGCGCATCCTGCGTGAGCTGCTGGCCAGGTGGCCGGGGACACCGCGGGTGGAGCTGATGACCACCGACGGCTTCCTCTACGACAACGCCGAGCTGGAACGCCGGGGACTGCTGCAGCGCAAGGGCTTCCCCGAGTCGTATGACCGCCGGCGCCTGCTCAGGTTCGTGGCCGAGGTCAAGGCCGGCAAGGACGAGGTCAGCGCGCCCGTGTACTCCCACCTGACCTACGACATCGTCCCCGGTGAGCAGATCGTGGTACGCCGCCCGGACGTGCTCATCGTGGAGGGCCTCAACGTCCTGCAGGCCCCCAGGGTGCTCGCCGACGGGCGCACCGGCCTGGCGGTCAGCGACTTCTTCGACTTCTCGGTGTACGTGGATGCCCGTAAGGAGTACATCAAGGCCTGGTATGTCGAGCGGTTCCTCCGCCTGCGGGTGACCTCCTTCACGGACCCGACCTCCTACTTCCACCGGTACGCAGACCTGTCGGACGAGGAGGCCCGCGAGGTCGCCGAGGGCATCTGGGGCTCGATCAACGAGCGGAACCTGATCGACAACGTGCTGACCACCCGTGGCCGGGCCACCCTCGTGCTCTCCAAGGGTGAGGATCACAGCGTCCGGCGGATCCGGTTGCGCAAGCTCTAAAAAACCTTGTCGCTGGGCCATGATGGTTCTATGAGCGACTCAGACGGCTCGGTTCGGATCGAGCACGACTCGATGGGCGAGGTGGAGGTGTCCGCCGATGCCCTGTGGGGTGCCCAGACCGCAAGGGCGGTCCAGAACTTCCCCATCTCCGGACTGACGATGCCGTTGGCGGTCATCCATGCCCTCGCCCGGATCAAGTCCGCGGCGGCACAGGCCAACGCCGAGCTGTCGGCTCTGGACCCGGAGGTCGCCGCGGCAATCGCCGCCGCGGCCGATGACGTCGCCCGCGGCCGGTATGACGAACAGTTCCCGGTCGACGTCTTCCAGACCGGCTCCGGCACGTCCACCAACATGAACGTCAACGAGGTGGTGGCCCGGGTGGCCCACCTGGCATCTGGGCTGGAGGTCCACCCGAACGACCATGTCAACGCCGGGCAGTCCAGTAATGACACCTTCCCCACAGCCATCCGCGTCGCCGCAGTCCTGTCCACCAGGGACCTGCTGGTGCCTGCCCTGAGCGTGCTGTCTACAGCGCTGCACGGTCGCGAAAGCGCGTTTGCCAGCATCGTCAAGGCAGGCAGAACACACCTGATGGATGCTGTGCCAGTCACCCTCGGCCAGGAGTTCGGCGGTTATCGACGCCAGATCGACCTGGCTCGCGAACGACTGCTCGTGGCCGCTGACGGTGCCGCCGAGCTGCCTCTGGGAGGGACCGCGGTCGGCACCGGGCTGAACGCGGCCCCGGGTTTCACCTCGGCGGTGATCGACCGGCTCAACATGGCAACCGGCGGCTCCTTCCGGGAGGCCTGGGACCACTTCGAGGCCCAGTCCGCCCAGGACGCCCTGGTCGCGCTCAGCGGGGCGACCAAGGTCCTCGCCGTCAGCCTGACCAAGATCTGCAACGACCTTCGCTGGATGGGTTCGGGTCCCCGTGCCGGGCTGGGCGAGATCCACCTGCCAGACCTGCAGCCTGGGTCGAGCATCATGCCCGGCAAGGTCAACCCCGTCATCCCCGAAGCCGTGCTCATGGTCTGTGCCCAGGTCATCGGAAATGACGCGACGGTCAGCTGGGCAGGGGCCGCCGGCAACTTCGAGCTCAACGTCATGCTGCCGGTGACCGCACGAAACCTGCTGGAGTCGTTGACGTTTCTGGCCTCCGCATGCCGACTCCTGGCCGACCGGTGCATTGACGGCATCATCGCCAACGAGCAGCGCTGCCTGGACCTGGCCCAGAGCTCACCGGCGATCGTGACACCACTGAGCCGCTACCTGGGCTACGAGGCCGCCGCCGCGGTCGTCCAGCAGTCCGTGAAGGAAGGCCGCTCGATCCGCGACATCGTTGTGGCCCGAGGCCACCTCGATGCCGGCGACCTGACGGAGGCCGAGCTTGACGAGGCGCTGGACGTGCTCTGGATGACCCGCCCGAGCCACCTTTCGTGAGGCTCCTCACAGTCTTTGCAGGACGTACGTCCCGACGGCGTGGCTAGCCGGTTGAGGAAAATGTAGTCGGTGAACCAGCGGCGTTTCATCGAGCCCGGTTTCCCCGGGCTCCGACCTCCCCTGCCGCTCACTGTGGCAGGCATCAGCCCCCACCAGAATTGATCTCAATGATCCTCACACTGCAAATCGTCGTCATACTCGCCTGCCTGCTTCTCGGCACCCACTACGGAGGTATCGGGCTCGGCCTGATCTCGGGCGTGGGCCTGGTCATCTTCGTCTTCGTCTTCGGGCTGACCCCCGGCGAGCCACCGGTCAGCGTGATGCTGACGATCTTGGCTGTGATCGGGTGCGCGTCTGTGCTGCAGAGCGCCGGTGGCCTCGACGTCATGATGCAGTTCGCCGAGAAGATCCTGCGGAAGCATCCGAAGTACATCACCATCCTGGCGCCGCTGACCACCTGGACGCTCACCCTGATGTGCGGCACCGGCCACGTCGTCTACACGATGTTCCCGATCATCGACGACATCGCGATCAAGAACAACATCCGCCCGGAGCGGCCCATGGCCGCCGCCTCGGTCGCCTCCCAGATGGGCATCACCGCCTCGCCTGTCTCAGTGGCGACCGTCTCGCTGGTCACCATCCTCGGTGCCAAGGCCGGAGTCGGCGATGCCTACTCCATCCCGCAGATCCTGATGATCTCCATCCCCGCCTCGCTGTCCGGTGTCCTGCTTGCGGCGCTGTGGAGCATGCGCCGTGGCAAGGACCTTGACGACGACCCGGAGTTCCAGGCCAGGATCGCGGACCCCGAGCAGTATGCCTTCATCTATGGCGAGCCTGCAGCGGTCGCGGTAGGCAGTACGGTGCAGACCCCGCAGCTCGTCGGCGCAGGCGTCGGAGCCGGTGGCTCTGGTGCGAGCGACCATCCCGGAGCCGGCACGCCTGCCGGCAGTGACAACGGCTCGACGCTGATGAACAAGACGTTCTCCAAGGAGGCGTTCCGCTCCACGTGGATCTTCTTCGCCGGTATCGCGACCGTCGTGCTGCTGGGAGCCTTCTCGGGCCTGCGTCCGAGCTTCACGGTCGACGGCGAGACCGAGAAGCTGTCGATGAACCTCGTCATCCAGATGGCGATGCTCGTGTCCGGCGCCTTCATCCTGCTCACCTGCAAGGTGAAGGCGAACGAGATCAACAACGGATCCGTGTTCAAAGCCGGGATGACGGCAATCTTTGCGGTTTTCGGCGTTGCCTGGATGGCGGACACCTTCTTCTCCGCTCACATCGCCGCATTGCAGGACTCCCTCGGGAGCGTGGTTCACGGCGCGCCATGGACCTACGCCATCGTGCTCTTCGTCGTCTCGAAGCTGGTCAACAGCCAGGCGGCAGCCCTCGTGGCCGTCGCACCGATCGGTCTGGCACTCGGCGTGGAGCCGGCGCTGATCATCGGTTTCTTCGGAGCGTCATACGGCTACTTCATCCTGCCGACCTATCCCTCGGACCTGGCCTGCATCGGGTTCGACCGGTCTGGGACCACACGAATCGGCAAGTTCGTGATCAACCACTCATTCATCATCCCGGGGCTGATCTCGGTGTTCACGTCCTGTGTGGTGGGTTACGCACTGGTGAGCGTCTTCCTGTAGGCAACCTGGACACACAGAGGCGGCCCGTGCGAACCAGCTGGTTCGTACGGGCCGTTTCGCGCTTGACTGCGGGTCGGTCGTTCAGTACCAGTTGACTGACTGCGAGTGGCCCCACGCCGAGCATGGGGTGCCGTAGACGTTGGCGATGTACTGCAGCCCCCACTTGATCTGGGTGACAGGGTTGGTCTGCCAGTCGCTGCCTGCCGAAGCCATCTTGCTACCGGGCAGGGACTGAGGGATGCCGTAGGCGCCGGAACCACCGTTGCTGGCGCTCCACCTCCAGCCGCTCTCCTTTGCCCACAGACGGTCCAGGCAGCTGAACTGGCCGTCTCCCCAGCCTCGGTCACTGGCCAGCAGGCGCCCGATGGACTTCGGGTCTGACTGCGCCCGGTCGACCATGGCCTGGCGCTCCCGCTCGCGAGTCAGCCGCTCTATCTTCTGCGCCCGAGCCTTGACCTGCTCGATGGCCGCTCGCGCCCGGGACCGGGAGACCGCCTCTTGGGTGGCTCTCTGAAAATGCGTCAGGGCGGCGGCACGCTGCACGCCGGACCGACGCGCCGAGGCCAGTGCCGTGTTGGTGTCATTGCGGTTCTGGGAAAGCTGGGCTGACTGCGCCATCGCCATCGGGCTCGGTGTGTACGTCGGGACATAGGCGTTCGGCGAGGCCTCCGAAGATCCTGCGGCCGAGACGGCGGCAACCGCCAGAATGGCTCCGGCGGAGGCCAGCGGCCGCCGAAACGCGTGATGGAACCGGTCAAATGTGGTCCGAGCCTTGCCTGCGGCCGGGGCCTGCCGGTTGTCTCCTCCGGTATGTCGCCCCTTGTAGGCCGTGGACATACACCCTCCACATAGAAGAAGACCACCAGATCTGGTGGTCTGTGTGCGCCCGAGTTCGAGACGTTGCGCGCAACCGTGCCAAAGATCGCCCGAAAAGCCAAATCGGCCACGGGCAGCAGTGCTCTAATGCACCGTCAGGCACATGAGCGCCACCCGGCACATGAATCGGATCGAAGGGCCCTCAGATGTCGAGACCCTCCAGCAGGTCGGTCACCAGCGCCGCGATCGGAGAGCGCTCACTGCGGACCAGCGTGATGTGGGCAAAGAGGGGGTGCCCCTTAAGCGCCTCGATGACCGCCGCAACCCCGTCATGGCGACCGACCCGCAGGTTGTCACGCTGCGCGACGTCGTGCGTCAGGACCACCTTGGAGTTCTGGCCGATCCGTGAGAGCACCGTCAGCAGCACGTTCCGTTCAAGCGACTGCGCCTCGTCGACGATGACGAACGAGTCATGCAGCGACCGGCCCCTGATGTGGGTCAACGGCATGACCTCAAGCATTCCCCGATCCATGATCTCCTCGACGACCTCGGTGGAGACCAGTGCGCCCAGCGTGTCGAAGACCGCCTGACCCCAGGGCCCCATCTTCTCGGCCTCGGTGCCCGGCAGATAGCCGAGCTCCTGGCCACCCACGGCATACAACGGCCTGAAGACGACCACCTTGCGGTGTTGGCGCCTCTCCATGACCGCCTCCAGCCCGGCGCACAGTGCCAGGGCGCTCTTGCCTGTGCCCGCCCGACCGCCGAGACTGACGATGCCGATGTCGGGATCCATCAGCAGGTCCAGGGCGATCCGCTGCTCCGCGCTGCGGCCGTGCAACCCGAACGCGTCGCGGTCACCGCGCACCAGACGGATCACCTTGTCGGGACCCACTCGCCCGAGACCACCACCGCGGGGCGATGCCAGCACCAGGCCCGTGTGGCATGGCAGATCGAGCACCTGCTCACTCTCGAGACGACCGGCCTCATAGAGCGTGTCCATCTCCTCGACCGACACGTTCAGCTCAGCCATGCCGGTCCAGCCGCTGTCGACTGCGAACTCGGCGCGATACTCCTCGGCCTCCAGCCCGCAGGCCGATGCCTTGACGCGCATCGGGAGATCCTTGCTGACGACTGTCACGTCTCGTCCGGCCAGACTGAGGTTCTTCGCGACCGCCAGAATCCGGGTGTCGTTGTCGCCGAGCCGGAAGCCCGCCGGCAGCGCCAGGGGGTCGGTGTGGTTCAGCTCGACACGCAGGGTGCCCCCGTCCTGCCCCACGGGAATGGGCGCGTCGAGGCGGCCCTTCTGGATCCGCATCTCATCGAGCAGCTGCAGGGCCTGCCTGGCGAAGTAGCCCAGCTCCGGGTGGTGACGTTTCGCCTCGAGCTCGGTCACCACCACGACCGGGAGAACCACCTCGTGCTCGCTGAAGCGCAGCATCGCCCGCGGGTCGGACAGCAGGACAGAGGTGTCCAGCACATAGGTCTTGCGTCCGTCGCCGGTTTGCGGGGAGGAGTCAGGAAGCTCTTCCTGCCTGCCTGCAGGTCCCGAGCGGCCGCTGGCTGCTTTGGTGCGGCTGAGGCTGGCGGTGGAACTGGTCGAAGGACGACGAACCGTGGCCATTGCGACTCCCCTGCACACAGCTCTCAGGGCTGTGCGACTGCTCGCGGACAAGGTGCCGGGACCGGGCCACCACAAGACAGCAGGGCCGGTACCGGCCCTCCGTCCGGAGCTGAGATCGCTCCATAAGTCGGGCCTCCCGAACACACGACGGGTGCCGTGCGTCACTGCTGAGGCTAAGCCTTCAACACGTGAAGTGTCATCACATCCTCCACGAATCGCCGAAAGTCCCCGGCCGGCCGTCAGGTGCTGGCCCAGATGTCGGCTGAGAACAGGAGCACCTAGCAGCCGTAACGCCTTTCGCGCTCAGCGTAGGCCCGCAGCGCCCGGAGGAAGTCGACGTGACGGAAGTCTGGCCAGTAGGCCTCACAGAAGTAGAACTCACTGTGGGCGCTCTGCCAGAGCAGGAAGCCGCCCAGTCGCTGCTCACCCGAGGTGCGGATCACGAGGTCGGGGTCGGGCTGACCCCGGGTGTAGAGATGGTCCGCGATGGTTTCGACGTCGAATACCTCGGCGAGCTCCTCGATCGAGGTCCCTTTCGCCGCGTGCTCGAGCAGCATCGAGCGGACGGCGTCAGCAATCTCCCGGCGACCGCCGTAGCCGACGGCGACGTTGACGATCATGGCGTCAAGGTCCCGGGTGGCGTCGGCCGCGTCCTTGAGACACTGGGCCGTCCCGGATGGAAGCAGGTCGAGCGCCCCCACCGGGTTCAGCTGCCATCGCCTGGACGCCGCGAGGTCTGCCACCACGTGCTCAATGATCGACAGGAGTGGCGTCAGCTCTTTGGCCGGGCGGTTGAGGTTGTCGGTCGACAGCAACCAGAGCGTGACCACCTCGACGCCGGCTTCCTCACACCACTCCAGAAGTGGGGAGATGTTGTCCGCGCCCGCCTGATGACCCTGTGCGGTGTTGGCGCCGTTCGCCTTGGCCCACCGCCGGTTGCCATCGAGCATGACCCCGACATGGCGCGGCAGACTCTGGTTCCGCAGGGAAGCGGCAAGCCGACGCTCGTAGGCGCCCAGCAGCACGTCACGCAGCCCCACTGCCAGCCTCCTTGATCCCTGCCCGGACCTTCAACATTACTCCGGGTTGCTGGGACCTCCCGGCACGACCGACTCACCGGCGCTACAAGTTACGCACTAGTAACTTACGGTTCCGTAGGTTAGGGTATGACCCATGAGCGTCACACCCCCGCAGACCGAACGCCATCCCCTGGGAGCGGCCGTTGCGGCCGTTGCGGCGGTCAAGCCCAAGCTGCGAGGGTGGATCCACGCCGGGAGCTTTCCGCTGGTCCTGGCTGCCGGCATCGTCCTGGTCAGCCTCGCCCCCGGCGGTCGGGCCAGGGTGGGCGCCATCATCTTTGCCATCACGGCCACCATGCTGTTCGGCACGTCGGCGGTCTATCACCGCGGCACCTGGTCCGACACGGTCCGGGGCCTGCTGAAGCGGATGGACCACTCCAACATCTTCCTGATCATTGCCGGCACCTACACGCCCTTCGCACTGCTGCTGCTGCCGCCCGGCCAGAGGCTGAGCCTGTTGCTCATCGCGTGGATCGGCGCGATCGGCGGGGTGTTGTTCCGCGTCTTCTGGGTCGGCGCCCCCCGATGGCTCTACACGCCCATCTACGTCGCGCTGGGCTGGGTCGCCGTGTTCTACCTCAAACCGCTGTATGAGGCCGGCGGCGCCGCGGTCGTCATCCTGATCGCGGTGGGAGGACTGCTGTACACACTCGGCGCCGTCGTCTACGGCACCAAACGACCGAACCCCTCACCGCGATGGTTCGGCTTTCATGAGATCTTCCACGTGCTGACCGTCGCCGCCTTCGTCGTGCACTACATCGCGGTGTCGATGGCGGTCTACTCGTCGGGCCCGATGGCCTGACGAGCAGACCTGCCGGTCAGCGGGCGGACGTCAGCCTGTCGAGGAAGCGCCCTGGTAGAGGCCTGTCAAGTTGCCCTCGGGGTCAGTGAAGTAGGCGGTAAAGCCCATTCCCCCGCCGATGTCCTGACGAGGCCGGACAATCTTGCCGCCCAGCTGTTCGATCTTTGCCAGCGCGGCGTCGATGTCATCGACATCCACCGTGATGACCGGCCGCTGAAGAAGCTCGTTGCGCTGCGTCAGCCCGCCGCCGATGTAGCCCGGCTCAGTCGGTCCCTGGTCCCCGCTCGGCCCTGTGGAGACCATCGTGTAGCTCATCTCAGGCATCGGCATCATGTTCCAGCCGAACGCGCCCTGGTAGAACGACCTTGCCCGATCGGCATCGTCAAACGGAACCTCGAAATGCACCACGCGACCGCTCATGACACTCACCTCCGGTGTGTTGACTGGGCACACCCCGCGCCCTTAGGTCAGCCTAAGTGCGGATCATCCTTGGGGCTATCCCCCGGGTCAGAGGACTTGCGCCCCTCATTGCCTGGTTCAGCTTCGACTGCGTCCCTGGCGTCCTGCTCCTCGCGATAGGCCAGCCGGCGCAGCCGGGTATTCATGTTTCGCATCAGGAAGTACAGCGCGACGGCAAGCAAGAAGAAAGCCAGGAAGCCCCCAAGCCCTGCTGTGACGTCGACGCTCTCGAGATTCATGAGTCCTCTTTTCGTCCGTCATACACGATGTGAAGATCGGCAGATGTCGCGAGCGCACTGGACTCTTGCCGCGTGCCAAGCCCGGCGAACAGATCCGTCTCGTGGGCCTCGATCGGCACGTAGGACACGGCCGCCTCGAAGTCCTCGGTCGGCCAGATCTCCTTCTGCATCGTCAGCGGCACCTTGAACCAGGTGCCGTCGGGATCGACCTGGGTGGCATGGGCCAGGAGCGCCTGGTCGCGCACCTCAAAGTAGTCGGCGCACTCGATCCTGGTGGTGATGGTGCGTTCGCCGCGGTCTTCCCATCGCGAGATCCACTCCCCGTAGGGCGACTCGATCCCGGCCGCCTCCATCGCATCGTGGTACGCCGTGATCCGGGCCTTGGTCAGAGTCTGGTTGTAGTAGATCTTCAGGGGCTGCCAGGCTGTGCCGGTGTGTTCGTAGGAGCTCTGGTCACCGGCCGCGGCGAAAGCGGACATCGAGACCGTATGGCACATGATGTGGTCCGGGTGAGGGTAGCCACCCGTCTCGTCGTAGGTCGTCATGACGTGTGGCCTGAAGTCCCTGATGACCCGCACCAGCGCCTCGGTGGTCACCTCGATCGGCTCAAGCGCGAAACACCCCTGCGGCAACGGGGGCAACGGGTCACCCTCGGGAAGGCCTGAGTCCGCGAAGCCCAGCCAGGAGTGCCGGACCCCGAGGATCCTCTGTGCCGTGGCCATCTCGCGGCGGCGCACCTCGGGCAGGTTGCGCAGGATCTCCGGGTCGTTCTTGAGCGCTGGGTTGAGGACGTCGCCGCGTGCACCGTCGGTGCATGACACCACCAGCACGTCAACCCCGTCGGCCACGTACTTGGCCATGGTCGCGGCGCCCTTGCTGGACTCGTCATCGGGGTGCGCATGCACCGCCATGAGCCTCAGTCTCTGCTCCACGTGCGCTCCCGCTCGATGCTTGCCCGACAGGTCATACGGACAGTCGCCGTGAGACCGGACTATGGTCCCAATACTGGTTCACTGCTGATCCCAGAGCTCATCTTGCCACTCAGCCTCGATGGTTTCCCGAAAGGTCTCCTCCGTGCCGATTCCCCGTCCCGCCCCAGGCGCCGCCAAGTGGTGGGCCGTGGCCACCATCGGCATCCTGCTCGGATCCGCCATGGCTGTCTGGTGGGGGCTCGCCAGCACCGTGGGCAGGCCCAGCTGGACGGTCATGGGCTATCACGTCATCGATGACCGGAGCGTTGACGTCACCTACCTCGTCAGCAGGCCAGCCGGTCAGGACGTCACCTGCACCTTGCGCGCCCTCGACAAAGGCTTCGCGACAGTCGGCCTGATCGAGGTTCACGTCCCGGGGTCGGACACCTCGTCGGTGAGTCGCACCACCAGGATCCGAACCACCACGCGGGCTGTGACCGGCGAGGTCAAGTCCTGCACGACTGGTTAGCAGAGGCAGCGCAGCGGCAGTTCATGCCCCTCCGCGCAGAAGATTGCTACCCTTGACGTAACGCACCGGGGTCTGGCCTCTATCGATCAGTTGATCGGGAGTCCGGACCCGCTTACGTGGCACCCGGAACTCCGCTTGTACGGCGGGCCGCTGCCAACACAGAACACCAAGGAGCTAGACGTGACCGACACCGCGACGCCTGCTGCGAGCTACCTCACCCAGGAGGCCTACGACCGGCTCAAGGGCGAGCTGACCCAGCTATCCGGCGAAGGCCGCTCCGAGATCTCCAAGAAGATCGAGGCGGCCCGGGACGAGGGCGACCTCAAGGAGAACGGTGGCTACCACGCGGCCAAGGAGGAACAGGGCAAGATGGAGGCCCGGATCCGTCAGCTGACCCAGCTGCTGGACGGCGCCA
>JBDTWH010000097.1:0-7998 GCA_040006795.1 Actinomycetota bacterium | reverse complement strand
GCCGCAGCCGCAGCCGCAGCCGCAGCCGCAGCCGCAGCCGCAGCAGCCGCGGCCATCAGCTTCTGGACAGACATCGCCGGGCCACGCCGCAGGACGCGCCAGAGCCGGTCTGGCCGGGTTGCAGCCTGTGGTCAGGCGCTACATCGGGGCGGTTGGCCTGCTGTCACTGGGCATCGCCACCTTCCCCCTGCTCGCCTACCACGCCCAGACGACGGGCTTGCTGACGCCGGCGCAGGTGCCGTTGCTCTTTGCGCTCGCCATGGCGGTTGACGGGTTGAGCGGTCTGGTGATGGGCCGTTACTACGACACGCGCGGCCCCCGGGTCCTGCTCGTGGTGCCGGTCGCGGCGGGTCTGAGCGCGATCGCCTTCACCGACAACGAGACCCTGGTATGGGTCGGGGTGGCGATCTGGGGAGTCGTCAACGGAGTGCTCGACTCGACGGTCAAGGCGGTGGTGACCGAGCTCGTCGAACCCGCCGGACGATCTATCGCGTTCGGATGGCTGGCCCTGGCCCGGGGTCTGGGCCTGCTGGCCGCAGGCCTGGTTCTCGGGCTTGCCTACGACCAGAGCGTCACGCTGGTCGTGTGGTTGATGGTCGGGATCAACGCCGTGGCAATGGGCGCCCTCTCCCGGGTGCTGGCACGAATCTGAGGCGGGTTCGGTGGCGGCGGAGGGTTGCGTCAGCCATCAGGTCGCTGGAAGGCTTGCACCCGTGAACGAGGACACGGCGCAGGGGAACGGCTCGGGAGCACGTCGTGGCAACGCGCGCCCGAGCAGGGATGACGTGGCCGCGCGTGGGAACGGCGCGGGCACGAGGCGTCGACATCAGGTAGTGGTGATCGGCTCCGGCTTCGGCGGGTTGTTCACCACGCAGTCGCTCAAGGGTGCCGATGTCGACGTGACGCTCATCGCCAAGACGACGCACCATCTCTTTCAGCCGTTGCTGTACCAGGTGGCAACCGGGATCCTGTCCGAGGGAGAGATCGCACCCGCGACCCGCGAGATCCTCAGACGCCAGCCCAACGCCCGGGTGCTGCTGGGTGAGGTCACTGCCATCGACCTGACCAGCCACACCGTCACCTCCACGGTTCTGGACCGGACCATGGTCACGACGTACGACTCGCTCGTGGTCGCCGCAGGGGCCGGGCAGTCGTACTTCGGCAACGACCACTTCGCACGCTTTGCGCCGGGGATGAAGAGCATCGACGACGCTCTCGAGCTGCGCGGGCGTATCTTCAGCAGCTTCGAGCTGGCCGAGCTGGCCGAGGACGAGGAACAGCGCGCCCGGCTGATGACCTTCGTGGTGGTTGGCGCGGGGCCGACCGGCGTGGAGATGGCCGGACAGATTGCCGAGCTGTCACACCGGACCCTGCGCCACGAGTTCCGGCGGGTGGACCCTCGTGCCGCCCGGGTGATCCTGCTCGACGCGGCCCCGGCTGTGCTGGGCACCTTCGGGGACCGCCTCGGCGCCAAGGCGGTGGCCAGGCTCGCCATGATCGGGGTGGAGGTACAGCTGGCAGCCAAGGTCGTGGCCATGGACGAGACCGGGATCGAGGTCGAGGACGACCAGGGAGGCCGTCGCCGGATCGAGTCGGTCTGCAAGGTCTGGGCTGCCGGTGTGTCTGCCAGCCCGCTCGGCCGCCAGCTCGCGGAGCAGTCCGGCGCGGAGCTTGACCGCGCCGGCAGGATCAAGGTCGAGCCGGACCTGAGCCTGCCCGGGCATCCCGAGGTCTTCGTGGTGGGAGACATGATCGACCTCAACGGGATGCCGGGGGTGGCTCAGGTCGCCATCCAGGGCGGGCGCTACGTGGCAGGGCGGATACGGGCCCGGCTGGCCGGGACACCTGATGGGGAGCCGTTCAGGTACCGCGACAAGGGAAGCATGGCGACGATCTCGCGCTTCAGCGCCGTTGCCAGCATCGGACCGCTGCGTGTCAGCGGGTTCATCGCCTGGCTCATGTGGCTGGCCGTCCACCTCTTCTACCTGATCGGCTTCAAGAACAGGGTTACCACGTTGCTGCACTGGGCTGTGAGCTTCCTGGGGCGGGGCCGCTCCGAGCGGACCGTCACCCAGCAGCAGATCTTCGCCCGCCAGGCACTCGACCAGCTCGGCAAGGACTTCACCCCGACGCTGTCACCGCGGTCCGGTCAGAATCCGCAGTCCTGAGCCCTCCGCGACTCCGACATGTCCGCCCGGGGTCGCAAGCCGTGGCGCGCGCTTCGTGTCACCAAGCCTCGTCCCCTAGTCTGGGCGCATGCCGCTGGACTACAAGATCGCCGAGCACACCCTTGCCAATGGCTTGCGGGTCATCGTCAGTGAGGACCACAGCGTCCCCAATGTCACCGTCAACCTCTGGGTCAACGTGGGTTCACGCCACGAGGCCAGGGGGCGCACCGGGTTTGCGCACCTGTTCGAGCACCTGATGTTCCAGGGTTCGGCCAACGTGGCCTCCGGTGAGCACTTCTCGGCGCTGATGGCGGCGGGCGGGCGCCTGAACGCCACGACCTGGTTCGATCGCACGAACTACTTCGAGACGGTGCCTCGCGGCGCGATGGACCTGGCGCTGTGGATGGAGGCCGACCGGCACGGCCGGCTGCTGGACGCGGTCAACCAGGAGAACCTCGACAACCAGCGCGATGTGGTCAAGGAGGAGAAGCGGCAGCGCTACGACAACGTGCCCTATGGCAATGCGCTGATCGACATCTACGCGGCGATCTTCCCGCAGGGGCACCCGTACCACCACGCCACCATCGGTTCCATGGCCGACCTTGACGCTGCGAGCGTGCAGGATGTGCACGACTTCTTCCGGTCCCACTACGGCCCTGACAACACGGTGCTCACGCTGGTGGGTGACCTCACCCCGGACGAGGGCTTCGCCTCGGCACAGCGGTATTTCGGCCCTTTGCCGGCGACCGCGGCGCCCCGTCGCGACCCGGTCGAGCCGTTGCCGGCGTTGCCGGCGGCAGTTCGAGACGAGCACTTCGAGGACGTTCCCTCTGACCATCTGTACATCGCCTTCCGGCTGCCCGTCGACGACACGCCGGAGTTCTTCGCGGCCTCCCTGGCCATCGACGTCATCGGCGGTCTGGCGACCTCGCGGCTCGTTCGGCGGCTGGTCCGACATGAGCAGAGTGCCACCAGCGTCTCGGCCCACGCGATGGGTCTGGTGGACGGAGTCTCACTGGGGTTCATGCTGATTGACGTTGCCGACGGTGTCAGCGCCGCCGCCGTCGAGGCAGCCGTCTGCGAGGAGCTGGTCCGGTTTGCGCAGGAGGGGCCCACCGATGTCGAGATGGAGTCGGCGATGGCCCAGACCGAGCGGAGCTGGTTGTCATCCCTTGCCAGCCAGGAGGAGCGTGCCGACCACATCTGTCATTTCGCAACGCTTCAGACCGACTCCGGCTACATCAACACCTACCTCGACCGCCTTGCCCGGGTGACACCGGCTCAGGTGCAGCAGGCCGCAGCCCGATGGCTCGGGCCGCAGTCCCGCGCCGTCGTGGCCTACCTCAAGCTGGACGGAGACACCAAGTGAGCCCAGATGACCGCATCACCCAGCCGGGGAGCCTGACGGAGAGGCCGCAGGTGAGCCCGCCCGAGCCCTGGGCGTTCCCGGACGCGCAGAGGTCCCGGCTCGCGAACGGCCTGGGCGTGGTCAGCTACGACATCCCGGGTCAGTACGTCATCTCGGTCTGCCTCGCCGTGCCGATGCCTCTGGATCGCGAGCCACGCGACCGGGAGGGGATCGCCACGATCATGGCGCGAACCCTCGATGAGGGGACGGCACGGCATACGGCCGAGGAGTTCGCGGAGCTGTTGGAGCGCAAGGGTATTGCGCTCGGCGCCGGGGTCAATGACTCCGGGCTGGTGGTGAACCTCGATGTGTCGAAGCGGCACCTGGTCGAGGCGCTCGACCTGCTCAGCCAGGCCGTGCAGGAGCCTGCGTTCCCCGCCGACGAGGTGTCGCGGCACGTCAAGACCCGGCTTGCGGAGATCGACCAGGAGCGGGCCGTGCCCGGCCAGCGCGCCGCGATCGAGTTCAGCGCGACGTACTTCGACCCGGGCGAGCGCGCTTCGCGTCCGACCGCGGGAGCCAAGGCGACCGTCGCGGTGATCACACCCGGGGACCTGATCGCCTTCCATGCCACCAATGTGGTGCCTGCCGGCGCGACCGTGGTCCTGGCCGGGGACCTGAGCGGCCTGGACGTGGTATCGCTGATCGAGCAGGCACTGGGGTCCTGGAGCGGTGTGGCGCCACCACTGGTCGAGGCCCGCGAGGCCGCCCGGGCGCCCGACGCCACACGGGTCGTCTTCCTCGACCGGCCCGGCTCTGTGCAGACCGAGCTCTATATCGGATGCCCCGGCCCGGACCGCAATGTCCAGGGTGGCTGGGCGCCGTACCAGGTGCTGGGCTTCGTCGTCGGCGGTTCCCCCAACGCCAGGGTCGACTCGGTTCTGCGCGAGGACAAGGGATACACCTACGGGATCCGTTCGGGCTTCCGTCCACGCCGGCGCGGGGGCATGTTCCTGACCAGCGGTTCGGTGCGCGCGGACTCAACCGTGGAGTCGCTCGGGCTCCTGCTCGACATCCTGGACAAGGCTCGCGAGGGCTTCACCCCGCAGGAGACCAAGGCGGGCGTCGACTTCATCGGCAGGACCGCCCCGGGTCGCTACGCCACCGCCGACACCGTGGCGGAGGAGGCGGCCACCCTCTCGCTGGAGGGTCTGACCACCGAGTTCACGACGGCGAATCTGCAGGCGCTCCCGGACGTCGACCCTGCTGCCCTGGCCGCGGCCTACGACCGCTATGTCACCGGTGAGTGGACCGTGGTCATCGTGGGTGATGCCGGCCTGTATGCCGACGGGGTGCGGGCCCTGAACCGCGGCGAGGTCACGATCCTCCCCGCGTAGCCGTCGCAGACTCACCCGAGGCGGGAGAGGACCTCGTCATGAAGGGCGCCGTTGGTCGCCACGGCGTTCCCGCCCCAGGGACCTGGCACCCCGGCCAGCGAGGTGAACCGGCCGCCGGCCTCGGTGACGATGGGCACGAGGGCAGCCATGTCGTAGACCTGCAGATCCGGCTCGACGGCAATATCGACGGCGCCCTCAGCGACGAGCATGTAGGACCAGAAGTCGCCATAGGCCCGCGACCGCCAGCAGTCGTCGGCAAGGGTCAGGAATGCCTCGTACCGGTCATGCTTCCTCCAGCCGTACATGCTCGAGTAGGACAAGGAGGCGTCTGAGATCTGCGAGATCTTCGAGACACCAATCCTTTTCGCGCTGGACAGACTGCGTCCGGACCATGCGCCGGAGCCGTTGGCTGCCCACCAGCGGCGATTGAGCGCGGGAGCCGCGACCAGGCCCAGAACGGGTTGCCCGTCATCGACGAGCGCGATCAGGGTCGCCCACACCGGGACGCCGCGGATGAAGTTGTGGGTCCCGTCGATCGGGTCGATGACCCAGCGCCGCGGGCCGCGGCCGGTGGTCTCGAACTCCTCACCCTCGACCGCATCCCGGGGTCGGGTGCGACTGAGCTGATGGCGGATCACCTGCTCGGCCGCCGTGTCCGCGTCGCTGACCAGCGTCAGGTCGGGTTTGGACTCGACCACCAGGTCCTCAGCCCGGAAGCGCGCCATCGTGATCCGCTCAACGGCATCTGCAAGCACGTGCGCGAGGCGCAGGTCATCGTCATAGGCAGGCACGCCGCCACGCTAGCGGTCCCGGGTAACAACGGCGCAACTGTCACGAGTTACCGGGGTGTCGCCGAACCTGCCGTGATCCCGCCCTCAGGAGGGATCGAGGAGGGCGTTCAGGTCCGGAAGGTCCACGAGCTGCGAGAAGGTTCCCTGTTGCGCGATCTCCTTCGCCGCGTCCAGGAAGCCGCGCCAGGCAGTCTTGGCGAGCATCCCGCCCACGCTGATCCGTCGGACGCCGAGGCGAGCGGCTTCGGCGACGGTGGTGAAGGGGGTATGGATCAGCAGGTTCACCGGCTTGGGGGACACAGCGGCCACGATCGCGGACACGTGGTCCAGCCGGGTGATCCTGGGCGCGTAGAGGCAGTCGGCCCCGGCCTCGGCGTAGGCACTGAGTCGCCGGATCGTCTCGTCGATGTCCGGACGGTCCCAGACGAAGCCCTCCGAGCGAGCGGTCAGCACGATCCCGGTGCCGCTGTCGTCGATTGCGGCTCTCGCCGCCCGGATTCGTTCGACAGCGAGGCCGGGCTCGAACAGCGGCGCGGCCGGATCGCCCGAGAAGTCCTCGATGGACAGCCCCGCCACGCCGGTTTGCACAGCCAGACCCACGTTCGCTGCCACATCCTCAGGCTGTGCGGCGAAACCGTTCTGGAAGTCCGCATTCACCGGCAGGTTCACCGCTGTGGCGACGGAGCGGAGGTGCGCGAGCGTCTGGTCGAGGCCGATGCCGTTGTCCGGCCGGCCCACCGTCCAGGCGAAACCCGCGCTCGTCGTCGCCAGTGCCCTGAATCCCATCGAGGCGAGTGCCCGCGCACTCCCGACATCCCAGGGGTTCGGCATCACGAAGCATCCCGAGGCGTGCAGACGCCGGAACTCGGCTATCCGATCTGCGCTGGCGATCATGGCGAACCTCGTTCATCGGCGCGGCGGGCCAGACCAGGACCCCGCCCACCCAAACCTGGGAAATCCAGATCTGCAGCGTATGTTCGCCTCGCAACGACGTCAACGACTCGACTCGACCCCAGGTCCAGTCAACGCCCGGCTACATCCGGTCGGGGGCGCAACGGAGGACCGGGCGAGGTCTTACTCGTCGGGGAGAGCAGCGAAGGCCTCTTTGGTGTCGCGGTACCAGCCCATCGACTTCTTGGGGTGGCGCCAGCGGCTCTTCATGGCATCGCGGGACTCTTGGTGAGTCGCGTCGCCGGCCTTCTCCGCCTCCTTGAGGTGGCGGTCCTGGGCCTTGATCACCTCGTCGGCGCTCTCCCCGCGGTGCTGGAGGTCGCAGGGCCCTCCGAGGGCCTGGCAGGTCATGGTCTTCATGGTCGTCTCCTTCTGATGTGGTGTCCTGATGTGCTGACGATCAAAACCGGCAGGGTGTGACCGAGTCAGCCGCGCGGCCGACCGCCGTCGCGGCGCACGACTCGCGAGAGCACGTCGGGCGCGGCGCGGAAGGTGATGGCGTGCACGAGGCCGCGGTCGATGGTGAAGTCGAAGACGACCTTGGCCGCGCCGAGGTGGAACCAGGCGGCACCGGGCCGGTCACCGACGAAGACCGGGAGCGCGGACTTGGCGCTGCCGTTGAAGAACGTCGCCACCTCGTCGCGGCCCTCGATCTGCCGCGGTGTGCCGACCAGCAGCGCGGCGTCGTCAGCGGCCACGGCGGCGTCGGGTGCGAGCAGTCGAAGCAACCGGTCGAAGTCACCGTTCTTGGCTGCGGCCATGAAGGCGTCGACCACTTCCCAGTCGGCCAAGCGGTCCTCGAGATGGGGCTGGGTGACCTTGGCCCGTGCCCGCGAGGCCAGCTTGCGCGCGGCCGCCGGCGTGGTGTCGAGGACCGCCGCGATCGTCGGGAAGTCGAAGCCGAAGCTGTCGTGGAGCACGAAGGCAACCCGCTCGCGCGGGGAGAGCCGGTCGAGCACCACGTGCAGGGCGAGGCCGACGGTCTCCGCGAGTGCGACGTCGTCGGCCGGATCGTTGACGGTCGGCTTGAGCTCGACGTCGCCTACGGGTACGGGGGTCCGTGATCGCAGCCGGTCCAGGCACAGTCGGGTGGTCACGGTCGTCAGCCAGGCCGGCAGGCTGTCGATCTCGGCGTCCGTCGCGTTCAGCCGCAGCCATGCCTGCTGCACGACGTCCTGGGCCTCGGCGTGGTCGCTGAGCACGCGGGTAGCGATCCCCACGAGCCGCGGCCGCTCGGCCTCGAACAAGTCGGTGTGGTCCACGGCCTCCACCCTTCACGTGTGCTGGTCCGGGGTCCTGGTCATCTGGTTCACGCCCAGGGGAAAGACCCTCTCCCAGTAGCG
>JBDTWH010000096.1:0-6019 GCA_040006795.1 Actinomycetota bacterium | reverse complement strand
CACGGTCCCCAGGTCTGGCGCACGGTCCCCAGGTTTGGCGGGTCAGCTGGGGGCTGGGGTTACTTGGTGAGGGGGGCGCGCCGGACGGCTGCGAGCAGCATCTGTGCCACGTCCACGACCTCGACGTCCTCGTGGACGCTGGTCTCGGACTGCAGGTCGGTGAGGCCGTCGGCGAGCATGACGTTGCAGAAGGGGCAGCCGACCGCGATCCGACCGGCGCCGGTGGCAAGGGCCTCGGCGGTGCGGTTGTTGTTGACCCTGGTGCCGAGCTTCTCCTCCATCCACATCTGCGCGCCGCCCGCGCCACAGCAGAAGGACTTGTCGTGCGATCTCGGCATCTCGCGCAGCTCGACACCGGGCAGGGCGCCGAGGAGCTCGCGTGGCGGGGCGTAGACGCCGTTGTGGCGGCCGAGATAACACGGGTCGTGGTAGGTGACGCTCCCCGCGGTCGAGGCCACGTTGGACGTGTCCGCCTCGTCAGGGCGGGACACCGGGACCAGCTTCCTGTCGCGGACGAGACGGTTGAGCAGCTGGGTGTGATGGACCACCTCGTACTGGCCGCCGACCTGCGGGTACTCGTTCTTGATCGTGTTGAAGCAGTGCGCGCAGGTGACGACGATCTTGGTTGCCTTGGCCTCGTTCAGCGTCTCGACGTTGGCCTGGGCGAGCGTCTGGAACAGGAACTCGTTGCCGGCGCGGCGTGCGGGGTCGCCCGTACAGGTCTCGCCGTTGCCCAGGACGGCGAAGGTCACACCGGCGGCGTTGAGCAGCTCGGCCACGGCCCGGGTGGTCTTCTTCGCGCGGTCCTCGTAGGCCCCCGCGCAGCCGACCCAGAAGAGGTAGTCGACCTCGTCGAGCGACTCGACATCCTGCCCGACCTGCTTGACCTCGAAGGGAAGGTCCTTTGCCCAGTCCAGGCGGGCGCGCGCAGACATGCCCCAGGGGTTCTGGTTGTTCTCGAGGTTCTTGAACAGGCCGCCGAGCTCTGAGGGGAACGCCGACGCGATCAGGACCTGGTAGCGGCGCATGTCGACGAAGTGGTCGACGTGCTCGATGTCCACCGGACACTGCTCGACGCACGCGCCACAGGTCGTGCAGGACCACAAGGCGTCCTGGTCGATGATCGGCAGCTCCGCGGCAGTCGTGCGGTGCCCGTCGAAGGTGTACCCGTCCTCGGCGCTGTGCTCGCTGCCCTCACGCGACCCGACGAACGGGCGCTCGACCTGCTCGCGCACCTCGGCGCTCACGCTCGCCAGGGCCTGCTCGTGCAGCTCGCCCTGGCCGGGGTGCTCGCCCTTGGCGGCCAGCAGGTACGGGGCCTGGGCGAACATCGTGTCCCGCAGGTTCATGATCATGAGCTTCGGGCTCAGCGGCTTGCCGGTGTTCCACGCAGGGCACTGGTCCTGGCAGCGGCCGCACTCGGTGCAGGCCATCAGGTCGACGTAGCCCTTCCAGGTGAAGTCGCCGATGTGCCCCTTGCCGAACCTCGCGTCCTCGGGCGGGTCCTCGAAGTCGACCGGCTGGCCGTCGTGGTAGATGGGCAGCAGCGGGCCGAGGGCGTTCGGTCGCCGTGAGGTGTAGACGTTGACCGGGGCCGCGCCGATGTGCAGGTGCTTGGAGTTCAGCACGATCACCAGGAACAAGAGCACCACGGCGATCTGCGCCCAGAGGCCGACGGTCTCCAGCCACAGGTTCGTGCTGGCCCCCAGCGGGGCCAGGAGCGAGCCGACCCAGTCGGAGGCGAACGCGCCGCTGGCGAAGGGGAACGCCCCGGTGTTGACCTGCGCCCCGCGATACCAGAACAGGGTCACGACCACGAGGAAGATCATGAACAGGATCAGCCAGGCGCCCTTGGTGTGTGAGCCGAAGAACCGGGACTCGCGGCCCCGCTTCGCCGGGTTGTTCGTGGCCCGGATGACCGCAAAGATCACGATCCCGATCAGCACCAACACCGTGAACAGGTCCTCGGCGAAGCCGACCACCGGCCAGGTGCCCACCAGCGGGATGTGGAAGTCCGCGACGAACAACGCCCCGTAGGTCTCCAGGATGGTCAGCATCAGCACCAGGAAGCCCCAGAACGCGAACACGTGCGCCACGCCGGGCACCGTCCACTTCAGCAGCTTTCGCTGGCCCAGCACCTCGAACGCCTCGGCCTGCACCCGCTTCGGCGCGTCCAGCAACCGGCCCACCGCGGGCTTGCCCGAACGAGCCAGCCTGATCAGGAACCACAGACGCTTGCCCGCGAAGAACAGGATCAGGACGGTCAGCCCGACACCGACAATGGCGCGCAGCAACATATGCGAGGTCATGGACCGGAGTTTACGGAGCAGAGTCAAGCGCGTCGCGTCGGGAGGCGAACCGTCGTCCGCCTGTGGCCGAGGGGTGGACCTGGTTTGGCTGCGGCGCGGTGATTGACATAACCTGTGCTTGGAATATCTATAACGGTGCGTTTGTTCACCCTGTGGATGTGACCATGTCAGACCTGTCCGTTCACACCAGAGGCGGTTCACGTGCCCATTTATGACGACGTCACGGCCCTCGTCGGCAACACTCCGCTCGTCCGGATCAACCGGCTGAGCGCCGGCGCCGGCGCGACGATTGCCGCAAAGCTCGAGTTCCAGAACCCCGGCGGCTCTGTGAAGGACCGGATCGGCGTGTCGATCGTCGACGCGGCTGAGAGGTCTGGCCAGCTCCGGCCGGGCGGGACGATCATCGAGGCCACCAGCGGCAACACGGGTATTGCGCTCGCGATGGTGGGGGCCGCGCGCGGGTACAAAGTGGTGCTCACCATGCCGGAGACGATGAGCAAGGAGCGCAAGATGCTTCTGGCCGCGTATGGCGCAGAGCTCATCCTCACCCCGGGCTCTGAGGGGATGAAGGGCGCGGTCGCGAAGTCCGAGGAGATTGCGGCCGAGCGTGGCGGCATACTCGCTCATCAGTTCGAGAACGAGGCCAATCCCCAGATCCACCGCGCGACGACCGCCGAGGAGATCTGGAAGGACACCGACGGCAAGGTCGACATCTTCATCGCGGGCATCGGCACCGGTGGCACCATCACGGGTGTCGGCCAGGTGCTCAAGGCCCGCAACCCGCACATCCAGGTCATTGCGGTGGAGCCCGAGGAGTCCGCGATCCTGAACGGCGGAGCTCCGGGCCCGCACAAGATCCAGGGACTTGGTGCGAACTTCGTGCCCGCCATCCTCGACCGCGAGGTCTATGACGAGGTCATCGACATCAACGCCGAGACCGCCGTGGAGTGGTCCCGCCGTGCCGCCAGGGAAGAGGGCCTGCTCGTCGGCATCTCGTCCGGTGCCGCGCTGGCGGCCGCTGACGCCGTCGCCCGACGGCCGGAGAACGCCGGCAAGACCATCGTCGTGATCATTCCCTCGTTTGGTGAGCGCTACCTGTCCACCATCCTCTTTGCCGACCTGCTCGTCTGAGCGGGTTGAATTTATCCGAAACGACTACGCACATGTCCCTCTTGCGATTCACTAGAGATCTGTCGATCGACCGCGCTGCCACCCCCCCTGATGCGCGCGGTCGATCGACCCAAGTTCGGACCCTTCCGGTTCCAAAGCCCGCTCCAGGGCGCCTGGGCCGGTTCCTTGAGGACCTTGACTCGGCGATCGAGCGTGACCCCGCCGTCGACTCCCGGCTCGAGATGGCGCTGGCCTCACCCGGGCTGCACGCCATCTGGGTGCACCGGCTGACTCACTGGATGTGGACAAGACGAGGTGGCCGCCTTCTTGCGCGGCTCCTGTCGCAGCTCGCCCGGGCCCTCACCGGCGTCGAGATCCACCCCGGCGCGCAGATCGGCCGGCGTTTCTTCATCGACCACGGTATGGGCGTAGTTATTGGTGAGACCGCTGAGGTCGGCGACGACGTGCTCATCTATCACGGAGTCACCCTCGGTGGTCGCTCGATGGAGCACGTCAAGCGTCACCCCACCGTTGGCAACAACGTCACGATCGGAGCGGGAGCGCGCGTTCTCGGCCCGGTGCGCATCGGCGACCGGGTGCAGATCGGGGCCAACTCCGTCGTCGTGAAGGACGTTCCGGCCGGGGCCGTGGCCACCGGCGTGCCCGCCACGATCCGCTTCCCCAACAAGGGCGAGGACCCCTACGAGGCAATGTTCGCGGACCCAGAACTCTGGATCTGAGCCGGACACCTGAGCCGGCTCGAGGAGGACGTCCCTGGCCCGGTCGGCTGACGCGCGCGAGGTTCCCGCCGAGTGGCGGTTCACGGACCGTGCGTCAAGGACCTGAGTTCGCCAGATACGGTTAGCCGTGCTGGAAGGTCGATTTCGGTATGCCGTGCAGCATGGAGGGCTCGCATAGTGGCCTGGTGCGGCGGTCTTGAAGACCGCTGTGGGGTTCAAGCCGATCGTGGCTTCACATCCCACGCCCTCTCCGGACGCGGTTGGAGCAAGAGCGAGGGAACTGTTTGGCGCTCGTAGATCAGACACGGGCTCAGCGGCGACAAGATCCAGTCGGTCCGCAGAGGCAGAACCGGCTCCTGTCGCTGATGGCCGGTGTCTTGTTGTTCCTGGGCACCGTCACCCAGTCGCCGGCACAGTTTGTCTGGGATGCCGCAGACTACTGGGCAGGAGCCGCCAGTCTCGCTAGCGGGGGCGATCCCTTCTCGCAGCACGGAATGAGTGTTCGCGGAGTCTGGTCGGCAGTGCTGTACCTTCCGGCCGCGCTGGCTGCGAGGGTGTTCGGTGCCTCCACCGCTGCAGTGGCTGTCCTCGTCGAGAACAGTCTTCTCATTTCGGTCGTCGGTGTTCTCCTGCTACCGCTTCTGCTGCGAGCCTGGGGACCGGTCACGCCCCGGATGGTCTGGGTGTGCACGGGCC
Organism: Actinomycetota bacterium; assembly: GCA_040006795.1. Lineage (GTDB taxonomy): Bacteria > Actinomycetota > Actinomycetes > Actinomycetales > Dermatophilaceae > UBA4719. Next base: position 1,164 of record JBDTWH010000096.1, on the reverse strand, counting down.
TGACCTGGGTTGTGGTGGGTCGCTTCGCGCCCTACCCGCTCACGGACGTGTGGGCGGCGGCTCTGATACTTGCCGCCGTGCTGGCCCTGCAGAGACGTCCTGCGATGTCATTGCTGGGCGCAGGGTTGTTGGCCGGGATCGCGTTCAACGTCCGCCCGGCGTATCTGGTCCCCGTGCTTCTCGTTCTGGTTGTCGTCATACTGCGGCGACGGCTCGCGGGCGGGTTGTTCGTCGTTGGCGTGGTCCTGGCCCAGGTGCCGCAGTCCCTCGTGAACCTCATGCATGGTGTTGGCTGGAAGCCATGGCCACCCGGCATGGTGGGTCTCACGCAGCTGCAGGCGTACTACGCGTCCTACGTGGTGCGTTACGACACAGGAGCAGCCAACGTGCCAGGGCTGGCTCCACGACAGATCTTCTGCGACCCCGCCATGGCAGTGGCGATCGGCGACCACCCGCCTGACTCGGCGGGCTCCCAGGTCTTGTTCTATCTGCACAATCTGCCGCAGTCGCTCGTGTTCCTGGCCGAGAAGGCAGCAGCTGTGTTGCACTGGCCGCCTTCTGCCCCGTACTTCGCGCCTACCTGGGCCGGTGAGCAGGTGATTGCCCTGCTCGTCACGACGGTTGCCGTGATGGGGGTCGCGTCACTGGTGTACACCGGGTTCAGGTCTGGCATCCGATCCGCGCCGCTAGCCATCTGGGCCGCGCTGCTCGTCTGGCTGGGATCGCTGGCAACGATCCTGCTGTCTGCCCCGGAGACGCGGTTCGCCATGCCGCTGGTGCTGCTTGGTATCGCAGGATGCGCAGCGCTCGCCGGACGGTGGCCGGGCAATCGGCGGGTTGCGTCTGCTGCCATCGCCATAGTGGTGGTGTTCGCCATCGGCACGGCGGGGCTGAGTCACCCGGCTGCGCCCGGCGAGGTATCTCCGGCCGCCTGCGAAGTCTCCTAATCCAGGGCTTCGCCCCCGTCGGCTGACGTCCGTGAGGATCCATTCCGAGGTGCAGTTCCCGGACCGCGAGCTCGGCCCGGAGGCCGCCCGATACGGTTAGCCATGCTGGATGGTGCTTCTGCATTCCGTGCAGCATGGAGGGCTCGCATAGTGGCCTAGTGCGGCGGTCTTGAAAACCGCTGTTGGGTAACCCCCAACCCAGGGTTCGAATCCCTGG
>JBDTWH010000095.1:0-3053 GCA_040006795.1 Actinomycetota bacterium | reverse complement strand
TGGCGCGATCCGGGCTGTGCTTCGGAGCAGGGTAGGAACAGCGTCCGCGTCTGCCGCCCTCCCGTCGGGCCGAATACCAGGTCGGGCCCCTGCTCTCATCTGGCTTGGCCCGGGCTCGCGGATGGGGTGATGTGGGTGGGACGCGGTCCAGTTCGCCGACCCCCGTTCGCCGCGATGGTCGAGTTCGGTCGTCTCCTGGCCATGGCATCGCCGTGACCTACGCAGTCTGCTACAACTATGTAGCGTAATGTAGGGGCCATGTCCGATAGCGAACGACCCGCGGTACAGCGGGTGCAGCCCCCGAAGGGTCCCTACGTGGTGATCAACCGCGTGATGCGGTGGATGTTGTCCTCCCCACGAAGAGCGAGGCGGGTGGGTGAGAGCCTGCTGCTGTTGCACCTGACCGGGCGCAAGACGGGCCGCGGGATCGATGTCCCGGTCGCCTATGCGGTTGCTGGCCAGCGGATGCTGGTGTTGACCACCTCGGGGTGGCGGGTGAACCTGCGCGGACGCCCCGACGTGGAAGTGACGCTGCGTGGTCGGCGGCTGGGGGCCCGCGCCGAGCTGGTGGAGGACCCTGAGGCTGTCGCGCAGGTGTACGGCGCCCGCATCGCCGAGGTCGGGTACGCCAAGGCCGGGCGGCGGATGGGTATCCGGATCAACGTCGATCGGATGCCTACCCACGAGGAGCTTGCCGAGGCCGCCCGACGTGACCATCTCTCGGTCATCTACCTCACCCTCAACACAGACTCGACATGAACAAGCCAGTCCTGGTGGTCGGGGCCTCGGGAAACGTCGGCGGGGCGGTCGTGCGGTTCCTGCTTGCGGCCGGGCTCCCGGTGCGAGCCGCGGGCACCGACCTGACCGCCCTGCACCGCCGGTACCCGGGTGCGCAGGCGGTGCGGCTGGATTTCCACGACCCGGCCACGTTCGCCCCGGCACTTGAGGGGGCCGGCGGGCTGTTCCTGCTGCGCCCCCCGGCGATCTCCCGGGTCGGGCCCACTCTGAACGCCTTGCTGGACGTCGCCCAGCAGTGCGGTGTCGAGCACGTGGTGTTCTCCTCGGTAGCAGGTGCCGACACCAACCCGGTCGTGCCCCATCACCGGGTGGAAACCCACCTGCGTGCGTCAAGGCTGTCGTGGACGATCCTGCGGCCCGGGTTCTTCGCCCAGAACCTCGCCGACGCCTACCGCACCGACATCGCCGGCGACGACCGGATCTTCCTGCCGGCCGGGCGCGGTCGGGTGGCGTTCATCGATGTCCGCGACGTCGGTGAGGTGAGCGCCGCGGTGTTCGCCGACCCGGGCCCCCACCGTGGGGCCGGATACACCCTGACCGGAGGCCAAGCCCTGGACTTCGAGCAGGTCGCCGCGATCCTGACCCGCGAGCTCGGCCGCCCCATCCGGTACGAGGCGGCCACAGTCCTGGCCTACCTGCGCCATCTGCGAGGGCAGGGACTGCCCGTGCCCCTGATCCTGGTGCAGACCATCCTGCACACCGGGCTGCGCCGCGGGCAGGCTGAAACCGTCGATCCCACCCTCGCCCGCCTCCTCGGACACGCGCCACGAACCCTGGCGGAGTACGTACACGACCACAGCTCGCTCTGGGCCGCGTCGTGACCTCGCGGGTGGACCCGCGCGTGCGGCGCTCACGCGCGGCGGTGATCGCCGCGACACTGGACCTCATCGCCGAGCGGGGCATCGCCGCCACGACGATCGAGGCCGTCGCGGAACGCTCCACAGTGGCCAGGACCACCATCTACCGCCAATGGGACAGCCAGCCGGCATTGGTCCTGGACGCGATCGGCACCATGCTGCACACCCCGACGGACCCGGACACCGGGACCCTGCGAGGTGACCTGCTGGACCTCCTAGGCGGACTGGCCGATGCCCTCACAACGAGCCCCGCAGCCGCCCTGATGCCCGCACTGATGGATGCGGCCGAACGCGACCCTGCTTTCGCCGCCCTGCACGCCCGGGAAGCCACCCAGCGCCACGAGGTCGTACGCGTCGCCATCGCCCGAGGGATCGACCGCGGTGAGCTGCCCACCGGCACAGACCCAGGCGAGGTCATCGACATGCTCACCGGCCCGGTGTTCTACCGGCGGCTCGTCTCAGCCGGCACCGTCGACAGGGCCTTCGCTCAGCGCGTCGTCGACCACATCCTGGCCGCGTACACCACCCACACCACAGGACACGACGGCCCCGCCCACAGCAGCGAGTAACCCGTCAACCGGTAACCAACGAGTCTCCAACTGCAGCTGGCACGGGGCTGCTCTCGCGACGGCAAGGACGGCCCTACCGCACATCGAGTACGAGCTGCTGGGCGAGCGGGCGGCGGCGTCTCTACATCCCGGTCGGCAGCATTTCCAGCCCGCATGACAGCCGAAGAGACAACCGATACGCGGCGAACGCGGCCGCGACGATGGCGAGCAGAAGCAAGATGGGTCCAGCCTGGCGATGGGCTCGTCCAGCAGCAACAGTTCAGCGTGCATTGCAACAGTCACCGTCAGCGCAAGTTGGAGCCTGCTGGCCGCCCGACCGCGTGCCGGCACGCTGGCGCAGGTCGAGACCGAAGTCACGCGACTCATGGCGAACCTGGTGGCATAGCCCGGGTTGAGCCACTCGCCATCGGTTACGGACGCATCTGACCCGGGTCGGATCCGTGCCCCACCCGACTGGCCCCAATCAGGGCAGGCATGCCCAACCGCGGCCGGCACCCTCCACAACTGGTGAAATGCATAACCCCATGCATGGCCCTCGGGACCGGCAAACGTCCGGATGTCTGGCGCGATCCGCGCCGCGCTTGGGCGCGTCCTACCGCGGCGATTGAGCGGGTCAGGCAGGTTGCAAACCCACCAAGGCGGCTCAGACGATGAAGCGACCGACCTGCGAGCTCGCCAATCAAGCGGCCGGAGGAGGTCAGGAGCAAGGAGCGAGGGTCCAGTCGATGCGAGTCGGCATTCCTTCGGCCAGGCTCCTGATCCGTGGGGGTGTTACCGGATGTGAGCCGTCGGTGCCGCGATCAGGCTGTGTACGTCTGACCGAGACCAT
>JBDTWH010000094.1:0-9771 GCA_040006795.1 Actinomycetota bacterium | reverse complement strand
CAGGACAGCGCCACGGGTCGTGGACCCGACCTCACCGGCGTCGGCGTCTCCGGCGGTGCTCGCCGTGCGGGCCTTCAGATGCTCGATGATCGCCAGGTTGGCGTCGAAGACCAGCATCCCCTCGTAGTCCACCACCGGAGCCGTGAACCTGCCGTCCGGACCGACCGGAACGACGGGGTCGATATCCGCGGCGTCGGTGACGACCTTGTCCTCCTCACCGAAGGCCGGCGCGATATGCACCATGCCCGTGCCATCCTCGGTCGTGACGTAGTCCGCCGACAGGATCCGGTGCGCGTTCGGGTGCCCGATGTAGTAGCTGAACGGGGGCGTGTAGGTGCGCCCGAGCAGCTCTGAGCCCTTGAGCCGCTGAACGATCCGCTCGCTGGCATCCTCGCCGAGCTCACGACTGTAGGCCGCGACCCTCGCCTCGGCCAGGAGGTAGCGGACTGTGCCACCCGCGGCGTCGCCCTCGACCACCACATAGTCGACGTCGGGGTTCACCGCCATGGCCAGGTTGCTGACCAGCGTCCACGGGGTGGTCGTCCAGATCAGCGCCACCTCGCCGCTGTCGAGCTGGAAACCAACGGTCACGGCAGGGTCCTGGCGCATCTGGTAGACCTCGGGGTCCATCCGCAGCTCGTGGTTGGACAGCGGGGTCTCGTCGTTCCAGCAGTAGGGCAGCACGCGCTTGCCCTCGTAGATCAGCCCCTTGTCGTACAGCGTCTTGAACGCCCACATCACCGATTCCATGTAGTCCGGGTTGAGCGTCTTGTAGTCGTGCTCGAAGTCGACCCAGCGACCCTGGCGCCGCACGTAGGCCTGCCACTCGTCGGTGTACTTCAGGACTGACTCGCGGCAGACGGCGTTGAACTCCTCGATGCCCAGCTCGAGGATCTCGCCCTTGGTCTTCAGCCCCAGCACCCGCTGCGCCTCGAGCTCGGCCGGCAGCCCGTGGGTGTCCCAGCCGAACCGGCGCTCGACCCGGCGACCGCGCATCGTCTGGTAACGAGGGATGAGGTCCTTGACGTAGCCGGTCAGCAGGTGACCGTAGTGGGGCAGGCCGTTGGCGAACGGAGGGCCGTCGTAGAAGACGAACTCGTTCTCGCCGTTCTGGCCGCTCTCACGCGCCTCGACGGACGCCATGAACGTGCCGTCCTCGTCCCAGTACTTCAGGATCCGCTCCTCGATGGCCGGGAACCTGGGACTTGCCACCACACCGTCATGCGGGCTCGCGGCATCGTCCGCCACCGCGTGGCGGGCCTTGGTGTCCCCGCCGTGAGCGGGCAGGAAGTCGACCTTGGGGTAGGTCATCGGCGCATCTCCGTCATCAACTCGTCGAAACAGGCCCACACGGTCTGTGGACTGTCACTACGAGGACGACGCCTGCAACGGCGCCGCGGTACCACCTCGCTTGCCGCACGCGACCCCTGCGAACAGAGGACGGCACACGACCGCTCTTTGCCTGAGGCGATGACGGGCCCACCCGTCCGGTTCTAGTGAGACACCCGAGCCACGATGGATGCCGTGTGCCCGACTGCCCGTTCTTCCGGAGGCTCGCCGGTGATACCCGGGTCAATGCCTATGCGCGAAGTCTAGCGGGTGCCGTCGGCGACGAAACCGATTCGCCCGGCGCCGTCGGCTTCTGGAAGAATCTGGCCATGACCAACCCCGCTTCACCCCAGCGCGCCGTGACAGCCGTGACAATGCCCGACAAGCCCTCCATCGACGGCCTCGAGGACAAGTGGATGCGGGTATGGGCCGAGCAGGGGACCTACACCTTCGATCGCGAAGCCGCGTTGTCGCTGCCTCGCGACCGTGTCTTCTCCATCGACACTCCCCCGCCGACAGCCAGCGGGTCGCTGCATGTGGGCCACGTGTTCTCCTACACGCACACGGACTGTATGGCCCGCTACAAGCGAATGGCCGGGTTCGAGGTCTTCTACCCCATCGGCTGGGACGACAACGGACTCCCCACCGAGCGCCGGGTCCAGAACTACTACGGCGTGCGCGGGGACGCGAGCCAGCCGTATATCGAGGGTTTCGTCCCGCCGCAGCAGGGTGACGCCGGCACCGGAGGCAAGGGCTCCAAGCACTCGCAGGAGCAGCCGATCAGCCGCCGCAACTTCATCGAGCTGTGCGACCTGCTGACGGTCGAGGACGAGAAGACCTTCGAGTCGCTGTTCAGGCGGCTCGGCTTCTCCCTGGACTGGGACATCAGCTATCGCACCATCGACACCCGCTCGCGCACGGTGGCCCAGCAAGGGTTCCTGGCCAACCTGGCCCGGGGCGAGGCGTACCAGGCGGAGGCGCCGGGGCTGTGGGACGTGACCTTCCAGACCGCGGTCGCCCAGGCCGAGCTCGAGGCGCGCGACTACCCGGGGCACTTTCACCGGGTGGCCTTCCATGCTCCCGACGGGACCGCCGTTCAGATCGAGACCACCCGCCCGGAGCTGCTGCCGTCGGTGGTCGCGCTGGTCGCCCACCCCGACGACAAGAGGTATGCCGCACTTTTCGGGACCACCGTCACCTCGCCTCTGTTCGGGGTCGAGATCCCGGTGGTCTCGCACTACCTGGCCGAACCGGACAAGGGCTCCGGAATCGCCATGTGCTGCACCTTCGGTGACCTCACCGACGTCCAGTGGTGGCGCGAGCTACAGCTGCCGACCCGGTCGATCATCCAGCGCAACGGCCGGATCCAGAGCGAGACCCCTGAGTGGATCCCCACCGAGGCGGGACGGGCGCTCTTCTCGGCCTTCGCCGGGAAGACGACCTTCGGCGCCCGCACCGCCGTCGTCGATGCCCTGCGCATCTCTGGAGACCTGGAGGGCGAGCCGGCCCCGACGCAGCGCAAGGCCAACTACTACGAGAGGGGTGACAAGCCGCTCGAGATCGTGACCTCGCGCCAGTGGTACATCCGTAACGGCGGCAGGGATGCCGAGCTGCAGGCTGCGCTCATCAAACGCGGTAAGCAGATCGACTTCCACCCCGAGTTCATGCGAATCCGCTACGAGAACTGGGTCAACGGCCTCAACGGCGACTGGCTGATCAGCCGTCAGCGGTTCTTCGGCTGCGCCATCCCGCTCTGGTACCCGCTCGACGCCGATGGTGAGCCCGACCACGACCATCCCATCCTGCCGGACGCAGAGCAGCTGCCGGTGGACCCGTTCGCCGATGTCCCCCCGGGCTACCAGGAGTCCCAGCGCGGCATACCCGGTGGTGGATTCGTCGGTGACCCCGATGTGATGGACACCTGGGCGACCTCCTCACTCAGCCCGCAGATCGCGGCCGGATGGCATGGTGACACCAAGCTCTTCGACACGATCTTCCCGATGGACATGCGCCCGCAGGGGCAGGACATCATCCGCACCTGGCTCTTCTCGACGGTGGTACGCGCCCACCTGGAGCACGACACGATCCCCTGGAGGCACGCGGCCATCAGCGGCTGGATCCTCGACCCCGACCGCAAGAAGATGTCCAAGTCGAAGGGCAATGCCCAGACTCCGGAGGACGTCGTCGTCCAGCACGGCGCGGACGCGATGCGCTACTGGGCCGCCTCGGCGCGGCTGGGCACTGATGCGGCGTACGACACCGGCCAGATGAAGGTCGGGCGAAGGCTGGCCATCAAAGTTCTCAATGCCAGCAAGTTCGCCCTCTCTTTCGGCGAGGTCGACGGCGATCTGCACGCGGCGGTCACCCAGCCCCTCGACAAGTCAATGCTGGCCGGCCTCGCCGAGGTGATCGTCAAGGCCACCAAGGGTTTCGACGCCTACGACCACACCCGCGCACTGGAGGTCACCGAAGGGTTCTTCTGGACCTTCTGCGACGACTACCTCGAGCTGGTCAAGGAACGGGCGTACGGCGGCCAGGGTGAGCAGGGTGCCGCCTCAGCGCGTGCGGCGCTGCGAATCGCCCTGGATGTGCTGCTTCGACTGCTGGCGCCCGTCCTGCCCTACGCCACCGAAGAGGTGTGGTCCTGGTGGCACGACGGATCCATCCACCGTTCGCCCTGGCCCGTCCAGGATGACCTGAGGACTATCGCGGCACAGGCGGATCCGGCCATGCTGGGGGCTGTCGGGGCCGCGCTCGCGGGTGTGCGCAGGGTCAAGTCCGAAGCCAAGGTCGGGATGCGCGCCGACGTGGTGTCCGCCGTGCTGACCGGTCCGCCTGCCCTCCTCGCACGGATCGGACTGGCCGCCGGTGACCTCAGTGCTGCCGGTCGCATCGCCAAACTGGACTACCAGCCCGGGGATGCCTTCAGCGTCCGCGACGTGGTGCTGGCACCGGTCGAGCCCAAGGCCTGACCGGGCCGCAGCCGCGCAGCGCACAGCTCAGCTCCGAGCGGGGGTGTGGGGATGGGCGGGGACCTACTGCGGGCGCCGTCCAGGCTTCAGGCGGATTCCTTGCGCGGTGCACGCTTCGCCCGCGGCGCTGTGCGACGAACGATGGTCGGGTTGACGTTGTCCAGGACGACCTCGCGGGTGACCACCACGCGGGCGATGTCATCCTCGCTGGGAACGTCGAACATCACCGGCAGGAGCACCTCCTCCATGATCGCCCGGAGTCCCCGGGCGCCCATGCTGCGCAGCAACGCCTGGTCCGCGACAGCCTCAACAGCTTCGGGGGTGAACTCGAGCTCGACGCCATCGATCTCGAACATCCGCGTGTACTGCTTGATCAGGGCGTTCCTCGGCTCGGTCAGGATGCGCACCAGAGCGTCACGGTCCAGCGGCGAGACCGTCGTGATGACGGGCACTCTCCCGATGAACTCGGGGATCAACCCGAACTTCATCAGGTCCTCCGGCATCACATCGCCGTACCGCTCCCCCACGTCCTTGGCCGTGTGCAGCTTCGAGCCGAAACCCAGGCCCTTCTGGCCGGAACGTGACTCGATGAGCTTCTCGAGACCGGCGAACGCCCCGCCGACGATGAAGAGCACATTGGTCGTGTCGATCTGGATGAACTCCTGATGAGGGTGCTTGCGCCCCCCCTGAGGAGGCACCGACGCGGTCGTGCCCTCCAGGATCTTCAGCAGCGCCTGTTGCACGCCCTCACCTGACACGTCGCGGGTGATCGACGGGTTCTCGCTCTTGCGGGCAATCTTATCGATCTCGTCGATGTAGATGATGCCGGTCTCGGCCTTCTTCACGTCGAAGTCCGCAGCCTGGATCAGCTTGAGCAGGATGTTCTCGACGTCCTCGCCCACGTACCCGGCCTCGGTCAGCGCGGTGGCGTCGGCGATGGCGAACGGGACGTTGAGCATCCGGGCCAGGGTCTGCGCGAGGTAGGTCTTGCCGCAGCCGGTAGGCCCGATCAGCAGGATGTTGGACTTGGAGATGTCCACGACCTCGGCGTCCTTCTTGAGAGCCGACTCTCCCGCCTGGATGCGCTTGTAGTGGTTGTAGACCGCCACCGCGAGGGCCTTCTTGGCAGCGTCCTGCCCGATCACGAACTGCTGAAGGAAGTCGAAGATCTCGCGCGGTTTGGGCAGGTCGTCGAGCCCGAGCTCGGAGGTCTCTGCGAGCTCCTCCTCGATGATCTCGTTGCACAGGTCGATGCACTCGTCACAGATGTAGACCCCGGGGCCAGCGATGAGCTTCTTGACCTGCTTCTGGCTCTTGCCGCAGAAAGAGCACTTCAGCAGGTCGCCACCGTCTCCGATACGTGCCACGAGGCGATCCTTCCCGTTGGTCCTTCCCGGTGCCGGTGAGAGCCTCACCAGGACTGGTCTAGCGGCTAACCCTGCCACGACGCTACTTATCAAGGCACGCCGAGGCTCCTATTGAACGACAGAGTCGACTGGGCGGCACCGTCGTTCCGCGCAGAGCGGACAAGCCCGTCTCCGGGCCATCCGTCAGGCGTCGACAGAAGCCTTGCGGCTGATGAGCACCTCGTCGATCAATCCGTACTCCTTGGCCTGCGCGGCGGAGAGGATCTTGTCCCGCTCGATGTCCTTCTCGACCTGATCCACACTGCGACCCGTGTGGTGGGCCAGCGTCTCCTCGAGCCAGGTGCGCATGCGCAGCACCTCGTTGGCCTGGATCTCCAGGTCGCTGGCCATGCCGCCGAGACCCTCCATCGCCGGCTGGTGGATCAGGATCCGGGCGTTCGGCAGGGCAAAACGCTTGCCGGGCGCCCCGGCCCCAAGGAGCACGGCAGCGGCCGAAGCGGCCTGGCCGATGACGAACGTCTGGATGTCGGGGCGAAGGTACTGCATCGTGTCGTAGATCGCGGTCATCGCGGTGAAGGAACCACCGGGCGAGTTGATGTACATCAGGATGTCGCGGTCGGGGTCCTGGCTCTCGAGCACCAGCAGCTGGGCGATGACATCGTCTGCGGACGCGTCGTCAACCTGCACGCCGAGGAAGATGATGCGGTCCTCGAAGAGCTTGGTGTACGGGTCGGTGCGCTTCATCCCGTAGGACGTGCGCTCCTCGAACTGCGGGAGGATGTAGCGGCTTGAGGGCAGTGGAACCTGCAGGCCGCCATACGGGCTGTTGATCATGGGTGCTCCAGACATGAGGTGTATGGCGGGTCTTCAGGACTTGGTGCCCGGGCCACCAGTGGCCTGGCCGGCGTGCGTGTAGACGTGGTCGACGAAGCCGTAGGTCAGGGCCTCTTCTGCGGTGAACCAGCGGTCACGGTCCGAGTCCGTCTCGATCTGCTCGAGAGGCTGACCGGTGTGCTGGGCGATGAGCTCAGCCATCTGCTTCTTGATGTGCAACATCTGCTGAGCCTGGATCTTGATGTCCGAGGCCGTGCCCCCGATGCCGCCGGAGGGCTGGTGCATCATCACGCGGGCGTGCGGCGTGGCGTAGCGCTTGCCGGCCGCGCCGGCGCTGAGCAGGAACTGTCCCATGCTGGCGGCCAGGCCCATGGCAACGGTGGCCACGTCGTTGGGCACCCACTCCATCGTGTCGAAGATGGCCATGCCCGCGGTGACCGAGCCACCCGGCGAGTTGATGTAGAGCCAGATGTCCTTGTGCGGGTCCTCTGCCGCCAGGAGCAGCAGCTGGGCGCAGATGGCGTTGGCATTGTCATCACGCACCTCGGAACCGAGGAAGATGATCCGCTCCTTGAGCAAGCGGTTGTAGATGTGGTCGTCCAGGCCTGCCATCTGTCCGTTGGCGGCTGCGATGACCTCGCTGCTGTGGCTCACCTTGTCTCCATCTGTCGCAATCGCTTTGGCTGAATCACGCGGACCTTGCGGCCCTGTCGTTGACCCTAACGCCAGACCCCCTGCGGTAAGTCCCCGGATCGGCCGGTGTTCGCCGTGAGCGCACAAGCAAGCGCCGTTCAAGAGGCGACGTATGCCGCCTGCTCAGGTGAGCAGGCGGCATACGCATGGTGGGTGGTGGCACAACGAGCTGAGGCGTGGACCAGCCGTTCGGGCTACGGTCCATCGCCTGGCCGCAAGGTCATCCAGAGGCTTAGCGAACGGGCCCTGCGATGGCGCGACTCTTCCAGACCCTCGGTGCCACGGCAGTTGAACGGAGCGCGAGCAGCAGGGGAGGCATGGGGTACTCCATCGTGCCCATGACGTCGACCGCGACGTTGGTGGTGCCCCGGCTGTTGTAGATGCTGAACTCGTTGCCGATGGTGTTGAAGTTGGCGTCAAAGGTCGGCGCGAGGTCGGTAACGGTGGCGTTCGCCACAATGGAGCCCTTGGGCGCGTTGAGGTTGCTGACGGTCGGCATCGGGGAGCCGAAGCCCCAGTCCGCCCACAGGGTGAGGTAGGCCGACATGGTGGGAAGCACGGCAGTGGTGTTGGTAACCAGCATGTAGGTGTCTGGCCCCACCACGGATGCCGGCACGAAGACTTTCTTGCTTGACGTGCCCGTGAAGGTGGTCGTGCCCTGACGGAGACGGGTGTCGACGATCCTGGTGGGGGTCAACGGCTTGAAACGCATACCGTCGAGCGGGATCCCGGTGGTGTCAACGACCTGCCCGTCGTCATAGAAGCCGACGACGTCAACAATGACGTTCACCATGCCGCTGGACCCGTTGATGACGGTGATCGACGGGAGCCCGGTGGAGGCGCCGCAGCTGAGGCAGGGACCGACAGGGACGATTGCCATGTTGGCAGTGTCCGTGCCGGCGGCAAAGTTGACGGTGGACGTCGTGGGCCTGACGCTGCCGCCATCCCAGGCCGCCAGGAAGCCGGCCCTGGTGGGTGAGACAGCAGTGATGTTCACGGCCAGCGCCCGGACATGCGGGTTGCCGTCGACAAACGGGTCGCTGTAGTTAACGGGCACCGAGACGGCTTTGCCCGGAGCCAGGGCCAGTGGCGCGCCGAAGGCCGGGTCGCGGGTGTCCATCATCCTCTGCGCCCCGGTGTCCTGGTAGAAGCCACCGGCAGTCGTGGCCCCGTCTGCCAGGTAGTAGCCCATGATGTCGGCGATGACCTGGACGCTGCCGATCGGGTTGTAGATGGCGATAACGCCCGCACCGGTGCCGAGGGTGCCCAGCGGAGCGGTGACCATGTTGGCCCGGTCGGTGCCCGCCACGAAGTTGATGCTGGACGCTGTGGGCCGGATCGACCCCGCCGGGTAGACCGTCAGGTAGCCGGGCTTGGTCGCACCGGTGATCGTCAGGTTGAGCACGACGGCTGAGACACCGCTGTCGGGAACCCCGGCAGTGCCGAGAACGGACAGGTTGACCGTGCCGCCGGACATGATGGGTGCCATGGGCGCACCCTTACCGACCCGGGTGTCGAGCACCCTGTTTGGGGCGACTGCCTGATAGGTCCCCCACGTGGGGGACACTGCTGAAGCCGACGCCGATGAAGGTGCAGCGGCGTTGGCAGGACCGGCAGGGCTGATCAGGGTCGCCGCGACAACCGCAAGCAACGCGACTAACCGGGGAACGTGACGCATGGTGCTCCTGAGATAGAGGGTGATGCCCTCGAACAGCCAGGGCGGCGTTACTGTACGCATTCTTCGGGACTCCCCCGACCACCTTCCGCATGAGCGCAAGGTTTCGGTTTGGCCACAAAACGTCGGTTCGAACGGCATGTGCCGACCTGTGGATGCCGTGAGCGCCCGGGATCGGTGCACGGGTCGAACGCGCCAGGCTGGGGCCCCTCGAGACGTGCCACCGTCCGGACCGGTTGGCAAACAGCACCGGCCACCGACTTTCTCGACAACCTGGGTCCGTTACGGAGCCGGGTAGGCCTCGAACGTCCCGACGACATCGACCAGGGCATGAGTCGTGACGAGAGCGTGGGTCTGCGGGCCGATGAGCGCCGACGGCGTTGTGATGGTGGTGGTGCCCGCACCGAGTTTCGCCGCACCCTGGCCGATTCGCGTGTCGACGATGCGGATGGGCTGGGACGGGTGGAAGTGCAAGCCGCCAGGTTGGTCTCCGAACTCGTAGTAGCCGAACACGTCGAGCACAAGGTGTGTGGCCCCCATGGACATATTGAAGACGTCGAAGGTGGGCACATTAGCTGGCGACCGTCCGACCTGCACCGTCGCCATGTTGCTGACTGTGCTGCCTCGGGTGAAGTTCAGGGTCGATGTGTCGGGCAGAAGCTGGCCGCTGGCATAGGCGACGAGATATCCACGCTCCCGCGGCCCGGTCACGGTGATGTTCACCGCGAGCGACCCGATCGAGTCGTTCACCGCCTGCCCGAAGTCAGCGATCACCGTGATCGGCGCCCCGTAGCCCAGCGGCCCGCCCCGGCTTCCCCTGGTGTCGAGGAGCCGTCGGGCCGGGACCGAGTGGAAGGCGCTGCCCCGCCCACGCGACGGAGACACAAAGCTCGGGTCGTCG
>JBDTWH010000093.1:0-16377 GCA_040006795.1 Actinomycetota bacterium | reverse complement strand
CGATCAGCTCGAGGGTCGCATCAACCACCGACATCGTGGACAGGCGTGGCCTAGGCACTGACGACATCGGCCAGGAACGGCAGGATCGCCGCCGCGGTCACCCCGGGAAGCTCTGCGTGCGGGTAGTGCCCCGCGCCGTCGATCAGCTCGAGGCTGGTCTTGGTGTACTGGCCGATGAGGGCCTCGCCGTCCCTGGCCGCGGCAACGGGGTCCGGGAAGTCAGGGTCCCTGGTGCCCATCACGATCCGCACCGGAACGCGGAGCTCGGGGATACGGGCACGGCACCGCTCCTGCCCGGTGGGGGCCCCCTTCAGGGCCGCCATGCGGCCAGGCTCGCGCAGGGAGGCCAACATGTCCCGCAGGTACTGCGCGAAGTCGGCGGGCTTGGCGGCCTTGTAGAGGGACGGGTAGTAAAACCGCGTCCAGGCCACTGCGCTGCCGGTGACGACCTTCTCCGCGAGCCGCAGGATCGGGGACAGCCTGGCATCCTGAAGGAACGGATCGACGAGGGTGAGCCCGCTGACCAGCGGGGGCTCCTGCGCCGCCGCCCAGATCGCTGAGGCAGCGGCAAAAATTTCAATGCATAGCCTCACGAGGTCAAGACCCGACTTCACGCAAATCTGCAACAAATCTCTGCGAGCGAGGCGCGAAGCGGACAGGGAGCCCTGGCCATCGCGATACTGGTTGACGCCGTGACGGGTCAGGGGCGCTGGACCCACGACCGATGGCCATGACCAAGGGAGAACGTGATGGAGCTCGAGGCTTATCACCTGGTGCTGTTGCGACGTCCGGACAACCCGCCGGCCTTCTCTGAGGCGGAGCTGGACGAGCTGCAGGCGCAACATCTGGCCTATCTGGACACGCTGTCCGACCGTGGCCTGCTGGCCCTCAACGGCCCGCTGCGCAACCAGCCTGACGCCACGCTGCGCGGCCTTTCCTTCTTCTGCACCGAGACCGCGGATGAGGCGCTCAGGCTGGCCGAAAGGGACCCGATGGTCCGGGCCGGACGCCTGAGAGTCGAGGTGATGGAGTTCTGGGCCAAGCCCGGGTCCATCGCCCTTCCGGGCACCCCGATGACCGTCCACTGACCCGGCGCAACCTTGGACCCGCAGATGAGCCAGCATGGGCCGGTGACGTGGCACCGCGGGCGATACGGCAGGCCCTCGCGCACCTCAGCGGGGGTGCTCCTGGCCGTGGGTGCTGCCGTCCTGTTCGCCGTGAACGGCAATGTCAGCAAGGTCGTGCTGCAGAACGGTCTCTCGTCCCTCCAGCTCGTCTCGATCCGCAGCGGCGGGACCGCGTTGATCCTGTTCACCATCACCGCCCTGAGCAACCCGGGCGCCCTGCGCGTGACCCGTCGAGAGCTGGGCTTCCTGGCGCTCTACGGGCTAACCGGGATCGCGATGGTCCAGTGGCTCTACTTCGTGGCGATCGCGCGAATGCCCGTCGGGATCGCGCTGCTCTTCGAGTACACCGCCCCGCTGATGGTGGCGCTGTGGGTGCGGTTCGTCCAGAAGCAGCCGGTGAAGTCCCGGCTCTGGCTTGGCCTGGCCTGCGCGCTGAGCGGCCTGGCCCTGGTGGCCCAGTTCTGGAGGGGCATGACCCTCGACCCGATCGGCCTGATCAGCGCGCTCGGGGCCGGCGCAGCGCTGGCCTCCTACTACCTGATGGGCGAACACGGTCAGCGTGGGCGCGATCCGATCTCGTTGATGGCCTTCAGCTTTGGCTTCTCAGCCATTCTGTGGGCGATCGTCTCGCCTTGGCCGGCGTTCCCCTTCGGTCAGCTCAGACAGACGGTCGACCTGCCCGGTGCCCTGCCCGGCAGCGCGCCCCTGTGGGTGCTGGTCCTGTGGATCGTCGTGCTCGGCACCGTCACGCCATTCCTTCTCGTGCTCTTCGGCGTCGCACGGGTGGGTCCGGCCCGGGTAGGGCTGATCGGCATGCTTGAGCCCGTCTGCGCCGGCATCATCGCGTGGATCCTGCTCGGGGAGTCCCTCAACAGCATCCAGATCATCGGCACGGTCATCGTGCTGGTGGGGATCGCGCTCGCCGAGACCGCCAGACAGGCCGCGGCTCCTGTTCCCGCCGCGGAGGCCAACGCGCTGCCACCGGCGGGCCCATCCCCTCCGCTGCCAGAAGGTATGGCACCCTGACGTCGGTGCGGCAAGGGGCCGAGGTGGCGACTGCCAGGCCCGGGTGGGAGGCTCAATGTGAGTCGTACCACACTTGCAGCTACGACCACGCCCAGGAGTCTGCCCACCGAACGGAGCGCACGGTGCCCACACACGATGAAGCCTGGCCCAACGGCACCCCTTGCTGGATCGACGTGATGGTCGCCGATCCGGAAGCAGCCCGGGTGTTCTACTCGGGCCTGTTCGGCTGGGACATCCAGGACGGCCCGCCCGAGGCTGGGGGATACCTCATGTGCATGATGAACGGCCGCCCGGCCGCAGCCATCTCGCCGAAGCCCGAAGGCAACCCCTTCCCCAATGCCTGGTCCACCTATCTGGCCTCCGACGACGTGGAGGCGACGATGGCCAGAGCCAAGAAGGCCGGCGCTCAGGTCATGATGGAGCCGATGGACGTGATGACCGCAGGTCGTATCGCGTTCGCGGTGGATCCGACCGGCGCGCCCTTCGGCGTCTGGCAGGGCGGCGACCACCTGGGGGTCGGGGTCTACAACGAGCCCGGTGCCCTGGTCTGGAACGAGGTGATGACCCGGGACTACAAGGGCGCAAAAGCCTTCTACGGCAAGGTCTTCGGCTACACCTTCGAGAGCTTCGACGAGCTGGACGGCGACTTCACCTACTCGACCATCAGGCGTGCAGGTGACGGCGCGGTCGTCGGCGGGGTGGGCGAGCTCGAGGCCGGCACTCGGGCTGAGGCTTCCCCGGGCTGGTCGGTCTACTTCTCGGTCGAGGACTGTGATGCCTCCGCTGCCAGGGCTGTAGAGCTCGGTGCCACCATCGTGCGCGATCCGGCGGATACCCCTTTCGGCCGGATGGCTCCTATGATCGGCGCCCAGGGCGAGACCTTCTCGCTCGTCCAGCCCCCTCGACAAGCAGAAGAGTAAGAAGGCCCCCGTGTTCCGGAACCTCGAAGGATTCATGGCCATCGCGGGACTGCCGGCACTGTTCCTCATCGGCTGGATCGCGTGCTGGGTGTTCCTTCACCGGGCACCTCTGTGGGGCTTCGGGGTGGCCTCCGTCATGAGCGCCGCCTCCATCGTGCTTGCGTGGGGCATTGCCTCCACCGGCTCGGCCTCCGGGGGGGAGCAACGGAACATCCTCTTCCAGAGCTTGTTCTTCAACGGCATCACCGGCTTGCTCTGGGTGGGGGTGCTGGCGATCGCCACCGCCATGATCGAGCTGGTGCGGATACTCACGCGTGCGCGAGCCTCCGGCCCGGCCTCGGAGAAGGAGCAGACACCTGCACCACATCAAACCTGACCAGCACCGTTCATGCGGCCGGCCAGACTCTGGGAGGATGGCCGGCATGGTCTCGCTTGCTGACGCATCCCCGCCCATCGCCCTGGGCGCCCTCGATGGCCGCTACCGGCCGACGGTGGCCCCCCTGGTCGACCACCTGTCTGAAGCTGCGCTGAACCGCGAGCGCGTCCATGTCGAGGTGGAGTGGCTGATCCACCTCACCACCGCCCGGATCGTCCCGAACGTTCGATCGCTCACCGACGCCGAACAGGCTCGCCTGCTCTCGGTCGTGGACGACTTCGGCCCCGGCGACATCGCCGAGCTGGCCGATCTGGAGCGGGAGACGGTCCACGACGTCAAAGCCGTCGAGTACTACCTCAAGCGCCGGCTGGCCGCGATGGACGGCAAGCCCACCACCGGCCTGGGCGCCATCTCCGAGCTGGTCCACTTCGCCTGTACCAGCGAGGACATCAACAACCTCTCCTACGCACTGATGATCAAGGGGGCCGTCGAGCAGGTGTGGCTGCCTCGAGCCACCGCCCTGGTTGAGGCGGTCGCCGCGATGGCCCGCGACCTGCGCGACGTCCCGCTCCTTGCACGCACCCATGGCCAGCCCGCGACGCCGACCACGATGGGCAAGGAGATCGCGGTTCTCGCCTACCGGCTGCAGCGACAGCTCTCCCGGATCGACCGCGCGGAGTACCTCGGAAAGCTCAACGGGGCGACCGGCACGTATGGCGCCCACCTCGCCGCGGTGCCCGGCGCGGACTGGCCTGCGATCAGCAAGACGTTCGTCGAGTCCCTCGGCCTGACCTGGAACCCGCTGACCACCCAGATCGAGAGCCACGACTGGCAGGCTGAGCTCTACGGCGACATCGCCCGCTTCAACCGGATCCTGCACAACCTGTGCACAGACTTCTGGACCTACATCTCGATGGGCTACTTCGCACAGGTACGCGGCCAGGGCACGGTTGGCTCATCGACGATGCCGCACAAGGTCAACCCGATCCGGTTCGAGAATGCCGAGGCCAACCTCGAGGTCTCCAACGCCCTGCTCGACGTGCTCGCCGCAACGCTGGTGGAGTCGCGGATGCAGCGCGACCTGACCGACTCGAGCATGCAGCGCAACATCGGCACCGCCTTCGGCCACTCGCTGCTCGCGATCGACAACGCCGGCCGCGGACTGGCGGGTCTCGATGCGCTGCCTGGTGCCATGGCCGCCGACCTGGAGGCCAACTGGGAGGTGCTCGGCGAGCCGATCCAGTCCGCGATGCGTGCCCTTGGGGCTCAGGGCGTCGCGGGGATGGAGAACCCCTACGAGCGACTCAAGCAGCTCACTCGCGGCCGCCGTATCAGCGGCGACGACCTGCGTGACTTCGTCGTCAGCCTGGGCCTGCCGGCGGACGTCGAGCAGCGCTTCCTCGAGATGACACCGCAGACCTACGTCGGGCTCGCCCCGGTGCTGGTCGACTACCTCGGCTGAGTCGAGCCCGGACCGAGCGCCCCGTGGGCCGGGGGCAACCCCCACTCCGGTGCGTCCGTGCCGACGCCAGTGACGACGCAAACCGGAGGGCCAGGTGGGGCGAACCGATACTCAGACGACAGGTCCGAGGAGCACCAGGGCAATCTCGCGCTCGGTTCTCTTCTGATACCCGGCATAGTTCTTGTGATCGGCGATGACCAGCGGCCACAACCTCTCGCGCTCCTGGTGCGTGGCGACGATCCCGCGCATCCGCTGACTGGGTCTCCCCTGAAGCCTCACCTGAACCTCGGGGTTGTCCGACAGGTTCAGAAACCAGGCGGGTGGGTTGTCATCGCCGCCTCGGGAGGCAACCACGACGAGGAACGCGCCATCCCGCAGCGGTGAGGTGAGCATGACGGAGCGGGGTTTACCGCTCTTGCGACCCGTGGTTGTGAGCTCCAGCACCGGCATCTCGCCTGCCGTCCACCCCACGCGCCCGCCACTGACCTTGAGCAGGATGCGGTGAAGCGTGTTCATGGACTTCAGGACGAGGTCGCTGGGCATGTCCCAGAATCTACCGGCTGCCGGGCCGGCACGTGCTCACCCGACACCTTTGTGTCGTCACACCCGCACCGGACCGGACCCGGTGAGCCGGTGCTCAGATAGTCACCGGACCGTCGGGCGTATCGAACGTGACGGACTTCAGGCACGGGGCGCCGTTCGGGTCCACAAACGTGAAATCGAGGAGTTGCGAGGTGTGGTCAGCCGGAACACCGAGCCACTCCCAGACCCGTTCACGATCACCAGCGATCTGCAGGCCGCGGATGGTGACGTCGGTAGAGGCCCCGGCGGAAGGGTGAACGCTGTCATCCTCCCACTTGATGTAGTAAGGGAGCTGAGGATCGGCGATGAGCCCCCGGATACCCAGCTGACGCCATCGGAGCATGACGCCATCCGGGCTATGGCGACTGCCTTCCACCGCCTGACGGCCGAGTCGCTTCTCGGCCTCGGAGAGGTCGTCGACGCTGACGACCCACCCCAGCCAGCCACCGCCGGCCTCGGAACGGGCCCGAACGGCCTGGCCGAAGGGCGCCTTGTCGGACGCGGGGTGGTCAAGCACGGCGACAACCTCGACGTAACGATGCCCGGCCAGCGGAAAGATGATGTTGCGAGTACCGAAGCGAGGATGGACACCGCCGTCGACTGGTGTCACCCCGATCTTCTCGGCGAGGCGCTTCGCGGTCGCAGCCAGCCCATCCCTCTCGGCGGCGTACGAAACATGGTCAACTCGCATACGTCATGTTGACACTTGGACGCAGCGCACTTGACCGGGGGGTATGTTCGGCTGTCCGGTCCGTGCCCCACACATACCTGCCTGGCGGTCAACCAGCGGGTTTGCCGGTCAACGCCTCTCGGCGCTGCCGCACTGCCTCATAGATGACCACGGCGGCCGAGGTAGCAACGTTGAGAGAGTTCGCCCGTCCTGCCATCGGGATTCGGATCCTGTATGTCGCAGCGGCAAGTATCTCTTCGGTCAGGCCGTACTTCTCGGCCCCCACGGCGATCGCGATCGGCCCGGTGTAGTCCACGTCCGTGTAGAACAGGTCTGTGTCCGGGGTGGTTGCGGCCAGCGGGATGCCGTGATCCGACAACCAGGTCAAGGCCTCGGGAGTGCCGGCCGAGGCCACCGGCACCGAGAACACGGTCCCCTTGCTGGCCCGCACCAGGTTGGGGTTGCTCCAGTCGGTGACCGGGTCGACAGCCAGCACGGCCTCAACCCCGGCGGCGTCGGCCGTGCGCAACATCGCGCCGAGGTTGCCCGGCTTCTCCACGCCCTGGCAGATGAGGGCCAGCGGCGCCGGCCCGGTCAGGACCAGGTTGGCGCACGAACGCACCACCGAGTCCACCACCGCGAGAAAGCCGTCCGGGCCCTCCCGGTAGGCGACCTTCTCGAACGCGACGCGCCCGAGTTGCTGGGTGTCAGAGCCCAGCAGCTGGACCCGGCGGACGATCGCCTGCTGCGCCAAGGGGGTCAGCATGAGCTCGGGACAGTAGTAGACGGTGTGAGGCACGACTCCGGCGTCCAGCGCCAGAGACAGCTCGTCATAACCCTCCAGGAGGGTCAGCCCCGCTTCCTCGCGGGCACGACGACGGCGCAGAGAAACCAGTGACCTGAGGCGGGCGTTGGCCGGCGAGGTGATGATGAGCTCGGACATGACCCGCCCAGCATGCCATCACAGGGCACGCAGAGGTAGTCAGAAGCCACCCGGGCGTCAGAGGTCGACAGGGTGCTCAGAGGTCGGTCGATGGGTGGGGAACCGGGATGGGGGAACCCGGGCGTGGGACCTCTACGGGTGTTCGGACCTCAGGAGACGAAGGACTGCAGGACCGGAACCAGACCGTCCTCGTCGACATCGAGGGTCACCTCGCCGGCGATGGCTTTGACCTCATCGGGGGCGTTACCCATCGCGACGCTTCGTGCTGCCCAGTGCAGCATCTCGAGGTCGTTGCGCTGATCGCCTACGGCTGCGGTCTGTGCGGGCTCGACGCCCAGCCGGCGCCGGACCATCTCGAGGGCCGAGGCCTTCGAGACCCCCTCCGGGTTGATGTCCAGCCATGCGGTGAACCCGACGGCGTAGTTCACCGAGTGCAGGCCGATCCGCTCGACCAGCTCCAGGAAGTCCTCCGCGGTGCCGGTGGGACTGCGGAAGGTCACCCGGGTCGCCGGCGAGGCAGACAGCTCGGCCCACGAGACGACCCGGACCTCACCCACCAGCTCACCATCCGGGAAGGGCCCGCTCACCTTGAAGCCGACGCCAATCTCCTCCACGGCGACCTCGGCGTCCGGCCAGGATCCCTTGAGCATCTCCAGCGCCGGGCCGGGGTCGAACGTCACGATCTCGAGGATCCGATATCCGTCAGGCTCGTCCGGGTCCAGCTGAAGGGTCACTGCACCGTTGGAGCAGACCACGAAACCATGGTCCAGTCCGAGGTCCTTGACGATGGGCATGGTTGACCCGATGGCGCGTCCGGTGGCGATGACCACGTCCACGCCGGTGTCGACGACATCGCGTACTGCCTCCCGAACCCCCGGCGACATCGTGCCGTCGCGCCGCAGCATGGTGCCGTCAAGATCAATGGCGATCAGACGCTTCACCATTCCCGTGCCCAGCTCAAACCGCCGGAGACAGCACGTCAAGGCCGAGGAACGGACGCAGGGCGGCCGGGACCACGACCGAGCCGTCGGCCTGTTGGTGGTTCTCCAGAATCGCCACGAGCCAGCGCGTGGTGCCCAGCGTGCCGTTGACGGTCGCGACGTGACGCGTGGCGTTGCCCTCGGACTGCGGGTCTCGCTCGCGGATGTTGAGGCGGCGGGCCTGGTAGGTGGTGCAGTTCGAGGTCGAGGTGAGCTCGCGGTAGCGGCCCTGCGTCGGGACCCAGGCCTCGCAGTCGTACTTGCGGGCCGCGGGACCGCCGAGGTCGCCGGCCGCGGTATCGATGATGCGATAGGGCACCTCGATCTTGGCCAGCATCTGCCTCTCGTAGTCGAGCAGGCGCTCGTGCTCAGCCTCCGCCTCCTCGGGCCGGCAGTAGCTGAACATCTCGACCTTCTGGAACTGGTGCACCCGGATGATGCCGCGGGTGTCCTTGCCGTAGGACCCGGCCTCCCGGCGGTAGCAGGCAGACCACCCCGCATAGCGCCTGGGCCCGCCGGAGAGGTCCAGGATCTCGTCGGCGTGGTAGCCCGCCAGCGCAACCTCGGAGGTGCCGGTCAGATAGAGGTCATCGGCCTCCAGCCGATAGACCTCGTCGGCGTGGGAGTCCAGGAACCCGGCGCCGGCCATGATGTCGGCCTTGACCAGGGTCGGGGTGAGCATCGGGATGAACCCGGTCTCGACCGCCTGAGCGATGGCCATGTTGAGAACCGCCAGCTCGAGAAGTGCGCCGACTCCCCGCAGGAAGTAGAAGCGCGATCCGCCGACCTTGGCACCTCGCTCCATGTCGAGGGCGTCCAGACCTTCGGCAAGCTCGAGGTGGTCCTTGGGCTCGAAGCCCTCCGCGGCGAAGTCCCGGACGGTGCCAACGGTCTCCCTGACCGTGTAGTCATCCTCACCACCGCTGGGGATGCCCTCGATGACCACGTTGGGGACGCGACGGATCAGCGCCGCGAGCTCGGCATCAGCAGCATCAGCAGCGGCCTGCAGCGTCTTGACCCGCTCAGATGTGGCCTTGGCGGAGACCACCAGCGAAGCCTTCTGGTCACCCTTCGCGGCAGCGACCTGTTTGCCGAACGACTTCTGCGCCGCACGCAAGGACTCGAACTCGGCGATGGACGAGCGCCGTCGTTCGTCCGCCTTGAGGATCGCGTCGACGATCCCCTCGTCCTCGCCACGGGCACGCTGTGAGGCCCGGACGGCATCCGGCTGGTCGCGCAGGAGCTTGATATCGATCACGAACCCGAGCCTATCGGCGCATGCTGCGCGCCATCGAACCCATTACCAACCGCGGGTTTCCCACCAGGGCAGTCGGTCAGGTTGAAGATGACACGTCCAGGTCTTCCGGTAGCCTCGCCACGTGCTGACTGACACTGCCGGAAGGATCGCCATCGCGGCCATCGCCGCGCTGTTGCTGATCGCCTGGCTACTTCGCTCGGCCTCGGCCGACACCATGTCCCAGGCGGTGGGCATCCGCCGTTTCTCCCGCCGCCGTCCGCCCCGTGAGCACTTCCGCCCCGAGGGGGCGGGCAAGTCCAGGACACCCCTGCGACTGGCCGCGATCATCGTCAACCCGACCAAGTTCGACAACGTCGACGCGGTCAGGGCGCAGGTCAGCAAAGGCTGCCTGGCCGCCGGCTGGTCTGAGCCCCTCTGGGTCGAGACGACGGCTCAGGACCCGGGCACGGGACAGGCCCGGCAGGCCGTCCTGGATGGCGCGACACTCATCTGCCCCCTTGGCGGGGACGGGACCGTGCGGGCCGTTGCGGAAGCGCTGGTCGGGACCGAGACCCCGCTCGGGCTCCTGCCCGGCGGCACGGCCAACCTGCTCGCCCGCAACCTCAACCTGCCCATCGACCTGGAGAGCGCGCTCAAGGTGGCGCTGACCGGCCAGAACAAGCGGATCGACGTCGGCAGGCTCATCGTGAAGTATGCCGGCGAGCGGGAACGCGACGAGAAGCACATCTTCCTGATCATGGCCGGCATCGGGTTTGACGCCGCGATCATGGCCGATGCACCAGAACGCCTGAAGAAGACGGTCGGACCGCTGGCCTACACCTTCTCCGGCGCCAAGAACCTGCGCGGCCCGCAGTTCAAGGTCCGGGTCAAGTTCGACGACGAGCCCGAGCTCAGCCGTCGCACGCGCAGCGTCGTCATCGGGAACTGCGGCAAGCTCACCGGCGGTCTGGTGCTCATGCCCCAGGCCCAGGTTGACGACGGCTGGCTCGACGCCGTGATCCTGTCCCCGGTGGGCGTGGTCGGATGGGTGGCCCTTGCCGGGCGCATCGTCTCCCGGAAGCGCAAGGGCCACAAGCGGGTGGACCACCATCGCCTGAAGTCGGTGACCGTCCGCTGCGAGAATCCCGAGGCTGTCCAGATTGACGGCGACACGGTCGGACGGGCACGCGCCCTGTCGGCAACCGTGGACCCCCTTGCCCTCGTTGTTCGGGTGGGCTGAGTGGTT
Source organism: Actinomycetota bacterium (assembly GCA_040006795.1). Classification (GTDB taxonomy): domain Bacteria; phylum Actinomycetota; class Actinomycetes; order Actinomycetales; family Dermatophilaceae; genus UBA4719. The sequence continues at coordinate 5,808 of JBDTWH010000093.1, read as the reverse complement.
TCCACCTCCTACCGCTTCGACAGCACGTGGCACCTTCTCGCGCCGCGCGACAAGGTCTACGCCACACTCTCAGATGTTGAGGGCTACCAGCGGTGGTGGCCCCAGATCCGCGAGATCCGGCACATCGATGCTGACACCGGCCGGGTGCGGATCCGAAGCCTGCTCCCCTACACCCTCGACCTCGTTCTGCACCGTGCCGTACAGGACCAGGCGGGCGGGATCCTCCGCGTGGAGATCGACGGGGACCTGCAGGGCTGGTGTGCCTGGAAGCTCAGCGCCGAGGGCTCGGGGACCTGCGCCGAGTTCAGCCAGGAGGTTGAGGTCACGTCAACGGTTCTGCAGCGAGCACCGCTTGCGATCCGGCCCCTGCTGCGCGGCAACCACGCGTACATGATGCGCTCCGGAGAACGTGGCCTGCTCAGCTACCTGGCCGGCCTTCGTTCCTGACGCAGGCGCGGACGTCCCGGCTCAGGGCTTCTGGTCGCGCAGACTTCGAAGCCAGGTGCGGGCGTCGAGGAACTCCTTGTCACCGGTGCCCTGCACCACCTGCGCGGCGACGCCGTCGGCCCGCGGGTAGGACCCGAGGAAGCGAACGTCAGCGCACACCCGTCGCAGTCCCATCAACGTCTCGCCGACCCGCTCGTCGTTGACGTGGCCCTCGCAGTCGATCGAGAAGCAGTAGTCCCCCAGCTTGCCCCCGTTGGGGCGCGACTCGATACGGGTCAGGTTGATGCCGCGGGCGGCGAACTGCTCGAGCAGCTCGAGCAGGCCACCGGGTCGGTCCTCACGCTGGAACAGGACCACCGAGGTCTTGTCAGCGCCGGTCGGCGCGGGCAGCCGCCCGGGCCTGGCGACCAGCACGAATCGGGTGACCGCGCCGCTGGTGTCGCCGATATCCTCCGCCAGGACGGTGAGCCCGTGGTCGGCCGCCGCCACAGGCGCACAGACTGCCCCCTGGTATGGCGGGCGCTCACGCGTGAGCCCTGCGGCCGCCGCGGCCGTGGAGGCCCCGGGCAGGTACTCCACGTCGGGCAGGTGCGCGGCCATCCAGGCCCGCACCTGGGCCCAGGCGTGCGGATGGGTGGAGATGGTCCGGATGTCGGCAAGCGCGATACCCGCCCGGGCTGCGAGGACGAAGGTGATCGGGACGACCTGCTCGGCAACGACCACCAGCTGGTCGCCGCTGGCGAGAGCGTCAAGGGTGGAGCTGACCCCACCCTCCACGGAGTTCTCGATCGGCACCATTGCCGCCTCGATCCCGCCGCCGCGCAAGGCCGCGAGCGCCGCGTCGACGGAGGCGAACGGGACGTGCTCGGCGCCCCCGGCGACATTCGAGCATTGGCGCAGCGCCATCTCGGTGAAGGTGCCCGTGGGCCCGAGGAATCCATATCGCATGCTCATTCAGAGCCCTTTCCGGTCCGGTCAGCGGCGAGCGCCTGCTGCTCCTGGCAGTGTCAGCCTGATTTCAGTTGCGCCTCCGACGACTCCCTTTGGCATACGTGCGGGACCCGGCACCCGCCCGGATCGAGCTGACGACCAGCGTCGAGGACGTGCTTGTGCCCGGGTCCACGAGAGCAGCGTATGTCGGGCGGGCCCCTCGCCGCTCAGGTGGACCCGAAGGGCGGAGCCTTCCTGCGAGGCAAGAGCCCACCTGATCGCGGTCACGGGCGGTCCGGTCCTCCCCGGCGCGGTCGTGTCTCAGTGAGCGACCCCGGTCTTGCAATGTGCCCGCGCCCGGCGTTAGAAAATTCTCATGGCGCCCCTGCGCGAGTCTCTTGCTGCGCTGTGACGCCGCGTCCAAGAGCCCAAACCCCCAGAAGGAGCTCATCATGGCTGACACCATGAAAACCCCGGTTGTCTTCATTCACGGCCTGTGGCTGCACAGCAGTTCCTGGCAGCCGTGGGTGGACCGTTTCAGGGAGGCCGGCTATGACGCGACGGCGCCCGGCTGGCCCGGCGACGCAGACACCGTCGAGGCGACGCGCGCCAATGCCGGTGCCGTTGCTGACTACGGGGTCGAAGACGTCACCGAGCACTATGCAGAGGTCATCGACTCGCTGCCCGCCAAGCCGATCGTGATTGGCCACTCGTTCGGCGGGCTCATCGTTGAGAAGCTTCTGGGAGAAGGTCGCGCGGCGGCGGGCGTCGCCATAGACCCGGCGCCGATCAAGGGAGTCCTGCCCCTGCCGATCTCCACGCTGCGGTCGTCGTTCCCTGCCCTTCACAACCCCGGCAACATCGACGCTGCCGTGTCGCTGACCCCTCAGCAGTTCGAGTACGCGTTCGGCAATGCGCTGACACCGGACGAGTCCGCCGAGCTGTACGAGCGCTGGACGATTCCCTCTCCGGCCAGACCGCTCTTCCAGGCCGCCGCCGCGAACTTCAACCCTCACTCGGAGACCAAGGTGGAGGTCGACAACGAGGATCGAGGCCCGTTGCTCATCACGATGGGCAGCGAGGACCACACCGTGCCTGAGGCGATCAGCAGGTCCACGTACAAGCAGTACCGCAGGTCCAGGGCGGTGACCGACATCAAGGAGTTCGAGGACCGCGGCCACTCGCTGACGATCGACCATGGCTGGCGCGACGTCGCCGACTCGGTGCTTGCATGGATCAAGGACAAGGGGCTGTAGCGAGTCGTCCCGTTTGACAGGTGACTTTTTAGTCACTTATCTTCGGGTGGTGACCGACGAGGACCTCGTGTTCAAAGCGCTGGCCGACCCGACCCGACGGCACCTGCTCGACCGGCTCTTCGAATGCGACGGCCGGACGTTGTCCGAGCTCGAGTCCGACGTGGAGATGACGCGTTTCGGGGTCATGAAGCATCTGCGTCTGCTGGAGGACGCGGGCCTGGTTGTCACCCGCAGGTCCGGTCGGCAGAAGCTGCACTTTCTCAACGCGGTTCCGATCCGGCTGATTCACGACCGGTGGATCGACAAGTACACCGAGCGCCATGTCGCGGCGCTTGCAGACCTCAAGACTGAGCTCGAAGAGGAACCGTAGCCCTTTCCCTCCGAGCCAGTCCGCTGTCCCAGGTTCGTTAGGCTTGCCCGACAATGAGCCTCGTCATCGCCGCCACTGCCTTCCTCCTGATCTTCCCGATTGAGCTGCCTGACAAGACGTTCATCGCAACCCTGGTCCTGGCCACCCGCTACAGGCCGATCCTGGTCTGGATCGGGGTGAGCGCCGCATTTCTGGTCCAGACCTTCGTGGCGGTGACGCTGGGCGGCCTGATCGGTCGGCTGCCCCGGACGCCGGTCGAGGTCTTTGTCACGCTCATGTTCCTGGCCGGCGGCCTGTTCCTGCTCCGCGGAGCCGGCGCGGCCGATGCCGGGGAGGCCGAGACCGAGCATGAGATCGAGGCGAAAGCCAAACCGGGTATCCATGGCTGGAAAGTTGTCCTGACCAGCTTCCTGGTTCTCTTCGTGGCGGAGTGGGGCGATCTCTCACAGCTGCTGACGGCGGGCCTGGTCGTCAAGTACGGGGACCCGGTTTCGGTCGGACTCGGCGCGTTCCTCGCACTGGCAACGGTGTCGGCACTGGGCGCGGTACTCGGGCGGAGCCTGCTGAGGTGGATCAGGCTGGCCACTCTTCGCCGGATCGGTGGCGGTGTCTGCCTGATACTGGCGACGGCGTCACTTCTGCAGGTGCTGGGCACAGGATCTGGACACTAACCATCCACAGTAGCCTTGGACGCGTGACCCGACGCCAGCTCTTCACCGCCGTCACGGCAGCCATTGCGCTGGCCGGCCTGGTGATCGGGTCTGTCATCTCCTCGACCCCGACCCGTTCTGCGGGCAAGGGCACCAACGGCTCAATCGTCGTCATAGGCACCGGGGGCCTTTCGTGGAGTGACGTCTCCCCCCGGAGCACGCCAACCTTGTGGTCGCTCCTGCGCGACGGCGCGACCGCCACCCTGACAGTCCGATCGGTCCATGCCAACACCTGCCCGGTGGACGGCTGGCTGACCCTGTCCGCAGGCGAGCAGGCCTCAGACGCGATCGAGGGCGTGGGCGACGGGGGCGGCCCCGACGGCGTCAAACCCCCCTGTGGGGCGCTGCCCGGGCAGATGGTCGCTGGCATGGTGCCCCACTGGAGTGAGTACAGGGCAGCAGCAGGAGCCAGCCGCTTCGATACCTCTCTGGGCCTGCTGGGCGACCAGGTGGCAGCTCACGGCGGATGCATCCAGGCAGTGGGCCCTGGCGCGGCGCTGGGCGGGGCTCGATCCAGCGGCATGGTCGTGAAGTACCAGCCGTACGACGAGGCCACGCTGCAGGCGGCACTGGCCACGTGCAGCGTGACGCTGATCGACGTCGGTCCGGTCCGCGATCCGGCCGATGTGAACCCCAGGGATGAGCTCCGACCGACGGCCACGCGCGCCCAGCAGGTGGCGGCCATCGACGCGAGGGTCGCCGCCATACTCAAGGTCACGCCCGCCGGGACGGATATCGCGCTGGCCAGCCTCGCCGACGCGGGGTCCACGGCGCGCCTGCGCATGATCGCCATCACGGGGCCGCACTACGGCGCGGGGACGCTTGAGTCGGGCTCGACCCGGCAGCCCGGGCTGGTGCAGCTCACGGACCTGGCGCCGAGCATCCTGGCGCACCTTGGCATCCCCAGGCCGCAGAGTCTGGGGGGCACCCCCGTCCAGCTCGTGCCCGCCGGCGAGAGCTCGGACCAAGCCGCCTCCAAGCGTCTGCAGGCTCTGCTCGACTACGACCAGGCCTCCTACGAGGTCCACAGCCTCGTCCAGCCGTTCTTCTACGGGTGGGCCCTGCTCCAGCTCGCGCTCTACCTGGGCGCGGCGTTGCTGTGGAAGTTCGGCTGGGGCACCGAGCCGCAACGACATCACCTCCTGGTGAACACCCGCCGTCTGGCCACCATCGCCGCGACCATCCCGGTGTCAACCTTCCTGGCCAACCTCTTGCCGTGGTGGCACTTCGCTACTCCCCTGATCAGCATCACCGCCTCCGTCGCGCTCTTCGCAACCATGATCTCGCTGGCAGCGCTGCTGGGCCCATGGCACAAGCGGACGTTCGGGCCTCTCATCGTGGTCTGCGTAACGACCATGGCGGTCCTGGGGGTGGACGTCATGACCGGGTCCCGCCTGCAGCTTTCCTCCCTGATGGGTCTGCAGCCCGTGATCGGGGGCCGGTTCTACGGGATGGGCAACACGACCTTCGCGCTTTTTGCCACCGCGACGCTGCTGCTCTGTATGGCCGTCGCCAACCAGCTGGTCACCCTGGGGCAGCGCCGCAACGCCGCTGCCGCGGTGGCCGCCATCGGGATCGGCGCGGTCATCATCGATGCGGCGCCAGCATGGGGAAGCGACCTTGGCGGGCCAACGGCACTGCTGCCCGCCGTGATCTACCTGGTCATCACCATCCTGCAGATCAAGCTGACCTGGCGGGTGCTCCTGGCCATCTGGGGCGGGGTCACCGGCTTCATCGTCCTCATAGCCCTGGTGGACTGGCTGCGTCCGGCCGAGTCCCGTTCGCACCTGGGCAGATTCGTGCAGACCACCTTCGACGGGGGCGCCTGGGACGTCATCGCCCGCAAGCTTGCGCAGAACGCCACGCTCTTCTTCAGCAACCCTCTTTCGTTGCTCATCCCGGTGGTGCTCCTCCTGTTCGGTTACCTGCTCGCCCGGCCCACCTGGTGGGCCGCCGCACCACTGCGCCGGCCGTTCGCGGACATCCCGCTCCTGCGGCCGGGACTCATCGCCATCATGATCATGTGGGTGATCGGCTTTGCGCTCAACGACTCCGGGGCAGCGATCCCGGCAGTCGGAGCCACGCTGGCCTGTCC